>CADBOG010000001.1 GCA_902796265.1 uncultured Bacteroidota bacterium
TGGCGAGGTACAGATTGTAATCGTCGACATGAATGGTCGCACAGTGATGAGCGACAGCATGTCATGCGAAGGCGACTGCACCAAGCGTATGGAGGTGAGCGGTCTTGCCCAGGGAGCATACTTCGTCCGCGTGAGCGGTGAAGGTGTCAACCAGGTCAAGAAGCTTGTCGTGAAGTAATCCTTCATCCTTCAAGTAAAGGGCGACTCAAACGAGTCGCCCTTTTCTTATTAAGATTTAATAAAAAAAGACAGCCATGATAGGCTGTCTTTTTTTTATGAGTGTTGATTATTGCTTAGCTGTTCATTGTCGACTCAATCTCGGCAATGGTCTTGGGTATTGGCTTACCAAGAACGCGGCAGCCGTTGTCGGTAACCAGTACGTCATCTTCGATGCGGATGCCACCAAAGTCTTTCCATTTCTCCAGCTCGTCGAAGTTGATAAACTCCTTGTTGGTGCCTTCGGCATGCCATTTGTCGATGAGTGCCGGTATGAAGTAGCATCCAGGTTCGTCGGTGATGACAAATCCAGGCTGTAGGCGACGACCGCAACGCAGGCTTCCCAGACCGAACTGCTGGCTGGGTCTTGTCTCATCGTCGTAACCCACATTGATCTGTCCATAGTTCTCCATGTCATGAACATCAAGGCCCATCATGTGACCCAGGCCGTGTGGCATCAGCAGGCTGTGAGCACCGTTGGCGACGATGTCGTCCAGGTTGCCTTTCAGGATGCCAAGCCCTTTGTAGCCTTCTGCCAGTACGCGACTTGCGGCAGTGTGAACTTCCTGGTAGGTGATGCCGGGACGGGTCACGCGTATAGCCTCCATGTTGGCAGCGAGAACAATCTCATATATTGCTTTCTGACGCTCGTTGAAATGGCCTCCAACAGGCACCGAACGGGTAATATCTGAACAGTAGTTCATCGCTGTCTCACAGCCAGCATCCATCACTAGCATGCGACCCTCGACGAGCTTGTTGTTGTGGCCATGGTTGTGGAGCGTCTCACCGTGGATAGTCATGATTACTGGGAAACTGACAGGACCATTGCCCTTCCAAGCCTCGCCTTCCATGAAACCAGCCAGTTCGTATTCATATCTTCCTGGCATAGCCATCTTCATGGCTCCTACATGCATGTTGTAAGCGGTGGCGATGGCTTTCTCAATTTCTTCAATCTCTTCTGCACTCTTAATGCTGCGTTGCTTTACGCAAGCCTTGATCAGGTCCATAGAAGCATAGCGAGTGACAGCCTCATACTTAATGCCAAGCAGCACGCTCATCTGGCGTGTGTTGTCGGCTCTGTAGGGAGGCAGATAGTGGATTTTGCGAGCCTCGCCAACAGTCTTTGTGCACAATGTCTGCAACGCTTTTAGGTCGCCCGAATTCTCTACACCGACACTGGCAGCCAGCTCCTTGACGCTGGGCAGGGGACCAGTCCAAATGATGTCGTCGATGTCATAGTCATTTGCGAAGAGGTAGTCCTTGCCGCTGTCGCAATCCAACACACCCACCAAATCCTCGCGTCTTAGGCCGAAGAAATAGAGGAAGGTACTGTCCTGGCGAAACCAGTATGTGTTGTCGGGGTAGTTGCACGAAGCCTCGTGGTTGCCTTGAATGATGATAAGTCCGTGACCAACGTCTTTGCGCAATTGCTCACGGCGTGCGATATAAGTTTCTTTGCTGAACATATTATATATTGTTTAACGATTAATATTTCGAACGATAACATTCTTTAACGTTACTCAATGTCGTTTTATTGTGTGGTAAAAATATTTTTCGATTTAATTTTTTAATTATCAATTTCTTTGTATCTTTGCAGTCCCAATTCTTAACTAAAAAAAGTCAATAATGAACGCAAATAGCTATAAATTAAACCCTAACCGCCTTGTCGCTTTCCTCCAAAAGCCCGCAAGTCAGTTCACTCGCGAAGACATGATGCGTGTCATCGAGGAGTTTGAAATCGAGATGGTCAACTTCCGCTACATGGCTAATGATGGCCGACTGAAGACCCTAAACTTCGTAATTAACAGCTATGACCATATCCGTGAGGTTCTTGCCTCTGGTGAGCGTGTTGATGGCTCCAGCCTCTTCCCATTCCTGGAGGCAGGCAGCAGCGACCTCTACGTCATCCCTCGCTTCCGCACTGCCTTTATCGACCCCTTTGCCGAAATACCTACTCTCGACCTGCTCTGCAATTTCTATACCAAAGACGGCGAACCTTTTGAGATGGCTCCCGAATATACTCTCCACAAAGCAGGCGAGGCCTTCCGCAAGGCAACTGGCGGCATGGAGTTCGAGGTCATGGGTGAGCTTGAGTATTATGCCATCGCTGAGAAACAGGACGATTATCTTGCTGTAGACCAGAAGGGCTACCACGAGTCAACACCGTTCTGCAAATTTGCCGAGTACCGCACTCGCGCCATGAAGCTTATAGCCGAATGTGGTGGCCTCATTAAGTATGGCCATAGCGAGGTGGGCAATTTCACCGTGGGTGATACTATGTACGAGCAGAATGAGATTGAGTTCCTTCCGACTTATCTTGAGGATGCTGCCGACCAACTTGTTATTGCCAAATGGATTATGCGTGAGCTTGGCTACCAGTATGGTATCACTGTCACTTTTGCACCTAAGATTACTGTTGGCAAGGCTGGTAGTGGTATGCACATCCACACCCGTGTCAGCAAGGATGGCAAGAATATGTACGTTGGTGAAAATGGTCTCAGCGAGGTTGCCCACAAGACTATTGCCGGTATCCTGAGCCTTGCCGGTTCGCTCACCGCTTTTGGCGACACTAATCCCACCAGCTATTTCCGCCTGGTTCCCCATCAGGAAGCTCCTACTAATATCTGCTGGGGTGACCGTAACCGCAGCGCTATGGTACGTGTACCTCTTGGATGGACAAAGGGTAGCGGCAACATGATGGCTCACTGCAACCCACTGGAAGCAAACGACCCTGTCGACTTCAGCCATAAACAAACCATTGAGCTCCGCACCCCTGATGGCAGTGCTAACGTATATCTGCTTCTCGCTGGTATGACTGTTGCTGCCCGCCACGGCTTCGAGATGCAGGACGCTGTGCAGTATGCCAAAGACCGCTATGTAAGTGTCAACATCTTTGAGCATGAGGATGTCCTCAGCCGTCTCGATGTGCTGCCTGACAGTTGTGCTGCCAGTGCCGACATTCTTGAACGCGACCGTGCAATCTATGAGGAGCAGGGTGTATTCGCACCACAGCTAATCGACGGCATCATCAAGGATTTGCGTGCCTTCAACGACCGCAACCTCCGTGCCGAGATTGGCAACGACCCGGAAAAGACACTGCAGCTTGTCAAACGTTTCCTGCACTGCGGCTAAAAAAGTAATTTCACAATGCGCCGGCCGATGACTGCAGGTGTCCAACAATCTTGAACACACTCTTTATTAATCAAAAAAATAACATTATGAAAAAATTATTTTACGCAGCTCTCATGACCTTAGTCATGATTGGTTTGGGCTCCTGCTCGAACAAGACCGACCTTACTGGAACCGAATGGGAAGGCATCCAGAGTACGGACCTCGGTTTGGCTTCTGAAGAAGATGGCGAACCTATGACGATAGACGTCACCTCAACCCTTACATTCACCAGTCCAACAGAAGGCACCATGACCTTTGCCATGTTTGGTGAAAGCGAAAGCTCGCCCTTTACCTATACTTGTGACGGCAAGGGCAAAGGTGTCATCCACAGCGATGATGAAGATGGTGTCATGGAAAGCAATTTCACTATCGATGGCGACAAACTCACCATTGTAGAAGAAGGTGATACTTTCGAGTTCACAAAGAAAAAATAAATGTCTCCTTTCTATTTGTAAGGCTTCGGCATAAACTGCCGGAGCCTTTTCTGACTTATGATATATCAACTTAATGACAGACAAGTGGGATTTCCTGACCCTCGGCTGGCTGAGGAAGATGGTCTGCTCGCTTTTGGTGGCGGCATGTCGACCGAATGGCTGCTCAATGCCTACTATATGGGCATTTTCCCTTGGTATGACAATCGCGACGGCGTCCCTTTCTGGTATTCGCCTGAAAATCGCATGCTGCTTTTCCCAAACGAGTTCAGGTGCTCCAAGAGCCTAAGCCGTACTCTCGCATCGCACAAATTTGAGCTCCGTATAGATACTTGCTTCGAAAAGGTTATCAATGCTTGTGCCTCGGTGATGCGTACCGGGCAGGATGCTGGTTCTTGGATTTCCAAACAGTTTGTCGACTCTTACTGCGAACTGCATAAACAGGGGTTCGCTCACTCCTTCGAGACTTTCCTTGATGGCAACCTTGTAGGTGGACTTTATGGCATCAACATCAGCGACTATTTCTGCGGCGAATCGATGTTCCATTTTGTCACCGATGCCTCGAAGGTGGCTTTCTCACGTATGGTTGAGTTCGCCCTGTTGCATGGTTTCAGATTCGTAGATGCCCAACTTTACACATCGCATCTCGCCTCGCTAGGTGCTCGAGAGATACCGCGTGACGATTTCCTCGCACTCCTCGAACATCAGGATATAAACAAGACCTATCGTGGTCGTTGGAAGAATAACAGCGTTGTGCTTCTCATAGGTGGCAATCAAGGCGATCGTGTAGGCACTATGATGAGGGCTATTGCTGAAATAGGACGAAGAATAGGCACCGTTTCGCTGCTCTCTGCCATGTACGAAACAGAACCTTGGGGCTTTGAAGCGGAGCAGAACTTCCTGAACCAGGCTCTCGTCGTTGATACCGACCTCTCGGCACACGAAGTCCTCACGGAGGCATTGCAAATAGAGAAAGAGCTGGGCCGCATCAGGAATTCGGATTTAACCAAGGAATACTCTTCCCGTCCTATAGATATTGACCTTATCTTCTATAATTCAGATATCGTTGACACCGCTGATTTACAGTTGCCGCATCCTCGTATGCACCAGCGTCGTTTCGTCCTCGTTCCACTTGATGAAATAATCTCCGAATATAAACACCCCAAATTTCGAAAAACAATACATCAATTACTTGAAGAATGTGAAGATTCTGGAGTGGTGAAAAAATATTTTTAATGCTATAGTTTGTTGATTATTAGTGTTGTATCAAATCATGTGTAAAAATATTTTGCCATATTTGAAAAATGTAGTACTTTTGCACTCCGTTTTGTGGAAAAAAGCGGATTTATAAAAGCTTGATAATCCGTTCTCCGTAAATCTGAAAATCTTTTAAATCAATAAATAAAATGTACGCAATCGTAGA
The DNA here is from genome assembly GCA_902796265.1 of uncultured Bacteroidota bacterium. Taxonomy (GTDB): domain Bacteria; phylum Bacteroidota; class Bacteroidia; order Bacteroidales; family P3; genus Colimorpha. The sequence continues at coordinate 5,242 of CADBOG010000001.1, forward strand.
AATCGCAGGAAAGCAATTCAAGGTCGCTCAAGATCAGAAGATCTTCGTCAACCGCCTTCAGAATGAAGAGGGTAGCGAGGTTTCTTTTGACACCGTGATGCTCAAAGACAATGATGGTAACATTACCGTTGGTCAGCCTTACATCAATGGCGCCAATGTTAAGGCTACCGTGGTGAAACACCTCAAGGGTAAGAAAGTTCTCGTCTTCAAGAAAATCCGCCGCAAAGGATATCAGAAGATGAACGGTCATCGTGACTATCTCACCCAGATTCAGATCAACAGCATTAACTAATTTGTCTAACCTTTTAATTCGTATATATTATGGCTCATAAAAAAGGTGTCGGTAGTTCCAGTAACGGTCGTGAATCCGAAAGCAAACGTTTGGGCGTTAAGATTTTTGGCGGTCAGCCTTGCGTCGCCGGTAACATTATCATCCGTCAGCGTGGTACTGTCCACAATCCCGGTCAGAATGTTGGCATGGGTAAGGATCATACCCTCTTCGCTCTTTGCGATGGCGTGGTGAAGTTCCACAAGGGTCGCGAGGACAAGTCCTATGTCTCTGTAGTTCCCGCTGAATAAGCCCAAAGAGAATCACAAAAAAATAGCAGCCTCATCGCAGGCTGCTTTTTTTATGCCCTATTGCTCTTGTTGTCGCAGGCTTTCGCCGTGGATTTTCTCGCTGAGCTCTTTGACGAACTGCTCGTCGAGTCCTAGATTACGTCCATTGGTAATCTGCTTGTCTAGCACTTGCTGCCATCGTTCGGGTTGGAAGAAAGGCATGTTGTGCTCTCGCTTGATGGCTCCAATGGAAGCGGATATTTTCATTCGACGACTGAGTAGTTCGAGTAATTGAGAGTCAATCATATCCAATTCTTGACGCAACGGCAAGAGGTCGGATGGTGTATAGTTCTCGTGCGACCTGATTTTCAGATTGTCGAGAATTGATGTGAGCTCTGAAGGGGTTATCTGCTGTTGGCTGTCGGTCAATGCCTCTGATGGGTTAGGATGGCATTCAATCATAAGTCCATCAAAATGAAGGTCGAGTGCCATCTGCGACACTGGCGCTATTAAACCCCGCTGGCCACCAATATGACTTGGGTCGCAAAATAGTGGTAATTCGGGCATTCGCCTTTTCAACTCGATGGGTATTTGCCAAAGGGGGTTGTTTCGATAGCCAATGTTGTTGTATGTTGTGAATCCGCGATGGACGGCAGCTATATCATCTATGCCGGCTTGCATGATGCGCTCTATGGCACCTGTCCATAGCTCGACATCGGGTGTAATGGGATTTTTCACTATCACCGCAATGCCGCTACCGCGTAGTGCCTCAGCAAGCTCGCCCATGAGAAACGGGTTCACGCTAGTGCGGGCACCTATCCATACGGCTGGGATATGATATTGTTGGCAAAGCTCCACATGCTCGGGTCGAGCCACCTCACAGCAAAAAGGCAGCGTGGGGTATTTCTCTTGCAGGTTGGAAATCCACTTGAGAGCCTTTTCACCATATCCCTCAAACCCTCCCGGATGGGTTCTCGGCTTCCACACACCGCATCGAAGCATTGAAATGCGGTGGTCGGAAACAATACTGTCAGCTACTTGTTGTAACTGAAGTTCACTTTCTGCACTGCAAGGACCGGCTATTATCGTGGGTTTATTACTGATAGAGAATATTTTAGTCATTTTGGCTCTGATTCCTTTGTTATGCAAAAATACTCTTTTTGTTGCAAAATAATGTCAAGAGGCAATAAATTATATGATTATTCGTTTATAATTGCATAACATATAACTGTCTTGCCATGAAGATAAGATATTTAAAGCTTAAGAACTGGTTAATAATTTCAGCAATGGGTCTTTTGGGTCTTTCTGCTTGTCGCCACAGTAAGGATATTGCCAATGATGGCGACAAAGGCAAGAATCCTAAGGGATTTGACCACGAGATTCCTGCCGTGATGTATGGTGTGCCGGAAAGGGATTTGTCGACGACCGTCATTTCTACTGAATCAGAGAAGGATACTATGGTTCCAGATAAACCCAAGCATGTTGACCGGGTTGGTCCTCGTGAGCCTCAGGTGACAGTTTATGGTGTACCGACCGTTGACTTTTGTGTTAAGGGACGTGTGACAGATGCCAATGGTAAACCTGTGAAGGGCTTGCAGGTCATGATGGTTGACAGCAGAATAGATCCAGAATACCTTCCTGACAACGAATACTGGAGAGGTGAGTTGGCTCGTATGAGCGACACCACTGACGCAAATGGTGCTTTCGAGGTTAATGGCTCTGACCGTCCGTGGGAGAAGATTAGGGTGTTGGTTCGCGACATCGACGGTGCTAAGAACGGCTCTTTCCAGCAACAGTTGGTTGATGTTGACTTCGGAGACCCCGAAAGGGCTGGCGATAAACCTATATCTAAATGGAAACTAGGTACTAAGACTGCCGAGATAGCTGTCAAAATGAAACGCAAAAAGAAATGAATGAAAGGAAATCATTGAGTTTCCGCCAGCGGATGGCGTTAGGGCTGCATAGCCGTATATGCGACAATGATGCTCAGATTCATGAACTCCGCAATTTGTTTTGGGAGTGTACACTGCGATGCAATATGAACTGCCGTCATTGTGGCAGCGATTGCAAGCAGGCACCCGCAACAGCTGATATGCCGGCTGCCGATTTCCTGAAAGCTATTGACGACATCACTCCTCATGTCGACCCTCACAAGACTTTCATAACCTTTACCGGTGGAGAAGCATTGGTCCGCGATGATATCGAGGCTGTAGGCCTGGAACTCTATAGACGTGGTTTCCCTTGGGGAATGGTTACCAATGGATTGCTCCTCGACGAGCGTCGTCTTGACAGTCTTCTTCGTAGTGGCATGCATTCGATAACGATTTCGTTCGACGGTTTTGCTGATGACCATAACTGGATACGTCGAAATGAACGCAGTTTTGAACGTGCCGACCATGCAATCAAGTTATTGACCAAGACTCCTGATTTGGTTTGGGATATTGTTACTTGCGTTAATCCTCGCAATTATCGCCGTTTGGATGAATTCAAGGAGTATTTGATATCGATAGGGGTGCGCTATTGGCGTCTGTTTTCAATATTCCCGATGGGTAGAGCAGCCAATGACCCTGATTTGCAGCTTTCTGATGAACAGTTCCGTGGCTTGTTCGACTTTATTGAGAAGACACGAAAAGAGGGTAGAATCCATGCCAGTTATGGTTGCGAAGGTTTCCTCGGACCTTATGAGGGACGTGTGCGCGACTATTATTTCCATTGCCGTGCAGGCGTGAATGTCGCATCGGTACTTGCTGATGGCTCTATATCGGGATGTACATCTATTAGGTCGAATTTCCATCAGGGCAATATATATAAGGATAACCTCTGGGATGTGTGGCAAAACCGTTTCCAGAAGTATCGCGACCGCAGTTGGGCACGCAAAGGTGCATGTGCCGAGTGCGATTTCTTCCGCTATTGCAAGGGCAGCGGCATGCATCTCTATGACGACAATGAGGAGCTGCTGTTCTGCCACTATCATCGCATGAAATAAAACGAAGTCGGTCAATTGACCGACTTCGTTTTTGCTATTAATAGTTACGATTAACAGGTTTGTTGGTGGTGCGGTTAAGTGGTTAATGTCCTCTCCATTTCCGTACGTAGTTTCGTGGGGTCTATAGGTACAACTCCCACTTGTCCGCATACTATTCCAGCTGCAAGGTTGGCACTGGATACCGCCTCTTGTAGTGTTAGACCTGCTGCTAACCCGAGAGTAATAACGCTGATGACGGTGTCTCCTGCACCCGATACATCAGCGATATCATGTGCACATGACGGTATTAGGATTGCCTCTGGCTCTCCTGAACGGAAATCACATGCATACATCCCGCGACTGGAGAGGGTTGTAAGTACAATATCGATGTTCTGCCGTTCGTGCAGCATTTTCGATGCTGCCAACAGGTCGCGCATCAGGGTCTCTTCAGAAGTGTCGTCTATGTCGATGTTGAGTCCTTCATGCAACTCCTTGAGGTTGGGTTTGAAGACACAGACATCCTTGAATAAACCGAAGTTACGGTGTTTTGGGTCGACGGTTGTGAGGATTTTCTTCCTTCTTGCGATGGCCGTAACTTCTTTGATAATGCGTTCGGTTATGCAACCTTTATCATAGTCTTGGAAGATTATTGCATCTATATGTAATGTCTTGATTGTTCGGTTTATGCGGTCAAGCAGCTTGTCCTCTTCTATGGCACTCAGTGCGTTTGTACTCTCTTCGTCAACGCGAACGATATGCATGTTGTTGCCAATGACACGCGACTTGACGGTAGTCATCCTGTTGTCGCTCACCACGATGCCACGCCTGTCCATATTAGCCTCGTACATAATCTGCTGGAAGTCCTTGCTGCTGTCATCGTCGCCCAAAACCGAGCAGATGATGGGGTTTGCACCCATTGCTTCGATGTTGAGTGCCACATTAGCGGCACCGCCAAGCCTTTTCTCACGTTTTGTTACTGCCACTACTGGCACAGGTGCCTCGGGTGATATTCTGGTCACTTTCCCCCACATATAGGAGTCTATCATTACGTCGCCCACAATCAGCACTCGCTCATTGGCAATCTTCTCGAATATTTCATTTATGGTCATGTCCGTTTCTTTCAATTATTAGTTCTTGTTATCTCACAGCTCCTCTTCCTCTTCGTTAATCTCTGTTGAGATTTCCCCTCGCAGGCATTGTGACAGACGATCACGCACCTTGTCTTTCTCGTTAGGGAAATTACCGAGCAGATACATCATCTTCGTCACGGCAGCTTCAATAGTGATGTCGTTACCGCCAATCACCCCGATTCTGTCCATATCGCAGCTGGCTTGATATTGACGCATTTGCACCGCGCCAGCTTTGCATTGTGTCACGTTTAGGACAATTACGCCGCGATTTATGGCCTCTTCAAGGGCATCAATAAACCAAGCTTCTGTAGGTGCATTTCCAGAACCGAAGGTCTCGATGATAAGTCCCTGCAGGTCGGGAATACGCACTGTTGCCTGCACCACTGAAGGTGTTATTCCGGGAAACAGTTTCAGTACCGCTATCCGGCTGTCAAACTCCTTCCTGACCTTTAACTTGCTTGTGGGCATAGGCTTGAAGAGAAGCTTGCGGTAGCTAATCTTAATGCCCGCTTTCGCCAGCGACGGATAGTTGAAAGATTTGAAAGCATTGAAATTCTCCGCACTCACCTTAGTGCTGCGGTTGCCTCGATAGAGGTGGTTCTCGAAGAATATCGTCACCTCAGGAATCACTACTTCCCTTCCCGCTGCAATCTCCAAGGCGCAGATGATGTTCTCTCTGCCGTCACTCCTCAGCATGCCCAGCGGCAACTGGCTGCCTGTAAGTACTATGGGTTTCGATAAGTTCTTGAACATGAAGCTAAGAGCCGAAGCCGTATATGCCATTGTATCTGTGCCGTGCAGCACCACGAACCCTATATAGTCGTCATAGTTCCGCTCAATAATTGTGGCAATGTCGACCCAAAACTCTGGTGTCATGTTCGATGAGTCGATGATCCTTTCCAACTGGCATGAATCAATTTGATAATCAGTACGGTGCAGCAAAGGCAGAGCATCATATATTCTCTCCATGGCGAATGGCTGCAAAGCTCCGTTTTCGTCCTGTACCATACCGATGGTGCCACCAGTATATATTAGGAGGACTTTATCTTTTTTGGTCACTTCGTTCATCTTTCAATTCTTTTTGCATGCGCCTAAGTCTCTTGATAATTAGATTCCTATCTTGCTTCGTGCGCGTGTGTGAACATATTTTATTATTCTGCAAAGTTACAAATAATCTTCGAATTGTGAAAATTATGTAAAAAAAAGTCAAAGTAGATATAAGGTTAACATTAAGTTGACATAAAAACGAAATTAAGATGACATAAAGATGATATCCTATTCCCAATTATATATCAAGTAGCTCCCACGTAGCTCTCAAGTAGCTCACTCGTATTACCCATATACTAGCCATACAGTAGCCATACAGTAGCCATACTCGACTGTATGGCTACTGTATGGGTACTGTATGGCTACTGTATGGCTACTGTATGGGAGCTCCCTTTGAGCTACTTGGGAAGTACTTGGGAAGAGCGAGGGAAAACAAACTTTAATTGAGAA
>CADBOG010000002.1 GCA_902796265.1 uncultured Bacteroidota bacterium
CTGTGAGGCCTTGGCAACAAAGCTCGGTCGAGGATATTGACCGCTGGCATCGCGCTCGCGGCTGGAAAAATGGTTGCGGATACCACTATGTGGTTCGCCGCGACGGGACTGTCGAAACTGGTCGCCCTATCGAAATAATTGGAGCTCACTGCCAAAACCATAACCGCCACTCGATTGGCATTTGATATGAAGGTGGGCTGGACTCTGAGGGTCGCCCTGCAGACACTCGCACCGAGGCGCAGAAGGCGGCGATGCTGAAGCTGCTGGAGGAACTTCACGTGCGGTTTCCTAAAGCGCTAATCATGGGGCATAATGTGTTCAATCCGATGAAGGCTTGCCCGTGCTTTGATGCTCAGGCTGAGTATGGTTGATGGTTTCAAGTTTCAGGTTTCAGGTTTCAAGTTTCAGGTTTCAAGTTTCAGGTTTAAGGTTTCAGGTTTCAGATTCCAGGTTTAAGGTTTAAAAGGAATTCTCTTGCGCTGCAGGCGATTATACCGGAATCGTGAATCAGCCCTACATTCGGGTCCATTGTCACCACGTATTTGGGGTAGTTGTCCTTAATCATCTTTAGGTTGCCAAATTCTCGTTCGTAGGTATCTTCGCCTGTTAATTGCAATGCCACCTGAACATAGATTATTTTCTCTCCCATCCGTGCAACGAAGTCTATCTCTTTGCCATTCAATTGACCTACATAAACATCAAATCCGCTGCGGCATAGTTTCAGATAGACTGCGCCTTCCAACACTTTTTCTATATCCAAACTTCTCTTGTCTCGACAAAGGTAGTTACGCAGACCTAAGTCTTCGAAATAGTACTTGTCCTGCTGCTCGAACACACTTTTGCCCTTTATGTCGTAACGCTTCACGCGGTCTATCATATAGGTGTCGCACAAGGCATCCATATAATCCCCTATGGTGTTTGCACTCACTGTCATCTCGCTCCCCTTAAGATATTTTGCTATACTGTTGGCCGAAAACAACTTGCCGCTGTTGTCGGCAACGAATCGAGTCAAATTATCCAATAACGCTACATTCCGCACATTCTTTCGACGCACGATGTCTTTAACGAAAATGGTGTCGTAGATGCTCCCCAAATACTCTGTTCTGGCACGCTCGTCTTCCAAAGGGATGCGGTACAAGAACGGCAACCCACCCCAGCGCAGATAATCGGAGAAGGCTTTGTCGGAATCTTCTAAACCGTAGAACATCAGGAACTCCTGATAATCCAGACTGCTCACATGTACACGGTGATAACGTCCAGCAAACGAGGAGGCTATATCGCTCGACAGCATTGCTGCATTGCTGCCTGTCACCACAACATCAACACCTTCTTGCTTTACCCAGTAGCACAAGGCTTTCTCAAACTCCTTCACTTCCTGTACCTCGTCTACCAGCACATAGTTACGCTCGCCCTCATGTATCGATGTCTTGATTTGCTCCGACAACACCCTAAAAGTGGTTATGTCTGCATTTGCAGGATCTTCCATATCGATATATATAACATTGCCGTTTGCAGCCAATTCAGAGGCCAACATCTCCAGGATGCAGCTCTTTCCGACACGACGATGACCTGTAAGTACTACAGCCTCGCCTTTGCCTAGCATATTGCAAACCAACGTCATATAATCATTACGCCGTATTCTCTCCATAATTAGAATTTTTTGCAAAAATACAAAAAGTTCTCAATATAGAGCGAAGATTATCGTTTTTTTTCTAGCAACGTCTATATTTATTACCACGGTTGGGCTCGTTGGTGACGAGCTTGGTCGTAAGTTTACGGGTTTCAGGTTTCAGGTTTGCTCGCTACTTTCAATTAATTTCTATGGTGCTCGCAGCCTACGGCACAAGTTTCAAGTGGCCTGACGGCATAGGTTTCAACATCGGAAAACACGGAATACACTGAAGGGGGCTCGTTCGGGACGAGCTTGGGTTACATTCTAAGGCCACGTATCGCACGGATTACACGGATGGGCTCGTTCGGAACGAGCCTGGGTTTAATTCTAAGGCCACGTATCTCACGGATTTACACGTATCTTTTCTTTTATACTTGTGA
>CADBOG010000003.1 GCA_902796265.1 uncultured Bacteroidota bacterium
AACAGCACCTTCTTATGGTGGTGGTTTTTATGGAGGTACTCCTGATACGCTCAATATCATTATTCCCTGTGGCTCTTACCATTCATACTCCTACTGGTTTGGGACTCAACATAAATATACTGTTCCTACTGTTGGATTCTCGATGAACGTTTCTTCGGAGCAACCTCAACGAGGAACAGCTGACATAGTAAAAGATTTAGACTCTAATGATGTTCGGTGTGATTCAAGTGTTGTCATAAAAGCAACGTCTAATTATGGATACCATTTCCATCAATGGAGCAATGGAAGCACAAACAGTCAGGACACCCTGTTTATTACTGGGGATTCCTCAATAAGTGCCTCTTTTGCTAAAAACCAGTATTCGCTCACTGTACAAAGTTTTAACACGTCATTAGGCACTGTGACAGGAGATGGTGTATATGATTATTTAGATACAATAATAGTTACAGCAACTGCCACGGCTCCGCATTATTTCTTTGAGAGATGGAGTGATGGAAGCACAGAAAGTAGCCATAGCGTCGTGATTACAGGTAATATGATGCTGACGGCATACTTTGCCATCGACACTCATACCGTTTCTGTTTTCGCAGATAGTATCGTTTATGGAAGTGTGTCAGGTGGTGGTCGCTATACGTATGGAACCGTTGCTACATTAACTGCGGCACCTTATAGTGGATTCCAGTTCTCGCATTGGAGTAATGGTGCGACATACAATCCTTATATATTTGTGGTAGTTGGCGACACATCTTTAACTGCATACTTCTATGCAGATGGCGAACCTTATCAAGATACGATCTATATCTATGATACAGTGTTTATCCCAATTCATGATACATCTTATGTGATGGTAACAGACACCTTAACAGATACACTGTTTGTCCCTGTACACGACACGTTGACACTTCTTGATACAATCTATTTACCACAGTTTTTTTACGATTCAATATTCGTTCCAGTCCACGATACTACCATTCTGTTAATGAATGACACGATAGTCGATACATTGTGGCTATCTGTACACGATACGATTTTGTTACACGACACATTATATTTGCCACAATATATATACGATACAATATATATTCACGACACGCTATATGTTGGTATATATGATGTGGAAACTATTAATGTCAAAGTGTTTACTAATAACGGACAGATTGTTGTAGAAGGTGCAGAAGGTAATCAAGTTTGCTTGTACGACATAAATGGACGACTCCTGGCAACCAAACAAGATAACTACCAGTCTCTACGGTTTGATGTGCAAGCCTCAGGAACATATCTTGTCAAGATTGGCAAACACCCAGCTAGAAAGGTTGTAATCATACGTTAGTGATTATTTGATGTAATGATTATGTCAAGTTAGGAATCCACACATGTAAAGTCCTTTTTTTATTGGTCATCAAAGAGTCGGAACGAAAAGATAACAGCCTAATCCACCAAAGACAAAAAAAACAGGTCGACAGTCCTGCTTTTTTATAAAAAAACAGGGTGATTATTGATGGCGTTTTTTGCCCTCTAGAGACACTCGAAAATTTGAGCCGGCTCAAATCATCGATTGAGCCGGCTCAATCGATTGTTTGAGCCGGCTCAAAAAAACGGGGGTGTTTTTTTACAGTTTTTAACACTTTTTCTGGGCTCCCCAAAAGAGGAAAATTTTCCAATCATCTTCCCCCCCAAAAAAAGCAGTTTTTGTACTCCTAAAACTGTTGCCATTTTATATGGTCCATTCCAGTGCACTGGAGTGACGATTCCAGTGCGCTGGAATGGCGATTGCAGTGCACTGGAATGGCCATTCCAGCGCACTGCATTGGCCATTGAAGCCTGTTTCATTTTTGGGCAATGATAGATTGTTGATTTTCAGTGGGTAATAGAAAGTGTAAAAATCGTCGCTTATGGCCTCTTGATTATTGACGAATTATGTATGCTTGTCCTGCGAAAGAACAGAGTTCGTTAGCAAGGATATTGAGGTTGTGAAATCGACTGTAATCGGAGGTGGAGGGTACACCAGCCACTCCTTCCATCTGGTCCAGTCCCCAAGGTGCAAGGATCAGAAGTCTGCCATTTATGCATGCATTAAAACGTTGTTGTTCAGGTTTCCAATATGGTCCTATTGGCTCTTTTTGGAGATGTATGAGAGGGTAGCCTTTTTCAATGCATTCGTTCTTCATGAGCAATTCACCGCGAGAGATACCTGGAGTAACGATAACCGTTTGGCCACAGAGGATTTCAGCAATCCATTGGTCATGCTCGTTCTTGTATTCAGTAGTAGTCTCGTAAGGTTCGTTGGTAATTGGGTGTCTGCGGTGACATTGTATCTGTATCTTTCTCGCCCAACGCAACAGAAAGAGGTTGCCGAATGCACCATAGCTGCGGTCGCCAATCCTTACATGTAGGCATCGTTGCATGAAGTCGGGCATCGATTGGCGCAGGATTGCACGGCGAGGGTTGTCTTTGACATAACCTACCATGGCCTCGCGGTGTCGGCTGTCAAGACAGATTGTATCATCGTAGTTATCGTCGAAAAGGGGAGCTTGTGTGTTTTTCCCTATGAGAGCGTAATATTCTAGTCTTTGTCGTTTAGATATATTGCGGATGAGTGCGGCTTCAGTTTGGAAGGTAAGAGCCTTCTCTTTAAGCCAGTCTGGTGTAGAAGGACTATTGAAGTCGACTTGAACCAGTCGATCATAGGATGTTTCGAGACTATGTTGTTGCTGCCATTGGCTAGTGCATGTTGCCTTGAATGCTTGGATTATGTCGCCGAGGCTCCGTTCTAGGGGTTCTATCACCTCAATGACACCATGGAAATGGTCTGGCATACAGACACAAGCGAGGACAGCAACCTTGTTGCCTCGTTGAGCCTGCAAGAAAGGTGTTTTCAGCCATTCCTGCTTGACAACCTCGCCAATGTCTGTTAGGCAAAGGAGGGGGCTGTCCCCTATTGCTGCTTCTTGGTTGCCTGCCTTTTGGATGCCTGCTTCTTGGTATCCTGCATTTTGGTTGCCTATTATGGCTTCCTCTCGGCCATGATTAAGGGTTGCTTCTCGACCGAGCTCGGTCGAGAAGCGGGAAAGGAGGGGACGGCGACCGCTCACAACAAGTGTGATAAGGTATGTCCCTCGGCCGTGGTAATCATGACCAGGGTCGTGTGGCCTGTAGGGAGATGAACTCTTGTGTGGCCTGTAGGGAGATGAACTCTTGTGTGGCTGGTAGGTAGATGTATGTGGCTGGTAGGTAGATGTACTCATAATACTGTGGGATGTGGCCATGAATGGGGGAGATCAGCAATGAGGGAGGTCAGTTTTCTGGAAGAAATCAGTGATGAAGTAATCAGTGATGAAGAAATCAGTGATGAAGAGAATCCGCAATGAGCGAGGTCGGTTTCCCTGTTTGATGTTAGAACATTTCGGCTATGACGGCGTGTTTTGTCTTCTTCTTGATGCGGTATACAAGTCCGTCAACTTCGATGCGCGAAGGAGGTGTTGCACCATCTTCAAGCAGATAGATGATATATCGGTGCAAGCCGTCCTTGCTCTGTGTGTAGCGGATATTGTTCTTTGCATAAGGCTTGAGAGGACGAGTGCCGTAGATGGCTTCACCGTTTGCCTTGAGCCATTCGCCAATCTCTTCCATGCGTTGCAGACAAGGTTCGGGGATGTCGCCATTGGCATCGGGTCCCACGTTGAGCAGCAGGTTGCCGCCCTTGGCAACAATATCGCAGAGCATGTGTATCAGCTCGTTGGTCGATTTGTAGTTGTCGTTGTTGACATACGACCAGCTGTCGCCCATAGTCATGCATGTCTCCCAGGGGTAGGGAAGAGGCTCGTCGGGAATCTGCTTCTCGGGAGTACGGTAGTTTTCATATTTTCCTCCGACACTACGGTCGACGATCAGGAGGTCGGGGTTGTTCTCGCGTGCCATGCGTGCGATGCGTGGCATGTTGATGTCTTGGATCTGTCCGCTGCATCCCAGCCAGGGACGAGACTCCTCGTTGACGCTCCATTCAGGACGAATCCATCCGCCATCCAGCCAGAGGATATCGATGTCGCCATAGTTGTGGGTCAGTTCGCGTATCTGGTTGAAAGTGAAGTCGCAGTATTTTTTCCATCTCTTAGGATTGTCGGCGATGGAATAGTTCACGTTACGGTCTGGTGTTGCCCATTCTGGAGCCCAGTAGTCGGTGCAATGCCAGTCGGGTTTTGAGAAATAGTACCCTATCCACATATTCTGCTCGCGGAAAGCGTCGGTCAGAGCCCGCGTGATGTCGCTGTTCTTGTTCTTGAAGTAAGGACAGCTGCTATGAGTTGTCGAGTAAGTGGTTTCGTATGTGTCGTAGAGACAGAATCCGTCGTGGTGTTTCGTGGTGAAGACGAAGTACTTCATGCCGGCACCGGCTGCGGCTCGAGCCCATTTTTTAGGGTTGAAGTGTTTAGGGTTGAATGTGGTGTTGAGCTCTTGATATTTGCGCTTGTATTCGTCGTAAGCCACGCCGCGTCCTGTAATCCAGGGCTCGCTGCAGATGCTCCATGACTCTACTGTTGCCCACTGGGTATAGATGCCCCAATGAACCATGAATCCGAATTTCAGGTCTTTCCATTCCTCAAGGCGGTTCACTATGACGGGGTCAGTCTCATCGCTTTGTTCATCGGTAAGATCACGCTGTAAGGAAAAATTTCTGGTTGGAGCCTTTTCAATGGTACCTGTAGGTTCAGCCTGTCCCCAAACGGTACTCACGGCAAAGGCAAATAGTAATGATAAAAATAGTATTTTTTTCATGACCTTCAGTTTGGTTAGTCAAAATTTAAAAAGGGTCGCCGCGCAAGCAGCGACCCCAAAAATGCAATAAGTACAATATGAACTTCAGATTGTGAATTACTCGAATGAGGCGATAGCCTTCTTGATGAGTTCCATAGCCTCACGCAGCTGCTCTTCGGTGATGCACAGCGGAGGAGCGAAGCGGATAATGTGCTGGTGGGTTGGTTTTGCAAGCACGCCAAGGTCGCGCATCTTCAGGCAGACATCCCAAGCCTCTTTTCCGTTGTGGGGTTTGATGATGATGGCGTTGAGCAGACCTTTGCCGCGCACCTTCTCAATCATCGGGCTCTTGAAGTTGGACATCTCCTCGCGGAAGATTTTACCCAGACGTTCAGCGTTCTCCATGAGGTGCTCCTCCTTGATGACCTGGAGGGCAGCGATGGAAACCTTAGCGGCGATGGGGTTGCCACCGAAGGTAGAACCGTGTTCACCGGGCTTGATGTTCAGCATGATTTCATCGTCGGCCAAAACAGCGCTGACAGGCATTACGCCGCCACCGAGGGCCTTGCCGAGGATAAGGATGTCAGGACGAACATTCTCGTGGTCGCAAGCCAGCATACGGCCAGTACGGGCGATACCGCTCTGGACCTCGTCGGCCATGAACAAGACATTGTATTTCTTGCAGATATCATAGCATTTCTTCAGATAGCCATCATCGGGGACATAGACACCAGCTTCGCCTTGGATAGGCTCCAGCAGGAATCCGGCGACCTTGTCGTGATGTTCAGCCAGGCATTTCTCCAGAGCGTCAGCATCGTTGTAGGGGATGCGCAGGAAACCAGGGGTCATAGGACCATAGTTAGCGTAGCTCTCGGGGTCGTTGCTCATGGTGATGATGGTGATGGTACGGCCGTGGAAGTTACCCTCGCAGCATACGATCATAACCTCGTCGTTAGGAATGCCTTTTTTCACGACACCCCAGCGGCGGGCCAGCTTCAGGGCGGTCTCGTCGGCTTCGGCACCGGTGTTCATGGGCAGAACCTTTTCATAACCGAAATACTCGGTCACATATTTCTCCCATTCGCCAAGGCAGTTGTTGTAGAAAGCGCGGCTTGACAGGGTAAGCTCGTGAGCCTGGTCGCACATGGCTTTGACAATCTTCGGGTGGCAGTGACCCTGGTTGACAGCCGAGTAAGCCGACAGGAAGTCAAAGTATTTCTTGCCTTCGCAGTCCCAAACAAATGCACCTTCGCCTTTAGCGAGGACAACGGGTAGTGGATGATAATTATGGGCGCCATATTTGGCTTCCATTTCCATGAATTGTTCTGATTTCGTCATGATAAAGATATGGGTTTAAAAGTTTTTATTTTTCAGAATTGTCGCTATAAAATGATACTTGCCAGATAAATAGACCGTAATCAGCAACCCGAAGACGGTAAACTTTTTCCAGAAATATTTTGCAAAGTTACATCTTTTTTTGAAAAAAATGAGTAATTTTGCATTTTATTTGAACAAAAAAAATATGTCTTCGGATAAGTTATTAGAAGTTAGCAATCTGTGTGTTGATTTCTGCGACGACAAAAAAGCACCTAGGAGGGTTGTGAATGGTATTTCATTTTACCTCAACCGCGGTGAAACATTAGGCATTGTCGGAGAATCAGGTTCGGGAAAGTCTGTTAGCACACTCGCCCTAATGGGTCTACTCCCTAAAGTCGCCAAGGTCTCAGGTCAGGCCATGCTATCTTGCTGCCAACCACAGCAGTCTGCTGTCAACCTGCTTTCCCTCGACGAGGAGGGGCTTCGCTCCATTCGAGGAAAGCGTATCAGCATGATTTTTCAGGAACCAATGACAAGTCTAAATCCTGTTCAAAAGTGTGGCAATCAGGTGATGGAGATGATAAGGGACTTGGAGCAGCCAAAAGAAGAGAAAAAAGAGCTTGTCATCAACCTCTTCCGTGAAGTCAAGCTCCCCCGTCCCGAGAAGATTTTCGACAGCTATCCCCACGAACTCAGCGGAGGACAGAAGCAGCGAGTCATGATAGCTATGGCACTGATTTGCAAGCCCGACATAGTTATAGCTGACGAGCCTACAACAGCTCTCGATGTCACAGTACAGAAGACAATCCTCGAGCTCTTGCGGGAACTCCAGCGCAAATTCAGCATGTCGATAATATTTATCACCCACGACCTCGGTGTCGTTGCTCAGGTGGCAGACCGTGTGATGGTGATGCGCAATGGTGAGATTGTAGAACAGGGAGATGCTGCTATAGTGCTACAGAACCCCAACGAGCCATATACCAAAGGCCTCCTTGCCTGTCGTCCTCCATTGGAAGGCCGCCCCAAGCGACTCCCGACAGTTGATGATTTCCTCTCAGGTTCCAATCAATCCATCCAACCATTATCTTCAGATATACCCACTTCGCCAACTCAGCAAACCCAGTCCCAATCACAGCAAAGCCTGCTCCTCACTGTCCGCAACCTCAATGTTGAATATGTCTTGAAAAAGTCTTTCCTCGGTCGTCCTTTAGAAAAACTTAAGGCTGTTGATGGCATCAGCTTCGACCTCTATCGCGGTGAAACTCTGGGTCTTGTCGGAGAGTCAGGATGTGGCAAGTCGACTCTCGGTCGTGCCCTTCTCCGACTAATAAACTCCCGTTCCGAACAGATTACCTTCGACGGCCAGCGTCTTGACCAGATGAGTCAAAGCCAGCTGCGTCAACTCCGCACCAAGATGCAGATTATCTTCCAAGATCCCTATTCTTCGCTCAATCCGCGTCTTACTGTTGGTGAGACCATCATGGAACCACTCTTGGTCCACAACAAAAAGCTCTCCCGTAATGAAGCTCGCAAGCCAGTCATCGACCTTATGGAACGAGTAGGACTCAAAGCAGAATGGTTCAACCGCTATCCCCACCAGTTTTCTGGTGGTCAACGCCAACGTATCTGTATAGCCAGAGCCTTGATCCTCAACCCCGAGTTGGTAATCTGCGACGAGTCAGTCTCGGCTCTTGATGTCTCAGTACAGGCACAGGTCCTCAACCTGCTCGGCGAACTGAAGGAGCAGTTCGGCTATACATATCTATTTATCTCGCACGACCTCTCGGTGATACATTTTGTCTCCGACCGCATCATGGTTATGCGGGCAGGCAAAATAATAGAGCATGGCAATACCGAAGAAGTATACCATGCTCCAAAAGAAGACTATACAAAAACGCTACTCGAAGCGATACCAAGAATAGGAGTTACCTCTTCTTGTTCTGCATCTCCTTTGCCTCCACAGTCATAGTGGCGTGAGGCACAATGCGCAGACGTTCTTTCGGTATGAGTTTGCCAGTCACGCGGCAGATGCCATAGGTCTTGTTCTCTATGCGGATGAGCGCAGCTTCAAGATCTTTGATGAATTTCTGCTGACGGGCAGCAAGTTTCGAATTTTCCTCTTTTGACAGAACAGAGCGACCCTCGTCCAGCTGCTTGAAAGTGGGCGATGTGTCATTCACATCGTTGCCCTCGTTGGCAACAGCAGCGTTCAACAAGTCCAAGTTGCGTTTGGCCTCTTCTATTTTTTTGAGGATAATCTCTTTAAATTCTTGCAGTTCTTCCGAACTATAGTATTTTTTTTCTGTGGATTGTTCAGTCTTAGCCATAATACGTCTAAATTTAACAGATTAAAAATAACGGTTTAACAATTCACTCATTATCTTTTTTGCAAAATTACACCTTTTTTTTGATATTAGTGTTAAAAAGATAAATAATATGCAACTTGTTTTATAAGTATAGGTCAATCAGACCATTGGGAGCAGTGATGAAAATGGTTTTTTTGTCGCGGTCAACCAGATTAATGACCTGATCGATGACAGGAATGAGAATTTCCTTGTCGTTTTTCATGATTTGGAAGAGAGCTTGGGCAGGGTAGTCGATGACAGAAGCGATGGTGCCGATGTCGCCTTTCTCCGAATCCACGACATGCCATCCTATCACTTCGTGATAATAGAAGCGGTTGCCGTCAAGCTTGGGCAGCACATCAAGTGGCAAGTATAAGTCGCAACCCACAAGACTCTGTGCCTCCTGGGGTGTCAATTCCTCAAATGTCACAGTGGCTTTGTTGCCGTTAATAGCGATATCTTCGATAAAGTAGGGCACAAGCGAACCTTTAACCTCTACAAATACAGAGTCCAGCTCGGCATAATCCTCCGGACAGTCAACGTCGAGAAAAAAGATAACTTGCCCCTTGAAACCAAAAGGTTTTGTAATCTTCCCCAACCTGAAACATTCGTTTTGTGTCATTTCTTATTCTGGTTTTCTAGATAAGATAGTTGATAATCTATTCTTAAAAAGAAAGGACACACATTTCTGCATGTCCTTTCGTAAGCCTTAAGCTCATAAGCTTTAAGCAATTAAGCTTCGGTATTCTCTTCAGCAGCGGGAGCTTCGCCTTCGGCAGGAGCCTCAGCCTTAGCTGCGGCCTCGGCCTCAGCGGCAGCGCGGCGCTTTGCCTCAACGGCAGCAGCCTTGGTCTCATTGACCTTTTTCTCGGCCTCGAGACGAGCCTTAGCCTCGTTGCGAGCGTTGTTGTCGCGCTCACTCTTAGCGTTGGCTATCTTGGTGTCCTTGGCTTGCTTCCACTCGTTGAACTTCACATCGGCCTGTTCCTGGCTGATGGCGCCCTTCTCGACACCAATCTGGAGGTGGCGACGGAGCAGCACACCTTTATAGGAGAGGATGCGGCGGACAGTGTCAGAGGGCTGAGCACCATTCTTAAGCCACTGGCATGCTTTCTCTTCGTTGAGGACGATTTCTGCGGGGTTGGTCATCGGATTGTAAGTGCCCAGCTTCTCGATAAATCTACCGTCTCGTGGTGCACGACCATCCGCTACGACAATGTGGTAAAAGGGTTGATTCTTTTTACCATGGCGTTGCAATCTGATTCTTGCAGGCATA
>CADBOG010000004.1 GCA_902796265.1 uncultured Bacteroidota bacterium
AGAATTGCTGGTTAGGACATGAGAGAAAACGTGGTGCAATACTACATTTCAACGACTTGCTGCTTGGCGAGACCTCACCCGAAGAGTGCAAGAAACGTTTCCGCACAGAGACCATCAGCCAATGGCGTGAAGGAACCGTGCCCGACATTCGCTTCATTATCACTCTTGACACCGACACAGAGCTGGTACTCTATTCAGCACAGAAACTAATCGGCTCAATGGCACATCCCCTTAACCAGGCACAGCTTTCGCCTGATGGACGACGTGTCAACAAGGGCTACGGCATAATGCAGCCCCGCGTGAATGTAGACGTAGAGGTAACCAACAAGAGCCGCTATGCACAGCTCTTTGCCGGATTGGGAGGATTAGATGTCTATACAACAGCAAGTTTCGAATTGTATCAGGACATCTTCGACGAAGGTTCCTTCTGCGGTAAGGGTATCTATGATTTGCGAGTATTCCAGCAAGTGCTGAAAGGTACATTCCCCGACAACCTTATTTTGAGCCACGACCTGCTTGAGGGATGCCATATCCGCTGCGGACTTATCAATGATGTGGAACTCTTCGACGACAATCCTTCAAACTACATCGATGACGCAAAACGCCATCATCGCTGGACACGCGGTGACTGGCAGATAATCGGCTGGCTGCGCGGTAATGTCCGCAACCAAAGAGGCGAACGCGTCAAAAACCAAGTGAATACGATTGGTCGCTGGAAGATATTCGACAATCTGCGTAGGTCGGTTTTGAGCTTGAGCACAATGCTGATGATTTTTGCCGGATTCGGACTGAATGGTGCTGTAGGCATCAGCAACCTGGGAGGTTTCTGGGCTGTCGTCATAGCACTTATTGCTGTGGCAAGCCCTATAGTGTTCTTCATTCTCGACCAGTTGACCAAACTGCCTTCGTTTGGCAAACGTTACCACTACTATGCCACGCTGATGCGAGGTTTCAGAGTCATCATCTATCGCTCGCTGGTGCAATTCGCCCTGCTGCCCAAAGAGGCTTGGATGTACACCGATGCCGCAGTGCGCGCTTGCTGGCGTATGTGGTTCAGTCACAAAAACCTGTTAAACTGGATTACAAGCGATGAGGCTGCCAAAAGCACCAAAGGAACATTAGGCGACTATATCGGAAAATTCTGGTTCAACTATGTCAGCTCGCTGCTCCTTGCAGCAGTTATGTTCCTGCTTCTTACCCCGACGACACTGCTGGTCATAGCCGCTGCCTTCTGCATCGTCTCTTGGTGCGGCGCTCCTCTGCTGATGTATTGGCTTGGAAAGAAATTTCCTCAGAACCGCAACACACTTAGCGATAGCGAGAAAGATGAAATCCGCCAATTGGCACACAACACCTGGAATTTCTTCGACAAACTGATTTGCAAGGAGAACAATTGGCTGATTCCCGACAACTATCAAGTTGGTCGAGAGCCTCTTACCGACTACAAGACCTCTCCGACAAATATTGGCTACTCAATCACTTCGGTGGTGAGTGCCGCTGAGTTGGGATTCATTGACCAGGAAAAAGCTGTCAACACCCTCGAAAACATTATCACCTCGGTCGAGAGACTCGACAAATGGAATGGACACCTCTTCAATTGGTACGGGATTTCGACACTTAAGGCACTTCCTAACTTCTTCATAAGTACCGCAGACAGCGGTAATTTCGTAGCTTGCCTATACGCAGCAAAGGGGTGGTTGAAGAACAATAAAAATACTATTCTCGCAGAAAAAGTTGCGTCGCTCACCGCCCGCATCTCAACACTCATCTCGCAGACAGATTTCACGAAACTATACAACAACGAACTTGACGTATTCAGCATAGGTTACGACCACGGTTCGATGACACT
This sequence comes from uncultured Bacteroidota bacterium, assembly GCA_902796265.1. GTDB lineage: Bacteria > Bacteroidota > Bacteroidia > Bacteroidales > P3 > Colimorpha. The sequence goes on from CADBOG010000004.1 coordinate 1,850, forward strand.
CCTCCCCTATCACTACAACAATTTTGCCAGCGAGGCACGCCTTACCAGCTTCCTCACCATCTCGCAAGGTGATGCACCCTACAAGCACTGGTTCTGTCTTGACAAGACCCTTGTACAATATCACGGTTACAAAGGTGTCGCATCATGGTATGGCACCATGTTTGAGTACTTCATGCCGCTTATCTTCCTTCCGACTTTCAAGCATACGCTGATGGATGAGACCTACAGTTTCGCCATACGTGCCCAAAGGGCATTTATCCGCAATATAAAACTGCGGGAGCTGCCATGGGGTATCTCTGAAACGGCATATAATGAGCTTGACGATGCACAGAACTATAAATATCATGCATTTGGTGTACCTTACTTAAAGTTCCAGAACACCACACCCGACCGAGTAGTCATCTCGCCTTACAGCTCGTTGCTCGCCATCAGTGCCGACGACAGAGCCGTATATGACAACCTGCAGCGTTTCAAAGCCTTGGAGATGTACGACAATGGGTTCGGACTCTTCGAGAGCTACGACCAAGAGGACAAGGTCACGGTAAAAGCCCACTACGCACACCACCAAGGTATGATATTGGCTTCGCTAACCAACTATTTGTGCGACAACTGCCTGCAGCGCTTCTTCATGCAAGAGCCTGCCATGCGCTCAATGGAGACACTGCTTAAAGAAAAAGCTCAGGTTAAGCCTTATATCGACCTAAAAGTCACACAATACAAGCGCTACCAATACTCAAAGGTGCAAACAGAAAGCGATGCCCGTGACTACGACACAATAGCCGTCGTTCCGGAAATAGGAGTGGTCAGCAACGGACAATACACAGTGCTGATGAATGACCGTGGCAGTGGTTTCTCGCGTTACCGCAACATACTGATGAACCGCTATCGCAAGATTTCTGCCGACCATTACGGCACATACCTATATATCCGCAACCTCAAGAGCGACAAGCTATGGAGTGCAACCTATGCACCACTTGACACCATGCCAGAAGGCTACCATGTGAGCTTCGCCAGCGACAAGCTGACATTCACTCGACTGGACGATGGCATAGAGACCCGCACAGAAGTCACCGTCCTTAAAGACCGTAGCGCAGAACTACGCAGGTTCACATTCAGCAATACAAGCAATAGTGACGTTGAGCTCGAAATAACAAGCTATGGAGAGGTCATTCTAAGTACCGATGCAGAAGATGCAAACCATCGCGTCTTCAACGGTATGAAGATCCTCTCTGAATACGATGCCCAGCACCAGGCACTACTCTTCAGCCGTCCTGGCGTAGGCGAGACACGTCACTATATGATTCACAAGTTGTGGGTGGACAACAGCCTGGATTCGAGGAACAATGAAGAATACAACGTACAGATAACCAACCTCGATTCACAACTGGTTGAATACGAAACCTCACGCCTTAAATTCCTCGGAAGAGGCGGAAGCCTGAGTCATGCAGAAATCATCGAGAGCCACCGTACACTCAGTGGTACTGTAGGAACAACTCTCGACCCTGTCATGAGCATGCGTCGCCGCATACATATCCCTGCCGGTAAACGTGCTGAAGCCTTCATAATCACCGGTTTCGCCAAAGGAAAAGAACAACTGCTGCAACTCACCGAACAATACACCACATCGGCAGATGTTGAGCATGCTTTCAAGACATCAAGCGTATTCAACAATATGCGCCAAAGCATGTCCCTGCTCAAAGGAGCACAGATGCGCCTCTACTGCAGCATAGCTAAATATCTCACACAGACAGCTACACTTGGCAATGAACGCAACTCTATCTTGGCACGCAACGTTTTGTCGCAAAGTGGATTGTGGCGTTTCGGCATCAGTGGCGATTTTGACATACTGCTGCTTGAAATAGACAGTGCCGAACGATCGGGCTTCGCCAAAGAGATGCTTCGCGCTTTTGAGTATTTCAAGGTCCACGGCCTTGTTCTCGACCTTGTCATCATCAACGCTGCTCCTGACAACGAACGCGATGGCCTTTACCATTTCATACGCAACATGGCTGATACCGAGCACCTTTGGGCTCCTCATAGCGATGCCGGTCATGTATATGTCATCAACCGTTCCGACCTTAACGACGACGAATACACGCTCCTCTACACCGTAGCTCAACTGACTTTCGACACCCACTCGCGCATTGAGCAGCAGCTGCAACAGCTTGAGAACGAAAACACCCACTATCAGGATATGGTAGAATACCTGCCACTCCGTCCGAAGAAAGACTTCCGAGTATGGAGCGACCTGGAATTCTATAACCAGTATGGTGGCTTTGACCGCGACGGACGCGACTATGTTGTAACCAACACTAACACACCTATGCCATGGGTTAACGTCGTCGCTATGGAATACGAAGGTGCAACATCGGGCGACAAGAACACCTTCGGATTTGTTGTCAGCTCAACTATGGCAGGATTTACATTTGCCTACAATGCCCAGCAGTTTAAGTTGACCGGATGGAGCAACGACATCGTCAGAGACAACGCCAGCGAGATGCTTCTTATCGACGGCAAACAGTTCGTGCCTGCCACCGCTCGCCACGGACAAGGATTCTCAGCTTTCGATGCCGACTATGACGACGGTCTCCATTGCGATGTACGCCTATTCGTATCTTCAAAACATAAAGAGAAATACTACCAGATACGCCTTATCAACAACAGCGAGACAGAACGCTCACTCCAACTCGATATGGTCTACAAGCTGGTCCTCGGCATGAGCGAGGAGCAGACTGCCCGCTACCTCCACTCGGAATGGGATGCAAACTCACAGAGCATCCTTGTACGCAACGTCTATCATCCCATCTACCACAATACCGCTGTACGCATTTACGCTATCGACGACAACAATTCTCTCACTGCCAACGACATGAAGTCCTCCCTAAGCTCACCCAACCGCAAACGGCTTGGCTTCGAGCTTAATATCCCTGCCGGCGGTCAGCGTGAGGTTGCTTTTGTCATTTCTGTTGTCAAAGATGGCGATAGCGTTGCCGCTACGCGACGCGTCAATTTATCCGAGCTCTACAGTGAGTTTGATGCAGTCACTTCATATTGGGACGAACGTTTGTCACGCATCCAGGTCGAGACTCCAGACCGTTCCTTCAACCACATGGTCAACCGCTGGTATCTCTATCAAGTCTGTTCATCGCGCCTCTTTGCCCGTGCAGGCTTCTACCAAGTGGGTGGCGCTACAGGTTTCCGCGACCAGCTGCAGGATGTCATGAGCCTCCTCTACAGTGACCCAGGATATGCCCGTCGTCAGATTCTCGACCACGCAGCACACCAATTCCCGGAAGGCGACGTGCTGCACTGGTGGCATGAGAGCATGCACATGGGAGCCCGCACCACATTCAGCGACGATTACCTCTGGCTTGTCTTTGTCACCTACCAATATGTATCCATTACCGGCGACAAGAGCATCTTGAACGAGATGGTGCCTTTCTGCCATGGTGACAGCCTTGTTGCCGGTGAGACCGAACGAGGCATCAACTATGCAGTCCCAGAACGCGACAGCAATTCACAATTCAAGATTAACGATTCACAGTTTGAGTATGCCACACTCTACGAGCATCTGCGTCGTGCTGTCAGCCGCTCGATGTCGCGCATAGGTCAGCATGGTCTACCATTGATGGGATGCGGCGACTGGAACGACGGCATGTCGCGTGTCGGTGCTGCAGGCAAAGGCGAGAGCGTATGGGTTGCTTTCTTCCTCTGCGACCTCCTGCCTAAGATGCAGCAGCTCACCATAATGGCACCTGGTGCTGATCTGGCTTACTGCGAAGAGCTGACATCATTCCGCAGCCGCCTTGTGGAGGCTCTCCAACAGAAATCATGGGATGGCAGCTGGTTCCTTCGCGCTTTCTATGACGACGGTTCGCCTATGGGTAGCCGACTCAGTACGGAATGCCAGATTGACCTTATCAGTCAAGCATGGAGCATCCTCACCGACGTGGCCACACCAGAACAGAAAGTTTCCGTCATGCGTGAAACAGATGCTCGTCTCGTCAATCGTGAGCACGAGATTATTCAGCTCCTCACCCCTGCTTTCGACGCCACGCACCCCTCGCAGCATAACCCAGGCTATATCGCCAACTACCCCATAGGAGTTCGCGAAAACGGCGGACAGTACACTCATGGTGCCATGTGGTACATCATGGCACAACTCAAGGAGGGTCGCCGCGATATGGCATACTACCTCTACTCAATCATCAACCCCATCCACAGGACTCACTCACTGGCCGACGTGCTTAAATATAAGGTTGAACCTTATTGCATTGCTGCCGACATCTACAGCAATCCGCAGCATCCGGGTCGTGGTGGTTGGACTTGGTATACGGGTTCAGCTTCTTGGGCTTACAAGACCGGCATAGAGGACATCTTGGGTCTGCACAAGGATGGCGACACCATAACATTCTGTCCGAACATACCGTCAGAATGGAAGTCGTTCTCACTACGCTATCGTTACGGAAGCAGTACCTACATATTCAACATCAGCTCCTCATGCCAAAAAAGCGAACCCATTACGCTGGTCGACGACGGCAAAGAGCATACGATTAATTTATAATAGTGGAATAAAGATGAGGGTGTCCCAATGGACACCCTCTTTTATATATTAAGTATATATTCTATTTATATAAAGAAGAGGCATACGCCCGCAACGCTGATTACAGCTCCGATGACCTCCCTGAATGTCACCTTCTGATGGAAAAGCAACGCTGCCGGAGCGATAATAAGGACAGGCGTCAAGGCGAATATAGTCTGAGCTATACCTGTAGCCGTGTATTGTGTTGCCATAAGCGACAAACTGACTCCTACAAATGGCCCGAACAGCATAGAACCAAAAGCACAAAGCATGGCTTTGCGGTCGCGAACGGCATGGTTAAACTTCTCGCGCCACCCTTTTTCCATGATAGTCATGAGCAGTACGAATCCCACCAATCCCATGATGCCACGCATCATGGTTGAGGCAAAGGGAATGGTGACATTCAGAGGCAGAGGCAACAATGCGCCATCGGGAATAGACGATGAGGAAAGACCGCATGCACTTATGGCTGCATCATAGTGTTCCAAGCCGACCTTGCTCAACACCAGTCCCCCACCCTGACATATTCCAGCCATTGCGGCATAAAGAACACCTCGTCGCGGTAAAGAAAGATGCAAGGTGCTATCATTATCTTTCTTCGACAGCACCGACATGCCGATACCCGTGAGGGTCACAAACATGCCCACAATTGCCAATGGCTTCATGGTCTCACCAATGAGGAGCCTGCCCAATATGGCTGCAGTAGGAGCCGACAGAGTCATGAAGAGTTGACCGAACCGTGAACCAATAATGATATACCCCTGCATAAGGCAATAATCGCCAATCACATATCCGACCACACCACTCAAAAGCAGCCACATCCAAGTCTTGCCGTCAGCATAAAGAGGATAAGGCACTCCAAAAGCCACCACCATCATCGCTGCCAAGAATAGCAACGACATAGTCATTCTAATGGCGTTGAAAGGCAACGACCCCATACGTTTTGAACCCACCTCAGCAAACAATGCAGTGACCGTCCATGACATTGCCACCACAAGCGCCAATATTTCACCAAAGAAATTCAAAGTGTTATAACTATTTAAATTAGAAGAATGCTTGACACACAATCATCTATTGTCAGCCATTGCAAATCAAGCATATCTAGATACTATTACGATTCATAAATTTTTGCAAAAGTACATTATTTTTTTGAACCGCAAATAATACGACACAATATATGCAAAGATGGCATATTATTCTTTCAGCAACTGCCAAAATGTCATGTTTTCCGAAAGTTGACAGTTTGGCACTATTATTGTAGAGTGTTGTATGTCTTTGTGAACTCAAACAAGACAGTCAATTAACGAATTTAGAATAAAAAATAAAAAAAATACACAATCATGGGAAAAATCATAGGTATAGACTTAGGAACGACCAACAGTTGCGTCAGCGTCATGGAAGGCAATGAACCTGTGGTCATTATGAACAGCGAAGGCAATCGTACTACCCCTTCGGTAGTTGGATTCCTCGAGAACGGTGACCGTAAGGTTGGAGACCCTGCAAAGCGTCAGGCTATCACCAATCCTCACAACACCGTCTATTCAATCAAACGTTTTATGGGCGAGACCTACGACCGTGTGCAGAAAGAGATCGCTGCAGTGCCTTACAAAGTGGTTCGTGGCGACAACAACACCCCGCGTGTCGAAATCAACGGACGCCTCTACACTCCTCAGGAAATCAGCGCCATCGTGCTTCAGAAGATGAAGAAGACCGCTGAGGACTTCCTTGGCAGCGAGGTGACAGAAGCCGTCATCACCGTCCCCGCCTACTTCAACGACAGCCAGCGTCAGGCCACCAAAGAGGCTGGCGAGATTGCAGGCTTGAAGGTGCGCCGTATCGTCAACGAGCCCACCGCTGCCGCTTTGGCATACGGATTGGAC
>CADBOG010000005.1 GCA_902796265.1 uncultured Bacteroidota bacterium
ACTGACAGATAGACGTATTGAACATTTCAAACCTAAAGAGAGCCTCTTTGAAGTCAACGATACACCTTATTATGAAGCAATTGTAGACGAAAGAACCAATGTGGTCAATCACAAGGCAGAGGAATTTTATCATCGGCATGGTGTTACTAAAATTGAGAGAGGCGTTGACTCTCATGGATATTTTGACAATAAAAAAGAGGAAAGCATTCCTCTAATGACAACCAAATATTGCCTACGCTACGAGCTTGGCCAATGCCTGCAACACAAATGCAATAAAAGCATACTTCCTGACTATGCCGAGGATCTTTATCTGGAAAATAACGGAAAGAGATTCCTGCTCAAATTTGATTGCAAGCGATGTGAGATGCTGATTACCAGTGTCCCGAAACAACTATAGATTGCTACACTTGGCCTCATTCCAAAGTGCTGTTAGTTGCTCAAGCGACATATCACTTATATTAAGACCCCTTTGCTGAGCCATCGACTCCACATAAGAAAAGCGGCGGTAGAACTTTTGATTGGCTGCAGAAAGGGCATCGTCAGCATTGAGACCCTCGAAACGAGCCCATTTGATGATAGCGAAAAGAAGGTCGCCAAGTTCTTCATTGGCATGGTCGCGAAGCTTATCATCAGCAAGATTCTTACTACCAGTGTTGTGCATCATCTCAAGAGCCTCTATTAATTCTTTGTACTCCTCCTCAACTTTAGCATGAGCATCACTCACATCACGAAACTCAAAACCCATACCAGCAGCCTTTTCCTGCATACGGACAGCCTTTACAAGAGGAGGTAGCGTGGCGGGGACCCCTTCAAGTACGGAATGGCGACCCTCACGCATTTTGACCTTCTCCCAGGCGGGAGGTTCTTTCTGACGGGCTGGTTGCATAACACCATCGCGGTCAGGGAGAGAAATGTGAGGATGTCTTGCTATCAGTTTCTTACAGATACCATCAATAACATCGGAAGTGGTGAAACGCCCCTCATCATCTGCAATTTTCGAATAGAAAAGCAGATGGAGAAAGAGGTCACCGAGCTCCTTGCGCATCTCGTCGTAGTTGCCAGCAGTTATTGCCTCAGAAAGTTCATAGACCTCTTCAATGGTAAGATAGCGCAACGAACTGATAGTCTGCTCGCGGTCCCAAGGACAGTCACGTCGCAGGATATCAAGGATTGTGCTGAGCCAACGGAGTGATTTTTCTTCTTGTAATCTATTATCGGGCATAAGTAAGATTTAATGTTCAGTGTTAAAAGATTCTAACACAATGAATAATCCCAAATAGGTCGTTAGTATTAACGTCGGAATAATAGAAAGCCGCTGCATGGGCAGCGGCTTTCATAGTATTTAGGAGACAATGATTACTGCAATTTAGCCAAAGCCTCTTTGATGCGGCGAAGAGCCTCGATAAGGAGATCCTCGGAGGTAGCATAGGAAAGGCGGATGCAACTGTCGTCACCAAAAGCAGAACCCATGACAGTGGCAACATTAGCCTCGTTGAGGAGATAGAAAGCCATGTCGGTAGAGTTCTCTATCTTCTTACCGTTGAATGACTTGCCATAATAGGAGCTGCAGTCGGGGAAGAAGTAGAAGGCACCCTGCGGCAGACGAACCTTGAGACCAGGAATTTCGCAGAGGAGCTTGTAGACAAGGTCGCGGCGCTGCTGGAAGATATTACGCATATCGATGATATCCTTGCTGGTCTTGGGATCCATAAGCATTGCGCAAACGGTAGCCTTTTGTGCGATGGAGCAGGTAGCAGAGGTGACCTGACCCTGAAGCTTGTTGGCAGCCTTGGCAATGACAGTAGGAGCAGCGATGAAACCGATACGCCAGCCAGTCATAGCGAAGCCCTTGGCGACACCATTGACAGTTATGACACGTTCCTTGACCTCAGGGAACTGAGCAATAGACTCATGCTTGCCAACAAAATTGATATGCTCATAAATCTCATCGGCCATGACGAAAAGATTCTCATGACGAGCAACTACCTCAGCGATACCCTTGAGTTCATCCTTGGTGTAGAGCATGCCAGTAGGATTGCTGGGCGAGGAGAACATGATGAGCTTTGTGCGAGGAGTGATGGCTGCCTCAAGCTGCTCGGGAGTGACTTTGAAGTCGTTCTCGAGTTTGGTTTTCACAAAGACGCACTTACCCTCAGCAAGGCGGACGAACTCCTTATAGGAAACCCAGAATGGAGTGGGGATGATGACCTCGTCGCCAGGATTGATAAGGCACTGGACAACCTGGAAAAGGCTCTGCTTGGCACCAGTGGAGACAACAATCTGCTCGGGTTTGTACTCGAGACCGTTGTCACGAAGGAGTTTAGTACAGATTGCCTCTTTAAGGTCCTGATAGCCAGGAACAGGAGGATAATGGGTAAAGTTGTCGTCGATAGCCTTCTTGGCAGCTTCTTTAACGACCTCGGGGGTGTTGAAATCCGGCTCACCGATGGAGAGACTGATAACATCTTTGCCCTGTGCTTTCAGTTCGCGAGCTTTGGCGGTCATGGCGAGAGTCTCGCTCTCGGCCATATTGAGTATACGCTGTGATAAAATTTCCATATTGCAATATATTAATAAGTTACGCCATTAATACATGAATTTTACTCCATGAAATGATTTTGCAAAGATAATAAAATTTTTTAATTCACGCATTAAGGCATTTTTTCATTTGAAATCATCATGTCCTTATCAAATCTGATATTATTTCATTCAAGCAAGAGACAGTATGGTCGTAGCAGCAGAGCGGGCATCAGCAATTGTATCTGCTATGGTCATGGGGCGTTTGCAAGTGCCGCAAAGGAAGAGCCCTTCCTGAGCACTGAGGTTGTCATCCATGTGAGGGTCAATGGATTGGGCAAAGCCATACTCACCGCAGATGCCTGCCTCTTTGGCCAGGCAACGGGTGCCAACAGAGGCCTCCATACCGACCATAAGGACTAGCAAGTCGGTGGTCATTTTGAGGGGGAGTCCCATGAGGGTGTCCTCGGCCTTTATCTGCACACGGCCGTCGAAGGTGCCAGAAGCCTCAGAGATACGCCCACGCACAAAACGCACACCATAGTCCTGTTGCGACTCGCGGTAAAGTTCCTCAAAATGCTGTCCCCACATGCGTAAATCCATGTAGAAGATGTATGCCTCAGTATCAGGCAGCTGTTTTTTGAGTTCGATTGCCTGCTTGACGGCTGTAACACAGCAAAGCTTTGAGCAATAATGATTGCCCGACTTCTCGTCGCGCGAGCCAACACATTGAAGGAATACCACGCGACGAGGCTTCTCACCTATAGAGTTGAGGATAGCTTTGTCGCGAATCATTCGCTCCATGTCGAGAGAGGTTACGACACCCTTATAGATATCATAACCCAGCTCCTCTTTGCGATGGGCATCGAAGGGTGTGTAGCCTGTAGCGAGAAGGAGAAGGTCGGAGCTATAACTCTGGCCTTTGTTGTCTTTGAGCGTCCAGCCCTTTCCATTGCGGGAGAGAGATACTATTTCTGTTGAGAGATGCTGAGTGATGGAAGGGCTTTTCAGTTTTTCTGCCAACTTGTGTGCCAAGTCATTGGCATCGGCAAAATTAGGAAAGAGGAAAGCCTTATCGGTGATGTTACTGAGAGGAGATTCCGACTTCTCGAAAATTGAGACACTCATGCCATGAGCGGCAAGGATGGCGGCGGCCTCGATGCCTGCAGGACCTGCGCCTATTATGGAAATGGATTTCATTCGAAGAGGTTTATTGTTTAAAGACAGAGGGATAATTAAGGATAGTGGAATGCTATTTTATTCTTGACGTAGGCATTCGGGACGTGCAGGGCGCTGGAGAAGACGGCCTGAGATGCCCTTGTATTTCTCGTCGGGATTATAAGCTATACCTATCTTGTCGAACAGCGGTTCGCTCTGAACCTGATGGAGTTGGAATCCAAGCTTCCATGGGTCGTAGCCAAGGAGAAGTCCAGCGAGTTCTTCGTAAGTCAGCACTGGTATACCAAAGCCGTTCTTGTCGTAGGTCTTATGCTCCATTTCGGCAATGGTATACTGCCATTTATCGAGGAACATGCTGCATCCCGGACAGTTGGTGAGGATAAAATCGGGTTCATAGGGTTCCATTGACTGGAATTTCTTCTTGGTGTTGGCTATGGAATAGCCACGGTTTTCCTGCACAAGATACTGCCGGAAGCCAAAACCGCAGCAGTGGCGGCGCTCGGGGTAGTCTATCACCTCGCCACCCCATGCCTCGATCATGCCAGCCAGCACATAGGGGAACTCGGCCTTGCCGATGCCCTTCTCGGGGAAGATCTTGGCATAGTGGCACCCTATATGTTCGACAACGCGCAATGGTTTGCCGGTAAAGCGGTTGACGAGCTGATACTTCATCTTGGGCTTAAGGTCGAATCGAAACTTGAATATCACATCAGAAGGGTGAGCGATATTCTTAGGAATCTTGAATTCGCGCTTTGTAGCCTCCCACAAGAACTGGCGGGTTTGTTCAAGGAGCTGAGGGTTATGCTCCCATTTCTCTATGACTTCGGAGAACACTCCGAAAGAGGTCACGCATGAGGGCACATAGTTCTCGTATCCGCATTCGGACATGAGCGAGAAGAGGCGTGCCACAACGGTCATGGTAGTCTCGAGGGGTACTACATCACTATGGTAGCCAATACCCGTGCAGGTGTGTTGATGCGGGTTATCGCATATATCCTTGCCCAACTCTTCGCGAAGTATGCGCAGGAAAGCTGCCTCAGAGCCAGGGAAGAAGGTCTGGCGTATGCAGCTACGCTCATAGAAGAAATGGTCGTCAGCGATGTCTTTTTGATATTCGTTCCAAAAACGTTTTTCCACGATTAAGGTTTAAGGGTTATAGTTTGATAATAAAGATTTCATGAAATATTTGCTGCCACTATTTCGGCAATGTCCTTGACAGGGATATCCTCTGCGCGAAGGAAAGCCTTTTTGCACATGGGGCAAGCAGTGGCTATAATGTCGGGGTGAGGGGCCATGAGGTTGTCGCGGGCAGCGTCACGAATCTTGGTTTGCTGTTCGAGGTCGAGAGTCGGGTTGCCGAGATTGAATCCGCAGCAGAGACTCTTTTCGCGCTCATTGTCTGTGCGTAGCAGTGTGGTGACGGCACGGAGGACATTACGAGGCTCATCGTAGATACCGCAGCCACGCCCGAGCTCGCATGGGTCATGATAGGTAACCTTAAGATTGTCATGTCTCACCTTTAGGTGTCCCTCGCGAATCAGCATGTCGATGTATTCAGTGTGATGCATGACAGGAATCGAGAGGTTGTACTCCTTACGGAACGACTGGTAGCAGATGGGGCAAGAGGTGATGAGCATCGTAGCCTTGCTGCCTTGAATCATCTCAGTGTTCTTGCGACGCAAATCGGCAGCCTGGTTCTCGAATCCTTGTTGCAGAAGCGGTCGACCACAGCAGATGGTCTCCTCTTTATCCATGAACCAATACTTTTGGCCAACAGCGTTGAAGATGGTTTCCATCGATGATGTGATGCCGGGAGTAAGATGCGACATGCAGCCACCGAAATATGCAACACGGCCTATAGAGTTGAATGGCTGGACATTGCGGAGATACGTATATCCACCCTTGTTGTCGAACGGAGCCTTGTTCTTGATGCGCACCTGACGACGGATGACGCTCAAATCGATATTGACCGGGCAGTCGGCAACACAGCGGTCGCACATCAGACAGTTCTCGGCAATCGATTCGGCATTACGCTGCAATTCGAGGTTGCGCACCGACTGCAGCATATAGACACCCTGCATGTTGACGATACCCAACTCGCGGTTCATCGGACAGCCATCGATACAGATGCCGCAACGCGAGCAGGCGCTGAGTTCGAACATCGTGTAGCCTGTCTTGCGATTGCTGTCGTGGACACCGAGTTGGCGGAAATAGATGAGGAACACCTCGGTGAAGATGTGCATGTATCGCGAGAAAGGCATGAGGCAGAAGAAAGTGCCCAGTGCAATACTATAGAGCAGCCAACAGGTATATTCGAAGGCAGGGTCGGCTATACCGATGGCATCTATAACGCGACCAAGGCCGCGGGTCATGAAGCCGCCGTTGCCATAAATGGCTGATGTCGATGCCTCTGAGAGGAGCCGCAAGGGGAAGATGCACCAGAGTGCCATCTTTGCCACACGGTCCATGAGGGTATGGCGTGTGGTGCGTTTCATGCCAAGCGGACGCGACCATACTTTCTTGAACATGGCCAAGAAGAGACCGCTGAGGACATAGATGAGCAGGGCATCCATGAGGTTGGCAAAAAATACGGCATGGGGGAAGTCTACGGGGTTGCATTCAGGCTCGAAGTAGTTGTAGAAGATAGCCATCCAGAACGGGTGCCCATGAGGGTAGGCCAGCACAGCCTGGACAGCACCTACAACGATGAGCAGGAACCATCCGAAGGCAAGACTGCGGTGCATGTATCCGAGCAGGATGTTCTTCTTGGTGATACGCCAATGGAGAAGACCTTCACGGAAGGCTTCCCAGATGGCAGGCAAAAAGCGCCACGACCAGATGTTGCGGCGTATGGTGGCCCGCTGCAGACGGTCGAAGCTGCGAATCCAGCGCCAGTATTTCCACACCGAAAAAACCAAAAGTGCAAGAACACCAGCGCAGAAAGGGATTACAAATATTGAGAAACTATTCATATCCTTTTGTTTTTTTCGTTCTGTTTGGCCAGTTGTTTGTCGATACGGTCTTCGCGAGGCGGACGCCAGGTGACGACATCGACGCCAGCGAGGATACGTCGCATATTGATAATCAGCGAGCGTAGATTGACGCCACGAGGACATACAAGCAGGCATTTGCCGCAGAGCATACAGCTTTTCAGCTTCTCCTCAAGACCATCATACTGGCCACGCTGGAAAGCGGTGTGGATGCGACGGATATTGAAGTCGGTAAAACCACCGGCCGAGCAGGAGGCTGTGCAGCCTCCGCAACCGATGCACCATTTATAGGAAGGCACAAGCTCGAGCAACTTGTCAAGCTTGTCGCTCTTTATCTCGTCGTAATTAATCTGACGACCTTGCGATATAGAAAATCCGAACTTGTTCAAATGATTCAGTTTAAATAGTTTAAAGTATGATTATGACAGACTTCAAGAGGGTGGTGAGAGTAAAGGTTTGTCGAGCTGAGATCTCGACGATGTCGAGCTGAGATCTCGACAGTGTCGAGCTGAGACCTCGACAGTGTCGAGTCGAGACCTCGACAATGTCAATCTGAGGCTACTCCTGAAGGACCTTTTCTCTGAGCTCCATTCCACCTGTCACCTCGAAGATGCGACGCACCTCGTTGAGGTCCTCTTCAGAGATTTTGCGAAGGGCACCGGCACCCTCGCCATGATAGTTGGCCCCAAGCTTGGGAGCGATCTCCTCGATATTCTCAATATACCATTCCCAAATGGGACCCTGCTCGGGATGATAGTCGGGCGACACCTTGTCGGGGTGTACACAATATCCAATATCGAGAATATTCTTCCCAATGGTATTCATGAGCTGTTTCTGCTGGCGACCTTTCTCGCTTTCAGTAAAATAGCCCAACTCTTGGGATGCACGGCGAAGGACGTTGATAAGCTCTCCCGGCACATTACCACGGGGGCAACGGGTCTTGCAGGACATGCATTGCCCACAGTACCAGATAGTATCGCTTTTGAGCAGGCATTCAATCTCTGTCTCGTCGCCACGCTGCACAGTGTCACATATACGGCGCGGATCGTAGTCGTAGAACTCTGCCGCAGGACAGATGGCGGTGCATACGCCACAGTTCATGCAGGCCTTCAGGGCCTCGTCGGCACGGACATCTTGTTTCAGATAATCAATGAGGTTGCTCACTTTTTTGATGTTTAGTTATTTAAGTGTCAAGATGCAATAGTTACATCTTCAGAACTTCACTTTATTCATTGCCATGAGGCGGAAGAAGAGCTTCGGGAATGCCTTTTCACGGGGACGTTTGAGCATGTCAATGAATATATGCGGACGCTTCATGATAGTAAGCTTATGAGCCTCAACCAACTCTATGAGAGTTCCATCGGGGTCCTCGATATAGGTGAAATGGCCACTGGCCTCGCCCATGTCGAAATGCTCATTGCCTTTGCAGCTGTCCACAGTGAAAGGAAATCCGAGGGCATTGCAGTGTTTCTCAAGCGCACGCATATTGGTGACATCGAAGCAAATCTGTATGAAACCTGGGTCGCCCCAAAAACGGCCTTCATATATTTTTCGAGGAGTACGGTCGAGAGCCTGAACCAGCTCGACGGTGCTGTCTCCAAACAGAGGCACAAAAGCCCCTTTGCGCTTCTGGCTGCTTGCCAATAGTACACGTCTATAGCGTTCGTTGCCACCAGCCATAAAGGCTAAGTCGTCGAAAGTGCCGGTGACATCGTAGACCACTTTATCATAGCCCAGCACATCGCGGTAGAGAGGGATGGTCTTGTCAATGTCAGTGCAGCCTGTAGTGGCACCCACGATGCCACCATTGAGGCAATTTTGCTCAATGAATACGTATGAATCCTCAACCACTTGGAAATAGTTGCCCCAGGGGTCTTCGACAACAAAACAGGGGATGCCGGCAGGAGTCTTGGATAGAGCTCCCACCTTGTCGTACTTTGCAGACAGTTGAGCATGAAAAGCCTTAACGTCACGGCTTTTGATTTTGGCAGCAAAGATGCCAAGGTCACCCACCTGCACACGGAACGACACAGGCTGCGGTTTGCGCTCACTGTATTGCCATATTTCGAAACCACCGCCACCTTGCAGGTTCACAGCGATGCAGGCATGGCGTTTCTGGGCCTTGCCACCTGTGTATGGAAGCATGCGCTCAGCCACAGTGTCGTCTTCGAGTATGCGGACATTCATGTTGAACATCTCTATATACCAGCGCCAAGCTTCAGTAAAATTGACACATCCCACGCCTACCTGCTGTATGCCAGAAACAAAAAATTGTTCCATTTATTGTTTTCAGTTTTAGAGTTTAGACATTGTTTATCAAAGAGTAAGTATCTCGACAAGATTGTCGAGATTACAAAATCAATAAACCAATAACTAAACAACGTGCAAAAAATTGTATTTAAGCACGTTAAAAATAAAAGAAAACTTAGATATCGTTCAAAGTTTCCAGGCGGAGCACTAATTTCTTACAGCACGATAGGTTAGTAAGAGACCAATCGGTATCATTACAAAAGTAGATATCCACATGCCCCATGAGC
Source organism: uncultured Bacteroidota bacterium (assembly GCA_902796265.1). Classification (GTDB taxonomy): domain Bacteria; phylum Bacteroidota; class Bacteroidia; order Bacteroidales; family P3; genus Colimorpha. The sequence continues at coordinate 9,224 of CADBOG010000005.1, forward strand.
CGATAGCGCCCTCACGTACAGCCTTTTCTGCTATCATTCCTACAACATAATAGAGAACAAAAAAGACCACCGAAGCGACAAGAGGAAGACCCAAACCTCCCTTGCGGACAATAGAGCCGAAAGGTGCGCCAACGAAAAAGAGAACAATACAGGCAATGCTGAGTGTCCACTTGCGGTGCCATTCTATGTTATGGCGGTTTATATATTCCTGTTGGGAGATAACAGCATCGGTGTGCATACGGTACTCATTGAGCGCCCGCTCAGCATGGGCTTTCCCTTCTGTGTATACTCGATGCTTCATGATGGGGTCAAGAGAATTGACCAAAGAATAGACGTCAAGAGCAGCGACCGAGGAAGAATCGACACGGAAGTTGCTCATGGCTACAGACTTGAATTGCTCACTCCGGTTCTCGACAAGGGTTTCGTTGAGTTTTGCTACATTTGAGTCGAGCTGGGAAAGGTTCATCATCTGATAACCACCCTGGAAGATGCTCTCGTCGCTCTTGTCGAAGGCAAACGAAGAGAGGTCGAAAGACATCTCGTTCTTGGCGAAGTAAATACGCGTGAAAGGTGCCGCGTCGGGCTTACTGTCCTGACTTGTTTCTGAGTAGGAACAGCCATCATATAAAGTGAATAGCATGTAACGCTCGTCAGGGGTTGTCTGCATGATGCCGTACTTGGCAACCACCACATCGGGAGAGTTTGAGCCATTGCGTTGATCATAGATGGTTATATCTCGCAGTTCGCGACCATTGGGGTTTTTCTCGTTTACACGGATTACAAAGCCGTCTATTTCCTTGTAATATTCTCCGGGTTTAATGTTGAGGGCCGGCTTCTTGCGGGTAATGTCGTATAGCGTGGTGCGGTATTTTAGCACCGCTGAAGGCATTACATTATTGGCGAAGAAGAAGGCAACGACAGTCAATCCCGCCACGATAAGACCCATAGGCACCATTGTACGCCACAGAGGTATGCCACCACTCTTTATTGCCACCAGCTCATAATGCTCACCCAGGTTGCCCATAGTCATAATAGAGGCAAAAAGTACTGCAATAGGCAATGCCATAGGTACGAAGGTGGCAGCGGCGTCTATCAGCAGCTCCATGATGATGCCGATAGAGAGCCCCTTGCCAGCAATGTCGTCCACATATTTCCAGATAAACTGCATCAGGAGGACGAAAACCGCAACAGTGAAGGTGAGCAGCAAAGGACCCACAAATGACTTGATAATAAGCCTATCGAGACGCTTCACGGATAATGGTTTAAGATTATTGTTGACCGCTGAGGGCTATTTGAAGAGCTTTAATATATCATTGCCGTTGGCAAGAATAAGCAGGCCAAAGAGTAGAACCATTCCTATTGTCTGCGCAATTTCAAGGAATTTCTCGCTGGGCTTGCGGCGTGTTATCATCTCCCAAAGGGTGAAGAGGATATGACCACCATCGAGACCAGGGATAGGAATAATGTTCATGAAAGCCAGGATGACGGCAAGGAATGCTGTGATGTTCCAGAAGGAGTACCAATCCCAATGCTCAGGGAAAAGGCCGCCAAGCGTTCCAAATCCACCAAGACCCTTGTATCCATCGGGGGTGAAAAGAATCTTGAGCGAACGAGCGTAGGTGACAAGCTGATTCCAACCGTATGAAATACCTACAGGTATAGCCTGGAAGAAGTTATAGTCATTGTGAATACTGTTAAAGACCTTAAGAGGATCCATCAGGTAGACACCTATCTTACCTGCATCATCAACATTGACAACGGCCGAGTCGAGAGTTCCGTCACGGTAGAACCATAGCACGACATCCTCTGATTTGTGGTTGGCCAGTTCAGGTGAAACATCAGAGAACGAAGTAATCCTTTTGTCGTTCACACCGACCACACTGTCACCAGCCTGAAGACCTGCTCGTTTGGCTCGTGACCCTGGAGCGAAATCCTTGACCACAAACGGAGCTCTGATAGTGAAGAGAAGGTTAGTGTCGCGAGGATCAATTTTTTCGAGGAGATTATAGCTCAGAGCTATATCGACAAGCATCTGAGTATCTCGGGTATTGATTGCCATATTTACAGGTTCACCCGCCTCGGCATCACCATAAACAACAGTATCAGAAAGTGTGGATTGACGCAATACGGTAACTATCTTGGGATTATCCAAGAGGAGCGCATGCTGAGTCTTAACGATGTCTGTCATCTCCTTGCCATCGATAGCATAGATGATATCGCCATTCTGGAACCCTTCGGCAAGAAGAAGCTCATGATAGTCGTAACCAAGTGCGGCATTGCGTAGCGGCAACTCATCCTTGCCCCAATGGGCAAAGATGCAGGTGTAGATAAGCAGAGCAGAGATAAAGTTTACAAGAACTCCCCCACTGATGATGCAGAGACGCTGCCAGGGTTTCTTCATCCTGTATTCCCATTGCTGCGGTTCACTCTCCATTTCATCCTTGCCCTTAGTCTCATCAATCATTCCAGCGATGTCGCAGTAACCACCCAGCGGAATCCATCCTATACCCCAAAGTGTGTTGTCCTGGTCCTCAGGAGCCAGATTCTTTTCATCCCATGAGTCAGGAGTTTTGCCATTAAAGAAAAGGAAATGCCACTTGCCGCCAAACTTCTTGGCTTTGAGTATTGAAAACTTCCAATTGAAAAAGAGATAGAAACGGCGGACGCGAGTCTTGAAAAGACGAGCAAATAGGAAATGGCCGAATTCATGGGATATTACTAACAGCGATAAGCTGAGAAGGAGAGCTAAAACTTTCAAGATAAGATTATTAAATAGGTTGTTAAAACTTTAAGAAGCTTCAATTATAAAATCAAACTTGTAATTCCTGAGAAAAAATAACGTCAAATAGAGTTTTTAATTGCGTAGCTGGATAAATTTCGTCTAAAACGTTTCACACTTGGCGCGAATCTCTTTGTCGCAGGCGAAAAGGTCGTCGAGCGAAGGGGTGGGAACAAAAGAGGCTTTAGACATCGCTTTGGCAACGAAATCAGGAATATCAACAAAACGGAGTTTGCCATCAATGAATCGCTGGACAGCCACCTCGTTGGCAGCATTCATGACACAAGGTATATTGCCACCACGGGCAATAGCCTCATAGGCAAGTGGCAGGCAGCGGAAAGTCTCAGTGTCAGGACGCATGAAAGTCAGTTCCGGATGTTCGTAAAAGCTGAAACGTGGCAGATGACTCTCAACTCGGTGAGGATAGCAAAGCGCATATTGGATAGGTGTTTCCATCGTAGGAGTACCAATCTGAGCCTTGATGCTGCCGTCCTCAAACTGGACCATCGAGTGTACAATGCTTTGAGGATGAACGAGAACCTCAATACGGTTGGCTTCGACTCCAAAGAGCCATTTGGCCTCGATGACCTCGAGACCTTTGTTCATGAGTGATGCCGAGTCAATAGTGACCTTGCGCCCCATATTCCAGTTGGGGTGCTTCAATACCTGCTCAAGAGTTACATCCTCCAGTTCATCACGTTTGCGGCCTCTGAGAGAGCCTCCCGAAGCGGTGAGCAGGATGCGGTCAATACGGTTATGGTATTCCCCCTGGAGGGTTTGGAAAATTGCCGAATGTTCTGAATCAACAGGGAGGATAGGAACACCGTGGCGAGAAGCCTCTTCTGTGACTATTGCACCTGCAACAACCATGGTCTCCTTGTTGGCAAGTGCTATGACTTTGCCGGCACGTATTGCCTCAAGAGTAGGACGGAGACCGGCAAAACCAACAATGGCAGCCATAACAATGTCAACACTGTCCATGATGACAGCATCAACAGATGAGCTCTCACCGGCAAAAACCTTGACGTCGGTGTCGGAAAGAGCTTCATTGACGATAGAATATTTGGATTTGTCAGCAATGACAACAACATTAGGATTGAACTCACGAGCCTGAGCAACAAGCAAGTCGGCATTGCTTCCTGCCACAAGGGCTTCTACTTGGAAGAGGTCAGGATGGCGACGTATAACGTTGAGGGTCTGAACACCGATAGAGCCGGTAGAGCCAAGTATTGCAACTTTTTTCATATCAATTAGTTTTGTGTAGATTCGCGGCGTTCAACCTCTTCACGAAGGAGTGAATCGGCTTTTGAGCGGACGTAAGGAGTAGGTTTCGGCTTGATGGTATCGTTATCCTTTTGCGAAGACTGGAGATGAAGCCCTGAAGGGTCGTTGCCGAGCATTACAGCCTGTATGTCGGCAAGCATCTCTTCCTGTGCCTTAAGTTGAATCTCGAGCGAGTCTATAACTCGAGCGTTCTCATACGTTTGCTGAACCATGCGTGGGTTAGTATAGCCAGGGATTAGTTCTCGCAACGGAGTGAATGCCAGCAGAAGACCCGTAAGGAAAACAAGCAGCAAAGAGGTAATGCCAAGGAAGACAAAAACGTTGATGCCAGACAGTTGGAAAGATATTTTCTCCTTATATGTATCTGTATCAAGCACCACAAAGCGATGCTTATGCTTCATGAGGTCGCCAATGACATGACGGCGGTTCCACAAGGCTTGGAAGAATTGTTTTATACGGAGAAAAAAATGTTTCATCTTGACGTTATAACCCTTTGCAACCAAAGAGTGAAAAAGACGGCGGTGTGGATTATTATCTCCGCACCGCCGTCTAAATTTAGTAAGTATTGATTAAAAAACAAGATGTAACGATAAGCAACACAATAGTATTGAATCTCTGTTAATCTTATTTTTCAAGCATTAAACCATACTAGAGGTACATGAGTCTGTTGTCGACAATCTTGACGCGGTTTTGGAGTACGGGGATGATGAAGCTGAGAGCGTTCATGCTTATGTTCTCATAGCGGTTACGGATAGCCTCAGTGTTGGCTGGTTCGGCCTTGGTGCTATTGTTATCAACGCTGATTACATAGACACCGCTAGCACCCTGGATGGGGCCGATGATGCCAGTATCCTTCTTTGCAGCGATAGCGGCGGTAGCCTTAGGTTCCATACCGTTGCGGCCAAGATAACCGTTGAAACTTACGCCTGTGACAGTGTCAACAGTGGTATTCATGGCAGCGGCAATAGCGTTGATATCATTCTTGCCCTTCATGATTTCCTCAGCCTTTGCGACAAGCTGCTGACCGAGTTTCTCGATACGGAGACGCGGCTCGATGACGGTACGCATCTGTTCGAGGGTGAGCTTGTTGGGAACATAAATCTCACGGAGACCGCAAACAATGTAGCTGTAGTCGGAGTTGTATATTTCACCGCTGATAGAGCCTGCGGTAGTCTTCTCGTTGAAAGCCCAACGGACAGCATCGCGGGTGTTGCCGTAACCCGTCAGGGAGTCGCTCATTGAAATAAGCAGAGCGCTACGGAGCTGGACATTCTGCGACTGGGCACCTTCGGTCATAGCCTCACAGGTAGAGAACTGACTTGCAAACTGGTTAGCGCGGTCGCGGACATCACGTTCGGTATCAGTGCTGGGGGTGATAGGCTTGCAAGCAAGTGCCACACGGTATTTGAGTGTAGGAGTGGTTTTGCCTGTAACCTTCACGATATAGTGGCCTGCCTTGCCGGGAATTTCCTGCTCGAAAACCTCACCGACATTGTGGCGTACTACCTCTTCACCGAAAATCAGAGTGCCATCAAGTCTCCAGTCGAGGTCGCCACCATTGGTGGTGTCGATAGAGAACTGGCGGACAGCCTCTTCGAAAGGCATACCCGAACGGATGGCTGCCATTGCGCTGTCACGCAGATGGTCGGCAGCCTCGACGGTACGGCCCAAATTAGGATTGTAGTTGTTGTTAGGAATGAAGATAACCGATGCACGAACACTGTCGGGACGCATCTCAGTCTTCAAGACTCTACCCATTACAAACATACCGTAGGTGTAGCGGTTAGAACCTTCCTTAGTGAGAGAGTTGACCACCATAGGGGAAATCATTGAGCCAGCATGGCTGCCCTTGATGACAGTATCGAGAGGAGCGCTGAAGATGTCGCTCTTGACATAAATCGAATCATAACCACCATGGATATTTGCAAAGTCTATGATGGCGGGTTCGTCCATAGTCTGCATCTGCTCCCACCATTCATTGACCTCACCTTGAATCTCAGCCATATCACTCTGTGAAGGCTGTGCTGTGAAGACGGCATAGACCACTTCGCGCTGCTCACGGTTATCCATTTGGAAAACGTCACGATTCAGTTCTTTCTTGTGAGCATTGAAATATTGCTGATAGTCGGCATCGGTCAGTTCCACATCGCTGGCAGCCTGCGAATAGAGCAAACTTGCCACACGGACATCGGACTGCTTGCTGCTGATTTCGGCAATCTTGGCAGCGATGGCATTTGGCATATACATACCCGTCTGCAGCATAGCGAAATATTTGGAACGCTTGCGATCGTCACGGATACGTTCCTGGAAGCGGAGCCACTGGACTTTGGCAAGCGACGTGTCGGGCATTTCGTCAATCTGGCTGACATAGTTGCTTATGCCCATACGATCGTAGACGCCTGTCTGAGGATTGGTGAACTGCTGCTGGAGATAGGGGTGGATGAAGCGGCCGATATACATATCGCTGACCTCTGCATCGGTAACGACGATGCCAAGAGCCTTCATCTCCTTGTCAAGCAGACGATCTTGGATAATCTCCTGCCAGACATTCTCTTTGAAAGCATAACTTGCGTTGCCGCGTATACCCTGTTCCTCTTCGAGGGTGGTTACGCGTGAGTTGAAATAATCGTAAGTGACTTCATCACCGTCGATTTTGGCGAAAGCTTTCTGCTTCGAGCCCTTGTTGAGGTCGCCAATGATGAAAGCAATAATAGCGGCACCCACAATGAGTACGGCTATCCACGAATGTTTTCTAATACTACCTATTATTCCCATTTATTTATTATTTTGTTAGTTTTTTTAAAATTGTGGTTTATTGATGCTATTTCAGTTGAATACACTCAAAACGCCTATGCATCAAAGAATTATATTAAGCGCTGAGAATCAAGCATATCAACATAATTCAACGAGCATAAGACTACTTGAACAAGTTTGCAAAAGTACAAATAAATTCTGAACCACAAATTTTTTTTGAAAAAAATGTTTAGAGGTTGCCCTTCTACGATGCAAAAGGTTACCAAAAACTACTACATATCGAAACCAAAAGGAAGAAGCGATTCTATGTTTTCAAAAACAAGTAGTTTCTCATCCGAACAATAGCAGATAACCCGCATAGGGCTCCCCTGTCGACTCTGCTGCTCTGCCATAACCTGACGGCAGGCACCGCAAGGTAAAGCAGCGACAAGCTTGCCCTCTGGGTTGCGTGCCACTATAGCCAGAGTCCGCACCGCCATTCCTGAATGCGAAACCCCTGCCGAGAACAGAGCCGTCCTCTCGGCACATAGACCGCTGGGATAGGCAACATTCTCCTGGTTGCTCCCTTTTACTATTTTGCCGTCATCCATCAGCAAGGCGGCACCTACATGAAAGTTGGAATAAGGAGCGTATGCAGTATCGGTAGCCTCGATGGCTGCATCCAACACTCTGCGTTCACTCTCATCCAAATCGGCAAGTCTGCATTCCCTGTATTTGATAATTATCTCTTTTTCCATAATAAAAGGCATTATTCTCCGTTAACGTGAAAAGACTTTTTTTATTGTTCATAAAACACCTCCACGCTTTTGCCCACAATTGGAAATATTGACTTAGGCGACTTCCCTCTCTTTCTCTCGCCCATGGACGACGTCACCGATCTCCCTTTCCGCCAAATCTGCAAGCGGCATGGTGCTGACGTTCTCATCAGCGAGTTCATAGCTAGTGAGGCATTGATACGCGATGCCGAAAAAAGTCGCCGCAAGATGCTCTTCGATGATATGGAGCGTCCCTTAGGCATTCAGGTTTTCGGCAACGATGAAGAGTCCATGCTTGGCTGCATCGACGTTGTGGCAGACGCACACCCAGACTTCATCGACATCAACTGGGGATGCCCCGTACGCAAAGTCGCGGGGCGAGGTGGTGGTTCGGGGATGCTACGTGACATTCCCAAGCTTTTGAAAATCACCGCTGCACTAGTCAAACGCTCCCCATTGCCTGTCACTGTCAAGACCCGACTTGGCTACGACGAAAGCGACAAACCCATCGTCACCCTTGCCGAACAGCTGCAGGACATCGGTGTCGCTGCCATCAGCATACACGGACGCACCAAAAGCCAGATGTATCGTGGTCAGGCCGACTGGACGCTCATAGGCGAAACGAAGGCCAATCCTCAGCTGCACATACCCGTTTTCGGCAACGGCGACATCACAACGCCCGAACAAGCCGTCGATGCTCGCCGGCGCTATGGAGTTGACGGCATCCTCATAGGACGCGCCGCCATTGGCAACCCTTGGATTTTCGAGCAGACAAAAGCCCTTATTGCAGCGGAACTGCTACATGATACACCTTCGCAACAGATTTGCGACCCTCTCCCCTCCCCTACTGTCCAGCAGCGTGTGGAGGTCTGTCGCCAGCACCTCCTCGCCGCCGTCGACTTCAAGGGCGAGCGGCAAGCCATCTTTGAGATGCGCAAACACTATGGTGCCTATTTCCGCGGCCTCTTCGACTTCAAGCGTTTCCGCATCCCCCTAGTCACAGTCTCAACCCTACCGCAAGTCCTCGAAATCCTTCACCAAGTCGAAGAAAACTACACAAGCCAATGCCATTGATAATTGGCTTGAGGAAGGTGAGGAACTCTTACCGGCCCGTCAGCATCACCTTATCGGCCCTGCGGTTCCCGACCCTCACAAGATAGATGGACGGGGGAAGGTGGATGGTGCAGGATGTGCAGCCGGCAGAAGCGTAAACTTGGCGGCCACCGAGGTCGTAGACCACGACGCGCTCCCCGCAGGCCCCTTCGACGACGATGTCACCATGCGACGCGTAGACCTTGGCCCCGGGTCCGGACACCGGCTCCTTGACGCCAACCAGCGGCTCGAAGACCGCCTTGCGGTAGGCGTACCCTCTCCCGCTGTAGTTTACCTGGCAGGGGTTGTCCGTCTTGCCGTTGCTCCACTTCACGAAGCGGCACCCCTCGGCAGGGACGGCCTCGATGACCGCCGTGCTGCCGCCGCAGCCCGGCTGCCGGTTGACAACGGCACGTCCCCAGCGTGGATTGTTGGCGGTGACGACCATATAGTAGCCTGTGCCGAGGATGCTGTCGAAACGATGCCAGTTGGCGTCCCGCTGGTAGCTTTCGGCCGAGTCGCACGGCACGTAGACCTCGATCCCGGTGTCGACGCTGTCGAAGACCCCTCTGCCCATGACCGGGCTGGTCTCCCTCATGCACGCTATTCTGGCGAGTCCGGTGCACCCGGAAAAGGCCTGGTCGCTGACCGTCCTGACCGTCGCGGGCAGGACTATCTCCTCCAGCGAACGGCAGTCGCGGAATGCCTGGTTGCCAACCATTATGAGGCTCTTCCCCAAATAGATGGACTCAAGGCTTGCGCAGCCATCGAAAGCTCTGCCCCACACCAGCTCCAGGCTGTCGCCCAGGGTCACGCCGCGGAGGCTCAGGCAGCCATTGAACGTGAAAGACTGCACTTCCCTGAGGCTTTCTGCGGCCGTAAAGTACAGGAGACCCGTGCAGCCCTCGAACATTGACTTGCCGGTCGTCGACAAGCCCCCTCCCATGGTGGCGGTCTCGAGCGAGGTGCACCTGGCGAAGGCCTCGTAATTCACCTCCCTGACATTGTCGGGGATGTCTATCCCCCTCAGGGCGGTGCAGCCATAGCACATCCGGGCGGGAATCTCGGACACCGCGGTGCCTATCGTGACCCGCTCAAGGCTGCCGCAGCCGAAGAACAGGCCATTCGCACCCCCATCCTGGGGGGAGTTGTAAAAGGCGTCCACAAGCCCGGCGCAGCGGCCGAAGGCCTCGCTGCCGATGCCGGAGACCGTGCTGTCGATCCTCACCGACGCGATGCCGCAGCAGCAATAGAACGCGTAGTCCCCTATCGTGACGACCGTCGGAGGTATCGCGGCGTCGGCCGCGTCACGGTCGCAGCTGACGATATGGGTCTTGGTGCTGTCGGAGTAGTAGTATTGGCCCTCCCTGAAAGCATTGAGGCACAGCGCGCCCCACGGCGCCCCTGCGGCCGTGCCGCGGTACTCCACGTTGGGGACGTACCGGAACGCATCCTCCCCGACGCTCTCAACCCCGGGGGGGACGGCCACGCTGCTCAGGCCTATGCAGCTCCTGAAGGCACAGCGGCCGACGCTCCTCAACGAGGACGGCAGCTCGACCGACACAAGCATGTCGCAGTGCATGAAGGCGCTGTCGCCGACGGCGACAACGCGCAGGTCAGCGCCGCCGGCACTGACGACAGGCGGTACCGTGAGGCGAACCGGCCCGGCGTTGTCCTGCGGGCGCTCCCATCCGACTATCATGGCGCCGCCCTGTACAACGTCGCAGTGAAGCGTGTGGCCCGACGGCGTCACGGCATCAAAATCCCTCGCCAGCGACAGCGACGCCGCAAGCAGCGCGAACAGGAAAAAAAATGTCTTCTCCATGACGGCGGCCTCCTATCTCTTGACTATTGTCCTTATTCCGTACCTCTCCCTTGAACGCACCACGAGCAGGTACTGCCCAGCCGGCAGAGCGCCCATGTCGACAACGGCCACGGGGGCGTCGCCCTCCATGTACGCCACAGCCCTGCCTCGCATGTCGTAGACGGACAGGACGTATCCGCCGGGCTGGCCCATGCTAACCGCCAGGCGTCCCGTCGTGGGGTTAGGGGTGACGTCGAACGTGAGGTCTCCAGCCATTTCCATGCCTGCCGCCCTAGCCGAGTCGAACGAGAACAGGGCCGTGAAGAGCGTGTCGCTCCTCACCGTGACCACCCTCGGCAGATGCCAGTCTCCGTCGGACCAGCCCTCGAAGAGGCAGAAGGGCTCCGTGGTCACCGTCAGCGTGGCTTCCTCGCCCTCAATGTAGACCCCTCCGCCCTGGACCGACCCCCACGCGTCGTTGTTGCTAGCCGTCAGGACGGTGTGGCGCTCCTTCTCCGAAAAGAAGGCCACGAAGAGCGTGTCGCCGGTCAGGTGCACCACCCTCGGGTTGGCGGTCTCCCCGTCGTTCCAATGCGAGAACAGGTATCCGTAGGCGGGCAGTGCCTCGATGGCGTTGTCCGTCCCGCCGTGGTACGTCCCGCCGCCGGTGACCGTCCCCATCGCCTCGTCGGAGGAGACCGCCGCGAGGCAGTATGTCTCGTTGGAATGGAACATGGCCACGAATGCGGTGTCGCTGGTCAGGTGCACCACCCTCGGGTTCTCGTGGCTGCCGTCGCTCCAGCTGTCAAAGTAATGGCCGGGAGCGGGCACGGCCTCTATCGTGTCGTAGCTGTCGTCAGGCCAGCGGCCCCCGCCGTCCACGCGGCCGTACGACGTGTCGTTCGGCACCGCGTCCAGGTCCCACTGGTCGACAATGGCAAGGTAGTATCCCCAGGGGCTGTCTGGCCATGGGGTGTTCCAGCCCAATTCGGGGAGCAGGCAATCAATGATTGCCACCCATCCGCCCTGCGGCCTGCAGTAATCGACTATCGGGAGCTGGCCTTCGTACGGACTTCCGTCGCATTTCGGGTTGAGCGTGTAGCCACCCCAGTCCATTATGTCGACATAATAGGTGGGCACATACTGCCAGATGTGGGATCCCGGCCCTACAACCACGTTGCTGTTGGTGGATCCGAATATATAGAACTCCGAGTCTATATATACAGGATTTTCAAAGTATGCCTCGTAAAGGTAGCAGTACTGGGTCCTTGAGTTATCCGACCCGCGCCTCAGCTCCATGACGCGCGCCGTGGCAGTATCCCACCGCACCGAGTCAACCAGCACCAGGTCAAGCCCGTCGTCAATATCAAAAGCATTATGTCTGCCGACAAGCTGGTAGAGGTACAGGTACTCCGGGAGCTTCAGGATGACCGTGTCGTCGTCGTGGGTTGGGGGCGTGTACCTGTCGAGCATTGCCACCAGGCCTTTCACCTTCATGCGGTGTCTCGTACGCTCCCATTTGGCAACCGAGCCGTGTCCGTAGAAGTTCCAGTACTCAAAATAGCGGCTGAAACAGCTGTCCACGATGCCGTCGGGGTAGTACTCCTGGCATTCGTCAAACCATTTGGTATAGTAGTAACTCTTGTTCCTCGGGGCGGCGGGTATGGTGTCGTCCAGCCCCGACTCACGCGGCGCTGATGCCTGTGCCATTCCCGGAACGACAAACAGCACAATGCTCACAATGACTTTGATTATTGGTTTCATGATTGATTGTTTTTTGTGTTAATAACTAGTTTCTCCCATGATTATTTTTTTACTTTGATTATTTTTTACTTGAAAAATCACTAATTAATTCGTCTGCATACTATTTTTTGATACAAGGAAAATCCTTTTCTATTTCTTCGTCAATTAATGGAATGAAAGTTACGGGGCAAAGAACACTATTGTAAGGGAATCTGACTACAATTGGCATGGGATTATTCAAAATACGGTGTTCTATTGTTACTTGTGTTTTTGGTTTTCTCTATTGCCAACAATCCTCGGCAGGACTAGCCCTGCCGAGGATTGGGGTGGGCTATTTCACAACGAGGCGCTTGTTTGAGATGCCGTGGTTGGTGTAGGTGCGCACGATATAGGTGCCTTTCGGCAAGCAGGAAAGGTCTATCTGGGTGGAGAGTGCCCCGACCTTCTGCTGCATGACTCGCTGTCCCGTGAGGCTGTATACCTCTATGCGGTCGATGCGGAAAGAGGACATCACGGTCACGTTGTCGGAGGCCGGATTGGGCATG
>CADBOG010000006.1 GCA_902796265.1 uncultured Bacteroidota bacterium
GCCGCAGGAGCAGAGGGACGACAAGGTGTTTCATCTATTCAGCAGCATGACGCTGAACGAGCATATAAAGAAGTGGGCAAAGAACGCAAATATCGACAAGAATGTCAACTTCATGACGTCGCGGCACACTTTTGCCACTATGGCTCTGCGTGCTGGCATTGACTTGTATGTGCTGGCACGCTGGTGCGGATTGAACAATGTGGCGTCGGCGGAGGTGTATGCCGACCTTATCCGGCGGGATTACCACTCGAACTCGGAAATGCTCGAGGCTGCTTTCTCTGTGTGAGGATCACAGCGGATTAACTATCTCCTCGGATTAACTAGCGGATAAAAGAACTTTCGGAAAAACTCTAGACATAAAGACCTTCGGCCGTTTCTAGTTTGCTCGTTGCATTTAATTTATTCTAAGGTACTGACTCACTGCATCTGATTTATTTAAAGGTGTTATTCGCTGTATCTGATTTATTCTAAGGTGCTCATGGGCATACCACGCGGGCATACCACGCAGCCTACGGCACAGGTTTCAAGTTTCAATGGCCACGTATCGCACGTATTACACGTATCGGCTCGTTCGGGACGAGCTTGGGTTTAATTCTAGGGCCACGTATCGCACATATTACACGTATCGGCTCGTTTGGGACGAGCTTGGGTTTAATTCTAGGGCCATTACCTTGACTGGTAATGGCCTTTTTTTGTTTACATCGAAAAACTCGAAAAGCTCGAATAGACTTTTTGGAATGAGTAAAACTGAAAACTAGAATGAACTCTATATGAGCTAGATTGGTCTTATAAGTATCACAGAATGGATTACGAAAAACGAATGCAACTTTTCAAAAAGAAAGATTGCATTCGTTTTGAATTTTCCGCGACTTCCAGTACCGCCTGTACGCTTAGGTGGCAAAAAGGTTGCAAGGTTATTTCTGGCTGAAAAATTTTAACATTTAATCAGTATTGTAAATCAGCAAAATATGAAAATTAACTTAAAATTTTTAATTAAAAATGCATGTTTTGCACAATAAATGATACTAATTTGTGTTATTGAAAACGGAATTAACCTTAACCTTAACAATACCACGGATATGAATTTAGGTATAAAGTTGTTAATAGCAGAAGACGACCCCAATATGGGGACTATTCTGAAAGCCTATCTTACCCAAAAAGGCTACACCGTCTTTCTGGCCACCGACGGCCAGCAAGCTCTTGACCTTTACAAGGATGCCAACGTTGATGCTTGCATTCTCGATGTGATGATGCCTGTCAAAGATGGTTTTACGGTTGCCAAAGAATTGCGCAAAATCGACAAGAATATTCCTATTCTTTTTCTTACTGCCAAGTCGCTCGAGGCCGACAAGCTGAAAGGTTTTGAGGTCGGAGCCGACGACTACATCACCAAGCCTTTCAGCATGGAGGAACTATTGGCGCGTATCAACGCCACTATCCGCCGCTCGTTTGACGAGAACAAGCCCGAAAATAACCAGTTCAACATCGGCAAGTTCAAATTCGACTACAACTATCAGACCCTCACACTACAAGGCGAAGAACCTCTACGCCTCACATCAAAGGAGAGCGAGCTGCTGCGCCTCTTCTGCATCAACTTCAACCAACTTATCGACCGATCGAGTACTCTACAGAAAATTTGGAAGGATGACTCCTATTTCGCCGCCCGCAGCATGGATGTCTATATCACCAAGTTGCGCAAATACCTGAAAGGTGACCCCTCGGTTCAGATTGTTAACGTCCATGGTGTAGGTTTTAAACTCACGCAGAAGATTGAGGCTTAATCATGATTATCACATTCTTAGGTACGGGCACTTCTCAGGGGGTGCCCGTAATAGCATGTCCCTGTGAGGTTTGCCACTCGCAAGACCCTCACGACAAGCGGCTCCGCACCTCGGCTCTGGTGACCGACTGCGAGGGCAACAACATTCTTGTCGACATTGGCCCCGACTTCCGCGCACAGATGCTCACCCATGATGTGCGTCATCTTGAGGCTATTCTTATCACCCATGCCCATCGCGACCATGTGGGTGGTATCGACGACATACGCCCTCTCAACTGGGTGCAAAAGCGTAATATGGAGGTCTATGCCAACAAGCAGGCGATTGACTCCCTACAGCATGACTACCACTATATCTTTGAGCCTCACATATATCCGGGTCTTCCCGAAGTGACGCTCCACGATGTCAGCGACTGCATCCCTTTTGAGGTCGGAGCCTTGAAGATTACCCCTGTTCGCGGCATGCACAAGGACTTACCTGTACTTGGCTATCGCATGGATGAAAAAAACGGGAAGAGCATGGCTTATTTAACCGATATGAATCATATCTCGACTGAAGAGATGGGGAAACTGCAATCGCTTGACTTGATGGTTATCAACTCGTTAAGGCAGAAGGAGCATTTCTCCCATTTCTGTCTGCCTGAGTCGCTAGAAGTCATAGCCAAGTGCAAACCTCGTGTGGCATACCTCACACATCTTTCTCATGAAATGGGGTTCCATGCGGAGGTGGAGAAAAGTCTGCCAGATAATGTCCACATCGCATACGACAATTTGAGAATTGAGAATTGAGAATTGAGAATTGGAAATTGCTAATATACATATCAATACGTTGAAACTACATATCGTATCTTTCAATGTTCCTTATCCTGCTGATTATGGTGGGGTTATTGATGTGTATTATCGACTGAAGGCTTTGGCGGAGTTGGGCGTGGAGATTACTCTACATTGTTTCGCTTATGGCCGTGAGGAGTCGCCTCAGTTGGAGAGATTGTGCAAGAAGGTCTACTATTATCGTCGCGATATGGGGCTTGGGAAAATGTTGTCTTCAAGACCTTTTATAGTTGCTTCGCGCGACAACAGGGAGCTGCTTGAGAATCTTGAGAAAGACGATAATCCTATTTTGCTTGAGGGACTGCATTGTTGCTCGATGTTGGAGCATCTACGGTATCGTTCAAGCCGTTCAATCTTTGTGCGGATGCACAACGTTGAGCATGATTATTACAACAGTCTTGCGGAGGCTGAGAGCAACTTTTTCAAGAGGTGCTATTATCGCATGGATGCCCGTAAGCTTGAGCGCTATGAACCTGTGATTATCAATGCTGCAGGTGTGTTTGCTGTCACGATGGCAGATGCGGCTCATTTCCGTGCGTTGGGTTGCAAGAATGTTATCCTCTTGCCCATCTCGCATGTCAACGACGAGGTTGTTAGCAAAGTGGGCCAAGGTAGTTATGCACTCTATCATGCCGACCTCTCTGTGACAGAAAATATTGATGCTGTCAAATATTTGGCACATAATGTGTTCCAGAAGTCCAAGTGTCGTTTTGTTGTTGCTGGCAGAAGACCCTCGGAGTTGGTTAGGGATTTGTTGGCGAAATATGACAATGTCGAATTGGTTGCCCAGCCCGACGATGAGACTATGCAACGTCTGATTAGTGACGCCCAAGTAAGCATTATGTACACCAATCAACCTACTGGCTTGAAAATAAAGCTTCTCAACTCGTTGTATGCATGTCGTCATTGTTTGGTGAACAGCAACATGGTTGCCGGCACAAAACTGGGCGAGCTTTGTACTGTGGCCGATACTCCAGAATCATTCTGCACGGCTCTTGACGAACTTATGTCTAGGCCTTTTACGCAGCAAGATATAGATTCTCGCAAAGCACTTTTGGGTGACCTATACAGCAACAAAGCCAATGCGAGAATCGTTCTCGATTGTTTGAGGTTTGCCCAAAAGTGAAAAAAAACTAATACTATTTTACGTAGTTTTAATTTTTTTTTCGTACATTTGCAAATTCATTGCAAGTGATAATTATTTATTAAATATTTATAAATTAATTTTTTATTTTCCTTTATGACAAAATACGTTTACACTTTTGGAGGCAAAACTGCCGAAGGCAAGGCCGACATGAAGAATCTGCTTGGTGGAAAAGGTGCCAACTTGGCCGAAATGTGTCTGCTCGGACTTCCCGTCCCCGCTGGTCTTACTATCACCACCGAATGCTGCACAGCTTACTATGACAACAACTGCCAACTGCCTTCAGGCCTCATGGACGAGGTTTGGAAAGGAATGGAGAATGTGGAGAAGATTATGGGTATGAAATATGACGACCCCGAGAACCCCCTGCTCGTCTCCTGCCGCTCCGGTGCACGTAGCTCCATGCCCGGTATGATGGACACCGTCCTCAATATCGGTCTCAGCAGCAAGACAATCCCCGGCATGTTGAAGAAAACCAACAATCCCCGCTTCGTTTACGACTCCTATCGCCGCCTCATCATGATGTACGCTGACGTTGTCATGGAGAAATCGGAAGGCATAGAACCTGTCGACGGTAAGGGTATCCGCAAACAGCTCGACGACATGCTCGACGAATACAAGGATAAGAAAGGCTTCAAGAGCGATACCGAGCTCACAGCCGATGACCTGAAGTTCCTTGCCGAGGAGTTCAAGAAAAAAGTTAAAGAGGTGCTTGGTACCGACTTCCCCGATGACGCTAAGGCTCAGATGGAAGGTGGCATCAAGGCTGTCTTCAAGAGCTGGAACGGCAAGAAGGCTGTCAGCTACCGCAAAATTGAAGGTATCCCCGACGATTGGGGCACTGCCGCCAACGTACAGGCTATGGTGTTCGGCAACATGGGCGACAATAGCGCTACTGGTGTTGCTTTCACCCGTAACCCTGCTACTGGCGACAACCAGTTCTATGGCGAATGGCTCATCAACGCCCAGGGCGAGGATGTCGTTGCCGGTATCCGTACTCCTAACCCCCTCAACGACGACACCAAGAACGAGCAGAACAAGCACATGCACTCCATGCAGGAGCTTATGCCCGAAACATACAAAGAGCTCTGCGACATCCGCCAGACTCTCGAGCACAACTATCATGACATGCTCGATATCGAGTTCACCATTCAGGAAGGTGTCCTCTACATGCTGCAATGCCGCGTAGGAAAGCGTACTGGCGTTGCTGCCCTCACCATGGCTTTCGACATGCTCGAAGAGAAACTTATCGATGAGCAGGAAGTGGTGATGCGCATATCGCCCTCACAGCTCGACGAGCTGCTGCACCCCATCCTCGATTCAAACGACGAGAAGAAACGTACCGTCATCGCCAAGGGTCTTCCCGCAGGCCCTGGCGGCGCAGTAGGTGTCATCGCTCTCACCAGCGAGAAAGCTAAAGAATATCAGGCTGCCGGCATCAAGAATATCCTTGTCCGCGAAGAGACCAATCCCGAGGACGTTGAGGGTATGCGTGCAGCTGACGGTATCTTGACCGCACGTGGCGGTATGACCTCACACGCAGCCCTCGTGGCTCGCGGCTGGGGCAAGTGCTGCATCGTTGGATGCGACGCCGTCAAGATTGGCAAAGACACAGCATCCGTCTCTACCGACCCGTTCGGAAAGAAACATGTCAATGTTGTTGAGAACAATGTTGTTGTCATAGCTGGCAAGACTTATCACGAAGGTGACCTCCTCGCTCTTAATGGCACAAAAGGTTGGGTATATGACGAGGAAATCAAGATGATCAACGCCACCGAGAATCCTCTCTTCCAGAAATTCATGACCTTGGTCGACAAGTTCCGCACCATGGGTGTCCGCACCAATGCCGACAATCCTGATGACGCTCTGCGTGCTGTCAGCTTCGGCGCAGAAGGTATCGGACTCTTCCGCATCGAGCACATGTTCTATGGCAAGAACAGCGAGAAACCTCTCGAGAAACTCCGCAACATGATTCTCAGCAACAGTACTGAAGAGCGTATTGCCGCCCTCGACGAGCTCGAGCCGGATATCCGCGAGTATGCTAAAGCTACCCTTAAGGTTCTCGACGGCAAGCCCCTTACTTTCCGTCTGATGGACCCCCCGCTGCATGAGTTTGCTCCCCAGGGCGAGGAAAAGATGAAAGAGGTTGCCAACCGTCTCGGCATCGCCTATGAGGAGGTCAAGAAACGTGTCGACGCTCTCCACGAGGTCAACCCGATGATGGGTCTCCGTGGTGTCCGCCTCGGCATCATCTATCCCGAAATTACCCGTGTCCAGTTCCGTGCTCTCTTCAGCGCAACTGCCGAGCTGCTCAAAGAAGGCAAGAATCCCAAGCTCGAAATCATGGTTCCTCTCACAATCAACGTCAAAGAGCTCGAGCATCAGAAAGAGATCGCCAACGCTATCAAGGCTGAGGTTGAGGCCAAGTATGGTGTCACCATCAACTATATGTTTGGTACGATGATTGAAATTCCGCGTGCTACTTTGGTTGCTGACAAGATTGCAAAGGTTGCCGAATTCTTCAGCTTCGGTACCAACGACCTTACTCAGATGACCTTCGGTTTCAGCCGCGACGACGTCAACGCTATCGTTAAGGACTATGTTGACCAGAAGATTATTCCTGCCGACCCGTTCAACACCCTCGACCAGGAAGGTGTCGGTCAGCTCGTGGAACTTGGCGTCAATCGTGGCCGCTCGACCCGCGCCAACCTCAAGTGTGGTGTCTGTGGTGAGCATGGTGGCGATCCCGACTCGGTAGAGTTCTTCTTCCATGCCGGTCTCAACTACGTAAGCTGCAGCCCGTTCCGCGTGCCCGTCGCTCGCCTCGCTGCCGCCCAGGCCGCCATCAAGGACGCAAGAAAGAAATAAAAAAATGATTTTTTAGAGTTAAGGGAAGTTCTTGTTTTCTCATCGATTACTTCCCTTAACTTCCTTTTACTTCCCCTAGCTTCCCTTAACTCCCTAAAATCTTTCACTATCTTTTTTACAATTGGCTATTAACTTTTAACCTAATAACCCTTAAACCTTAAACCCATGATCGATAAAATCAGAAAAGACCTCGAAGCGCTGGGCATCACCGGCGTTAAGGACATACATTACAACCCCTCATACGAGGAGCTGTTCAAGTTTGAGATGGATCCTAGTCTTACAGGATACGACAAAGGCCAACTCACTGAGCTCGACACCATCAATGTCATGACTGGCATCTATACCGGCCGTTCGCCCAAGGACAAATATATCGTCATGGACGAGAACTCGAAGAATACCGTATGGTGGAACACCCCCGAGTATCCTAACGACAACCATCCCATGAGCGAAGAGGTGTGGGGTCAGATGAAAGACCTTGCCAAGAAGGCTCTTTGTGGTAAGGAACTCTTTGTCGTCGATGCTTTCTGCGGCGCCAACAAAGATACCCGTATTGCTGTTCGCTTCATTATGGAGGTGGCATGGCAGGCACATTTCGTGACCAATATGTTCATCAAGCCCTCTGCTGAGGAACTCAAGGATTTCAAGCCTGGTTTTACCGTATATACCGCAAGCAAGGCTAAGGTTGAAAACTATAAGGAGCTGGGTCTCAACAGCGAGACTTGCGTTGCCTTCAACGTCAGCAGCCGCGAACAGGTCATCCTCAACACCTGGTACGGTGGCGAGATGAAGAAAGGTATGTTCTCGATGATGAACTACTATCTGCCTTTGCAGGGTATCGCCTCGATGCATTGCTCCGCCAATACCGACATGGAAGGCAAGCATACTGCCATCTTCTTCGGTCTCAGCGGCACCGGCAAGACAACCCTCAGCACCGACCCCAAACGCCTCCTTATCGGCGACGACGAGCACGGCTGGGACGACGAGGGCGTTTTCAATTTCGAGGGCGGCTGCTATGCCAAGGTTATCAACCTCGACAAGGAGAGCGAACCTGACATCTACAATGCCATCAAACGCAACGCTCTGCTCGAGAATGTTACCGTCGACGCCAATGGCAAGATTGACTTCAAAGACAAGAGCGTTACCGAGAACACACGTCTGAGCTATCCTATCGACCATATCGAGAAGATTGTCCAGCCTATCTATGGCAAGAGCGCAGGTCCTGTTGCTGATAATGTTATTTTCCTCAGCGCAGATGCTTTTGGTGTGTTGCCTCCCGTAAGCATCCTCACTCCCGACCAATGCAAGTACTATTTCCTTAGCGGATTCACAGCCAAGTTGGCTGGTACGGAGCGTGGCATCACCGAGCCTACTCCCACCTTTAGCGCTTGCTTCGGACAGGCTTTCCTCGAGCTGCATCCTACCAAGTATGCAGAGGAACTTGTGAAACGTATGGAAAAGAGTGGAGCCAAGGCATATCTGGTCAACACTGGCTGGAACGGTACTGGCAAGCGTATCTCTATTAAGGATACCCGCGGAATTATCGATGCCATCCTCGACGGTTCTATTCTCAAGGCCGAGACCAAGAAGATTCCTTATTTTAACCTCGAGGTTCCGACCGCATTACCTGGCGTTGACCCGAAGATTCTCGACCCGCGCGACACTTATGCCGATGCAGCCCAATGGGAAACAAAGGCAAAGGATCTCTCCGCACGCTTCATCAAGAACTTCGAAAAGTTCACTTACAACGCAGCAGGCAAGGCTCTTGTCCCCGCAGGTCCTCAACTCTAAATCGAGTATACGACCCAAGGAGTAGACAAAGACTTCGACCGCA
>CADBOG010000007.1 GCA_902796265.1 uncultured Bacteroidota bacterium
AGTTTCAGGTTTCAGGTTTCAAGTTTCAGGTTTCAAGTTTCAGGTTTCAAGTTTCAGGTTTCAAGTTTCAGGTTTCAGGTTTCAAGTTTTAATTTTCAATTTTCAATTCTCAATTTTCAATTTTCATAATTTCGCTTATCGTGAAAAAAGTTCTATATATTGTTTGGGATGCACTGGCCGCTATGATGGCATGGGCTGGTCTATTCCTTTTCCGAAAACTCTCTATCGAGAACAACCATTTCGAGGATGTAAACCTGGTGTTTCAAGACAGTAACTTCTGGCGTGGCATCATCATACTGCCCATAGTGTGGTGTCTCTTCTATGCTATGCAGGGAACCTACAAGAATGTGCTGCGAAAGGGACGCCTAAAAGAGCTGCAGCAGACATTCTGGGCATCTGTTATTGGCGTGATTGTCATATTCTTCACACTGATGCTTGATGACAACATCAGCTCTTACAAGAACTACTATTCGAGTTTCTTGATGCTTTTCGTGCTCCATTTCGGACTAACATACGCGGGTCGCCTCTGCCTCACCACCCATACTGCCAATATGGTTCATACTCGCCGCATAGGTTTCCCGACACTGCTTGTGGGTGGCGGAAACAAGGCCTTGTCCATCTACCGTGACCTCGACGACCAGGCTGTCTATTCTGGTAACCTTTTCGTCGGTTTCGTCTCATACGGTGATGAGGTCAATGAGGAGCTCTCGAAAATAATGCCTCATCTGGGTCGCCTTGACGATATTGGTAAACTGATTGAGAAATATGCTATTGAGGAGGTGATAATAGCTATCGACGACGATGATAACAGGAAAATTAACAGGTACATCTGCAAACTTGATGGCTGCGACAATGTGATTATCAAGATTACTCCTAATCTGCGCGATATCGTATACGGCTCTGTAAAGCAGGATTCAATCTTCAACTCACCATTGATTACACTTAATCCGCGTCCGATGGAAGAGTGGCAGTATACTGTCAAGCGTATGGCCGACATACTCTGCTCCATACTTGCCCTTGTGCTTCTTTCTCCGGTCTTTATAGTTACTGCACTTATCGTTAAGCTCACTTCGCCAGGTCCCATCTTCTATGCACAAGAGCGTATAGGATTTCGTGGCAAACCTTTCAAGATGCACAAGTTCCGCTCAATGTATGTTGATGCCGAACAGGCAGGACCTGCACTCTCGAAGGATGACGATCCCCGCATCACGCCTTTTGGACGCATTATGAGGAAATACCGTTTGGATGAGATTCCACAGTTCTATAACGTCCTGAAGGGAACCATGTCGCTGGTAGGACCGCGTCCCGAGCGTCAGTATTTCATAGATAAGATTGTAGAGCGTAGCCCCGAATATCTACTCCTTCACAAGGTGAAACCAGGAATCACCTCATGGGGACAGGTCAAGTATGGTTATGCAGAAAGCGTCGATGAGATGGTGCAACGTCTCCGCTACGACCTTTTGTATTTGAAAAACATGTCGTTGACCACAGATATCAAGATTCTTCTCTATACCGTCCTCATCATCATCCAAGGACGAGGAAAATAAAAAAAGAGTTCAACTGCGGGACGCAGTTGAACTCTTTGGCATTTCGGCAGTTTAATGCTGATTGCCTTAAGAACTCAATAAGCCAACTGGTTATTTAGGTAAGGATTTGTATATCAAATCCTGGATGTCGGTGCGTATATTCATGTTGGCCAACTTGTTCGGTTGGGCACTTGGATAGACGCGGTTGGAAAGGAAGATGTAGATAAGGTTGTATTGCGGGTCTACCCACACCATAGTGCCAGTGAAGCCGGTATGGCCGAAACTGCTTTGTGAAGCCATCGGTGAGACATGCGAACTGCGTCCTTTGATGGATGGTTTGTCAAATCCCAATGCACGACGGTTCTCTTTGTTGGCAAAATGACGACTGTTGAAGGTGCAGAATGTCTTGGCCGAAATATATTGCCTGCCATCGAAACGTCCTGAATCAAGCATCATCTGATAAAGACGGAACAAATCGTTGGCAGTAGAAAACAGTCCAGCATGACCTGCGACACCACCCATGGCGGCAGCGTTGGGGTCGTGAACATAACCCCTAATCAACTGATGTCGGTAACTGTCGTCCTGTTCGGTGGGAGCAATACGCTGTAGCGGTATGCCGTTCTCAAGAGGACGGAAACAGGTGTTGCTCATCTGCAGTGGGCTATAGAAATATTTCTGCATGAAGATGTCCAGAGAGAGTCCACTGACATGTTCCACGAGGTCGGCCAAAAGTATGAATCCCAAGTCGCTGTATAGATATTTCTCCTTTTTCTCAAGCTTGCTTTTTGCAATGCTTTTCATCATCGAGGAGCGGAACTCTGAAGATACATATACGCCATCGCCAATGGCTACAAATCCCTCTTGAGGATTGTTTCCCTGATAAAAGTATTCGTCGTTGAGCGACTCTTTCCAATAAGCATCGAAAGCTTTCAGTCGTGCAATGTGTGAGAGAGCCTGACGAATGGTTATCTTGTTTTTGTTGGTATGCTTCAGGTAGGGGAGGTACTTTGAGAGATGGTCGTCGAGTTTGATTTTACCGGCATCTACCAGCTTCATGACTGCAAGGTTGGTGGCGCTGACCTTGGTGAGCGAAGCCAGATCGTAGACGGTATTGGTGTCCATCGGGGTTGCCACAGCGTCGTATGTCTGACGGCCATAGCAGCGGTTATACACAATCATTCCATCTTTGGCTACGAGTATTTGGCAGCCAGGATAAGCTTTCTGGGCTATGCCGTTGAGAGCAATAGAGTCTATGAGTTTGAAGTATTGTTCGTCCATTCTGGCTTCACGAAGACGATTTGTGGACTGCTTTATTGGTTTCTTTCTGGGTCGCAGCGATGTGCCTTCCTTGTATCCACCTGTGCTGACAGGCAGCATGCCCTCAAGCTCTGTCTCTCCACGAAGTGCGGCGGGGACAGCATCTACTACTTCGGGCATATTCTGATATGCAAGTATGATGGCGGTGGGGAGGATATTTGATTGATTGTTTGATTGATTGTTTGATTGATTGTTGGCTGATGCTTGCTTTGCAGTGTTTGGGAAGGACTCGAGAATGTAAGGCGAGCCATAGATGACCAGTATCGACTTGACATCCTCCATCTTAGCAATGCTGTTGATGATGTCGATGCTCTCTTTAGATACGCCATAGTTGTTGGATGAACTTAGGTTGCCATATAGCGAGATGACCACTTTGCCGGCATCTGTTATCTGTTGCTGGAGAGGTTCGCTGATATTTCTGATGGCAGAGTCGCAGTTGCCGACCGAAACGTATACTACCTTTTCGTCGGCCTTGATAGGCAGCACGTCACCATCGTCGTGGACAAGCGTCAAAGCCTTCTGAGCCATGTGGCTTGTAATCTCAGCACAGCGACGAGCGTCGGCTTGGTTGGGGACGGAGAGTTTGGATAGGTCCAAATTGTGCAATCCGCAACGGTGTTTCTCACGGAGAATCCTGTGGCAGCGGTTGTCTATCATCTTGGCAAATTCGGGGTCACGCTTGGCTTCCGAGAGGACAGCGTCGATAGTTTTCTCCACATCGATGGGCAGCAGGATGACATCGCTGCCAGCACGTATGGCCCGTATGGCACCCTCGCCGTCTTTATAGTTCTTCGACACAGCCTTCATGTCTATGCCGTCGGTGAAGATAAGGCCGTCGAATTTCATGTCGTTACGCAGCAATGGAGTAACAATGCGTTCGGAAAGGGAGGAAGGCATATTCCTGCGGTCATCCAAAGCATTGACTTGCAGGTGGGCAATCATCATACCACGGATCCCGTCGCGTACAAGGCGGCGGAAAGGGAAGAGGTCGACGCTGTCGATATAGTGTATCGTATGGTTGATTATCGGTAGGTCGAGATGGCTGTCAACGTCGGTGTCGCCATGACCGGGGAAGTGTTTCCCTACGGCAATGATGCCTTTGCGTTGCATCGAACGGGCATATATGGCAGATTTGCGGGCAACCCTCACCTTGTTCTCACCGAATGAACGGCAGCCGATGACTGGATTGCGGGGATTGCTGTTGATGTCGCACACGGGGGCGAAGTTGACATGAATACCCATCTTCCTGCATTGTCTTCCAACCTCGTCACCAAAGCGCTCGATGAGGGTGTCGTTGGCAGGGGAGAGGGCACCCATAAGCATCTGTCTTGGAAAGGAGTAGCAGTCGGTGAGACGCATTCCGAGTCCCCATTCGCCATCTATGGTGACCATCAGGGGCAGATTGGAGAGATGCTGGTAGCGGCGTGTGCGTTCCAATTGTGCTTCGGCAGTGCCTTTGAAAAAACAGATGCCGCCAACATCAAATTTGGTGAAGTTGCGTTCAAATTCGCGTTGCTGTTTCTTGGTCATGGTCAATGGTACCCTGACAAACATCAGCTGTCCAACTTTCTCCTCCATCGACATGTGTTTGATCTTTTTGTCGGCCCAAAGGTTGGCCTCAGCCAATCCGTTGGTGTCGGGCAGGATTGTCCGAACAGTCTGCTTAACCTTTTTAGCAGGAGAAGGTTTACTCGATTTCTTGTTGTTCTGAGCCATTGCACCACTGGCCACAGCAGCTACCATAAGTGCAACGCATAGTGCTTTCTTCAAAAATGTATTCATATCACCTCTGTTCTTTACATTTGCATTTCTGTTACTTCACCTCTATACAGGTCGTCAGCCATGTGGAGGATGACGTCGTGGAGTTCCAAATCGTCCTTGAAAAACTGTGGAATGGCATCATAGCCAACAGCGGCACCTAATATATTGCCTGTCACTGCTCCAGTGCTGTCGCTATCACCGCCATGATTTACTGAGGCTATCATCGCCTCTTCATAGTTGTCGAAGTGTCGAATGGCGCAAAAGAGTGCAATGGCCAAAGCCTCATCTCCAGTCCATCCCTCTCCAAGAATCATAATGTTGTCCAAATCCGAGCTACTGTTGCTGGCAAGCGTAATGGCTTTTTCGCTTAGCTCGCCCATACATTTCACATCATCATGAAGATTAGGATAGATTGTTTCTGCTGCTTGGATCCCATCTCGGATATTCATTATGAGTGCATCTCTTGTTGGGTGTTCGTCCAAAGCCAAACGATAGATGATATGCGACATCAAGGCTGCAGGGATAAATCCCAATGGGTTTAGATGTGTTAACTCGGCAGCATCACCAGCCAGCTTGTCAGCCTCCAAGATGTCCATGCGGTTATCAACGGTTGCGTATAGAGGAATAGGTGCTATACGCATGACACCACCGCATCCTTTACTGTTATTGATGGGTTCATTACCACTAAAGATGTCACCCAACGATGTCATACAGGTAATGCCTGGAGCACGGCGCTTGTTCAACTCCGGCAGACGACCAATCCAACAATCATTGTATTTCTTCGATTTGTTTCCCGTCTGTGTCAGATACCATTCAATATAAGCAAGACAGATGCCCTTTTTCAAGTCAATATTATGTCGCTTGGCATTAAGAATGCCATTGGCGGTAAAGAGAGTCATCTGGGTGTCATCAGACACTACGGCCTTATCCTTTTGTCCCTTTTCTTCTGCCCAATGTTGATTTGTATCGAGCCTTGTTATACCCCGTTTCCCATATTGGGCTTGTATCCCATTAAAGGAGCTGATGAACTCTACGGGATATCCCAATGCATCACCGATGGCACCGCCAATCAGAGAACCCCTTATTTTATCTTGCAATATAATCATAGTTTAGAATTGAAAATTGAAAATTGAGAATTGAAAATTGAGAATTGTAACTTGAAACCTGAAACTTGAAACCTGAAACCTGAAACTTGAAACTTGGAACTTGA
>CADBOG010000008.1 GCA_902796265.1 uncultured Bacteroidota bacterium
AATCTTGCGATGGTTGGGACTATTTATACCCTTTGCCATAACAAT
Source organism: uncultured Bacteroidota bacterium (assembly GCA_902796265.1). Lineage (GTDB taxonomy): Bacteria > Bacteroidota > Bacteroidia > Bacteroidales > P3 > Colimorpha. Next base: position 46 of record CADBOG010000008.1, read on the forward strand.
ATGGACAAGTTGCGTGGTAATGGCTTGCGAAGACGGTTTTGCTACATTCGTTGCAGTATTTCTTGTCCCCGAGACCAAGAGTGAATGCATCATCCTTTATTATCTTTCCTGATCCATTGCAATAGATGCATTGCGTTCTTGTGGGTTGCGACGGCTGTTGACGGGTCGGCGTCTGTTGCTGCTGGTTTTGCTGTTGTTGCGGATATTGCTGTTGAGGGTACTGCTGCGCGGGGTAGACGGGTTGCGGAACGTATGTGCCGCCTGTGGAGCCACTGCTGCTTGGCTTGCGGATAAGCGAGCAGGTGGTTGCGCCAGCAGGTGGTGTGGCGCGTTTGTAAACGTAGATGTCGCCATTGTCCAACACCACGTTGAGCACACTCTTGTCGCTGTTGAACTTGAACGAGGTGTTTTTGCCCCAATAGCTTGAACCTTGATAGGTGGTGTACTGTGCGTTGCTGTAATTATTGTTTCGAGTCAGTGTACCGTGACCAACACCTACGCCTTTGCTGGACGATTCGAAGCAGATGTCGCTGACAAAGGTAATGAATTGCCCGCCGGAGACATTCTTGTTGGTAGTGCCTCCAATCCTGGTGCTCGACAATTTATAATAACGTACATCCTGCGCCGAAGCACCAATGCTGAATACCGCCAACAATGCAAAGACCAACCATTTATTCATTGAGGAAGTCATAATTTGCAGCTTTGGGAAGGAGGTCTTCTTTAGGAATACGCGTGAAATAACATTTATATTTAATTAATCCATTTTCCTCTCTCCATATCACAAGATTTGATAAATCGTATGATACGGCACAGTAGTAATCATATCCTTCAATTTTATAGACAGACCGACTATTTGAAGGAATGTCGGAGCGGTAATTTGCCATATGAACGTGTATGGTTCTCCACCATCTTTCTATATTCCCTTCCACATAATGATTGCCAGGAGAATCTGATCGTTCAAATGCATTAGGGTCTACTCCCAAGACTTTTCTAATATTCTTTTCACTGCAGTAGGGAATTAATACTGAGCACTTGAATAATGCTTCTTTTCCATTAAATTGCCAAATAGTAATATCGTCTGAATTGACTCGTTTGTAGAAAAAGGTACCATTACTATAAGATTGTCCTACCGCCATATTGGCGATTCAGAATGTCGTGCATATAAACACGATTATTGTTTTAATGTTTGTTTTCTTCATCTTTGAAATGTTTTATTATGTGTATAATTAGATGATGTCCGTGTTCCCTGATAAGATCAGGAAGGTTGTTTGTAATGTATTGCAGCACACTTGCTCCCGCAGCTGCGGCCACAGTTGAAGGAGATGCTATTAGTGTTGCAATTGATAGTATATATTTGCCTTTTTTCGACTGCAAAATTACGAATACTATCCCATCCTGTCCACGACAGATGTTGTCATACGACAACATCTGTCGTGGCAGAGAGGATATTTGAGTAAGGAAGAAAGAGGTCGGTACGAAGATTTTGACTGATGCGTAGGAGCAGTTGGGTGTCAATGGATGGCTTGTTGTAGATGCGTTGTAGTGTACGTGGAGTGACACCAATTTGGTCGGCGAGCCATTGTTTGGAACGTCCTTGCCGATGTAGTTCTTCTCGGATAATGTGTCCTATGTGTATCTGCATAGCGATTGCTGTTTATGCGATTTGCTACCGATTCCTTGGGGTTTTCCCGATGACCACAGACAAAAAAAGAAGGCGAGCAATCTCGTCTCCTGACTGCGGTCGTGGAATACCTCTCAAAGGAAAGACTCAAATGCTCGCTATTCAGCGAACATTTGCCTTTGTTTCCCTTTGAGGCCTTTGATGAAATTTCCACGTTTCAGTCAGGTCGAAACAAATAGCAAACGCTTAGTTGTTTATATTTAACAATTCATTTACATTATTTTTAATTCATAATAATCTTTACAAATTTACAATAACTTATTTTTACGAATTACACAATAATTATTAATTATGCAATACTCATTTTAATTATGAGAGATTCTTTTCATTTTGCAAAAATACAACTATTTTCTCATCTGACAAAATGAATAGGAATAACTTCGACAAAATCACCCTTTTATCTGCACTGCGAAGCCTTCGTCGATGAGGGGTTTGAGGAGGGTGCGCATCTCGACGGGGGTGACCTTCTGCAGGTTTTGGGCCGGGGTGGGGCGGTCGATGGTGTAGGCCATAACCTCACGCGGACGCAGCGTGCGGATGATGTCGAGCATTGGCAACACCACCTCGTCGCTGGTGGAGTCAAAATCAAGACTGCGCAGCAGGCACCATTGCAGGATGAAATTGCCATTGAACTGCTTCAGCGCCTCGACGACGCGGGCCACATCGTAGCCTGGTGCGGGATTGTTGATTTTGGCAACCAGCTCGTTGGTGGGAGCGTCGATTTTCATTATCGGATTGTCGACCTTGCGCAGGGCTGCGAATATCTCGGGGATGTGGACGCGCGTGGCATTGCTCAGCACCGACACCTTGGCCGAAGGCGCAAACTGGTCGCGCAGCGCCAGCGTGTTGTCGATAATCAGCGGGAACTCTGGGTTCAGCGTCGGTTCACCATCACCGCTGAAGGTGATGGAGTCAACCTTTGTACCTTCGGCATAAAGGTCCTGCAGTTTGTTGTTCAGGTCGTGGCGCACCTTCTCGGCCGAGGGCAGCTTGGTGTCGTTGCGCCCGTCGCGGTTCCAGCCGCACTCGCAATAGATGCAGTCGAAGTTGCAGAACTTGCCCTTCTCGGGCAGCAGGTTGATGCCGAGCGACGTGCCAAGTCGACGGCTATGTATGGGTCCGAAAACAGTCTCTTCTCTTAGCATTGGTTTGTTGTTTAAAGTTTATCGGTTAAAGGTCAGAACTGAAAAAAAACTCTAAGCCAATCTCTTTCAACCTTTAAAACAGTTTTAACCTTTACAACCAGAAATGCAAAAATACACTTTTTTTGCGACATATACGATGTTTTCACTTATATTTGCAAATCCAAAGCAGAAAGTACCGCAGCCACAACAAATTGTGCATCAGCGTAAAACCACGGCTTTGGCACATCCAAAAAATGCAAAAATACAGAAGCTACATACTGCCCGCTGCCATCGTTTTAGGCCTTTTGCTGCACAAATACTGCGCAATGTTCAGCTTTATGGTACCCTACATCATCTTCACTATCCTTCTACTCACCTTTTCTGCCGTGGACATCAAGCGGTTGCGTATGAGCTGGCTCGACATTTGGCTGATGCTGTTCCAAATCACTGTAAGCCTTGGTTCCTACCTGATACTGAAATGGCTGGGAGCAAGCAATATAGTTGCCGAGGGAGTGCTGATAGGCGTGCTCTGTCCCATCGCGTCGTCGGTTGCCGTCATCAGCTGTATGCTCGGTGCCAACCGCGAGACGGTGACGGCCTACACCATTATCGGCAACCTGATGGTAGCCATCGTAGCGCCCATATACTTCTCATTTATCGGCAATCAGCAAGACATGCCCTTCTTCGAATCTTTCTGGCTAATCCTCAAACGAGTAGGTACTGTTATAGGCCTACCTTTTTTCGTGGCATGGGCGTTGCAGGCATGGTGGCCTAAAGGTCACGACTTTTTGAGCCGACACCGCGGCAAGTCATTCTACCTATGGGCATGTGCACTTCTCTTGACGCTCGGCAAAACCATCGATTTCATTTTCCTTCATGGTGAGGGCAACTGGCACAACATCATCTGGTTGGGCATCGCCTCGTTGCTGTTCTGCATCTTTCAGTTCGGCTTTGGTCGTTGGCTGGGAGCCAAATATGGCGACAAGATAAGCGGAGGACAGCTTCTAGGACAGAAAAACACCGCTATGGGCATCTGGATGGCCAACTACTACCTGACGCCGCTGGCATCGGTCTTTATGGCCTTCTATTCCGTC
>CADBOG010000009.1 GCA_902796265.1 uncultured Bacteroidota bacterium
CTCTACTTTCTCAAAATCGAGACCAATTTTACTTTTTTGCATAGAATTACATTATATTATTATTTCACTCATTATCAGATTGTATCACATGTTCTCACCCCACCCAACATAGCGACGTGAGCACAATGAAACAACTTGCAAAGTTAGTGATTTTTTGTGAAATAAAAGCAACTTTTCAAAAAGAAAAACCACAAATTTCCAACACCTGATTATATTCTATTGATTATCAATAATAAACCAGCAAACAATATAACTAATTCCCATAGAAACCGCGTTCTCCACCAATCCCATGACAAAGCAATAACGAGAGAACGCAATCTCGTCACAAATTCTCCACATCAAAACAATCCTCTTCATTCTATTAACCTCCGTATTGTCTCAACAATCAAAAGTGTCCATATCTCAATAAAAAATCTAGTTATGGACACTTTTATGATTTTATATTCGTCCATATCTCAACAAAAAATCGAGTTATGGACACTTTTATTACATCATATTTGTCCATATTTCAAAAAAAAGGCGTACTTTTGCAATCAACAAAATCATAATAATATGAGCAAAATCATTGCACGAAATGCTGAAATTGAGACTCTTGAACGTTTATACAACTCAAACAGATCTGAATTTGTTATTGTATATGGTAGGCGGCGTATCGGAAAAACATTCTTGGTGAATAATGTTTTTGCTGACAGATTCACTTTTTCTTATGTTGGCACACGGAAACAGAAGCCTCAAAAACAGCTTCAACGTTTTGCTGAACAGCTGAAAGAATACAGCGGTTCCAAATATGCTCCGCTATTGAAGAATTGGGAGGATGCCTTCAGCGAGCTAAAGGCTTTGGTTGAAAGCCAACCCAAGAAGAAAAAGAAAGTCATTTTCTTCGACGAGATGCCATGGATTGACACGCCTCGAAGTTCGTTTGTGGAGGCTCTTGAGTATTTTTGGAATGCCTGGGCGGCACAACGTAGCGATATCCTTTTTATCGCCTGCGGGTCAGCAACATCGTGGATGGTTAACAAGCTTGTGAAAAACAGAGGAGGGCTTCACAACCGCATAACCGAACAGATTTACCTGCGTCCGTTCAGGTTGGGAGAATGCGAGGAGTATCTCCACGAGTCGAACTGCAAATGGGATCGCTACACTATTATGCAATGCCACATGGCATTTGGAGGAGTGCCTTACTACATGAACCTGCTGAATCCAAAACAGAGTCTTGCGCAGAATATCGACCGACTGTTTTTTGCAAAGAATGCTCCTATGAAAGAGGAATTCGACGAGCTATTCAACGCTCTATTTGCCCAGGCGGAAAAATACATAGCTGTGATGAAGGCTTTGGCCGGCACAAAAGAGGGGTTGCTGCGAGCCGACATCATTGAGAAGACAGGACTCTCCGGAGGACCTCTGAGCACACTATTGGACAACCTCGAACGATGCGACTTCATTGAGAAATATGCACAATATAAGTCTACCGTACGCAACACCCTCTACAGAATTTGCGACCCCTACACTCTATTCTATTTCAAATTCATCGAAGCCAACAACTCAAAAGATGAGCATTGGTGGACAAACAACATGCACTCCCATTCCGTAGAGGCATGGGAAGGGTTCAGTTTCGAAACCATCTGTATGCTTCACCTCGACCAAATAAAACGGAAACTAGGAATCAGCGGAATATCCACCAATACAAGCACTTGGAGATTGATTGGCGACAAGGAATCCAAGGGAACGCAGATAGACTTGGTCATCGACCGTTCGGATAGAGTCATAAACCTTTGCGAGATGAAGTTTTCGGAAACACCCTACACAATGAGCAAGAGCTACGAGGAACAACTCCGTAACCGCATGGCATTATTCAAAACCGCCACAGGCACACACAAAAGCCTGATAACGACCATGGTTACCACCTATGGTGTACTACCTGGAATCCATTCAGGAATAGTTCAAAACGAAATACTCATGGACGACCTTTTCTCGCGATAAAAGTGCTAATATGAGACAAAGAATTGGTGCTTATAGATTACTCCGTTTCTCTTTTTCGTATAATTCTGTCAGAGTTTTCCCCGATGACAATTTAACATCGTCAATCACAAACTCTCCATTCTCTTCCTTGACGAGCAGTTGTACACTCGTATTCTTATAACTGAACTCGAACCAGTCGCTGTTCCCAACCCGTTCGACGGAATAGTCGTCTTCGCCAAAGACAATATCCTGTGCATCGATAAAAGGATCACAGTCAAGGATTAAATACCCTGTCTTTTGCTCAATGGACTCTATTCCTTTCAGAGCTTTCCTCAGTCCTTTTGACAGGAATCTCTCTGCGTTATGCTTGCCGTTTCCGAAATAGCGCTCCGAATAGAATTCATATACAGTCATCAGCCCATAGTCGTGTTCGGCATACATAGTGTAGTCGTCGTTGTCATATACGTCAGAGTAGCATTCTTCGTCTGTTTTGATGGGTTCCTCCGTTTCCTCTGCTTCGCCATCATTGATTTTCTGGGGCAGAAGTCCGTCGCAGGAGCTAAAGAGCATGGCTCCTAATGAAGCAATAATGATTATGTTCTTCATAATAGGTTGTTTTTTTATTATTCTTCAATCCATTCATGGCAATAGCGGCATTTTTTTGCGCCTGCCTTTATCATTTCTCCACAGTAGGGACATTTTTTTAATTCATCCGTGTCTGTGTCTGTATTTTTTGTGGTTTTTTCTTCAGATTGCCATTTAGTCTTTTTCTGACAAAGCACTTCTTCATGATGCTGTTTGTCATACTCTTCCAATAATTCAGGCAGGTTGTTCTTAGAATATTCATAGATGTTATATGCCCACACTACTTCCAGAACTAACCAAACAAAGTCAACAATCAAAAATCTACTTATTAAATCTAAGTCTTCCATGTCACCTATCAGCAGATATATAATAAATATAATTGCATTAATGATTCCGAAGCCAATAAGCCAGCCTCCAAACTTGTCGTTTGTGGCGAAGCTCTCATTCTCAAACCTATTGAAACGAACTCCTACAATAATGATACTGACAATAACCAGGACCCAGAAACAAGTACCTAAAACATCGATTAACGGCCATTCGTAATCAGTGAACAACATAATAGTACTTGTGGTATCACACAAGACATACCCTAGCTGCACCCAAAGCATCACACTTATTGCGCTTATTTGGGATTTTGGAATCAAAGGAAAAAGGTTTCTGTGTGCCCGAGTGAGTGCATAGAGTTTCCAGAAAGAATATAGGAGTACTATCGATGCGATAGTGCATACAATCACAAAGAAATTAAATATATTCAAGATATCCTCATCACCATTTATGGCCTTTCTTCTGGCAAAGGCCCTAAGAGGTGCAACAAAAATAAGGACCCAAATCCAAAAAGGAATATTGAAAAAGTTCAGATTGTCTTTAGGAATGACAGAATGGTTATCGTTGGTGTCGCTAACAGGCGCTGGAGTTTCGGTCTTCATGCTTGTCTCAATATTGTCGAAGTGTTCGCATGGGGAATTGTCAAAATTGGGCTGTCGACCAAGAAAGGAACACTTTTGGCCATAGGTACCTTGCTTATACTTTGTGCAAAAAGCACATTCTTCTTTTTTTGCCATATTATAGTGTATTTAAGGTGGGTTCTATTTATTTTTTGAACGTCAAAACAGACAGAACCCATTAATCTGCCAGACGTCCATTGTTTAACATTCTGTTTACGAGTGCAAAATACGACTATTTTTCCATTTTACAATGAATTAGGGAAAGCACCAGTCCCAATCTCTGTGACAGTATAAACATCATTCCCATAGGTTACACTACTTGGGATGATTAAGTTTCCTGTCAGAGATGAATAAGAATTGTTACCAGGTCTTGTAACAGCCACTTTGTTATTTCCCATCATATCATAATACAGGGTTTGTCCTGATGGCGCTACTGCCGAAAAGTCGTACACTAAAGCTGATTGTATCACCAAAAACAAGCTGGCACATAATAACAATAACTTTTTCATGGCAACAATTATAAGGGCATGGAATAAATACCGTTATCTATCAGCATTTTCGCAAACTCCAAACCCGAAACCAGGTGCACCTTCGAAGACTCGGCTTCAATCTTTGCCTTGTCGCTATAATCATCACAAGTGGATATGACCCACAATTGTGAAGAATCGTATTTGCGGTTTTTCTCCATCGTCTTCTTATATGCAGTTATCTGTTTTACAGCCCATTCGTCGGTATAACCTATATGTGCCTTCACTTGCACCAATATAGTAAAACCATTAAGTTTCTCAAAGGTCGCAATCACATCAGCATCACCCTCTTCCGTTCGTGTCGAGTTCTTTGATGGAATTACGGCATCGGCTCCCAACTGCTCCATATACCACTTAACCAGCATCTCTAGTTTTGTGTCATTGAGTTTACTTCTCATTTGAAGTAAGAGTTCTTTTTGTGCTTCTTCCAAAAACTCATTGCGCAAATTGATGGGAGTGTTTTCCCTATAGCGCATTATGGCATATTCAACATTGTCTCGCAAATCGTTGATATTTGAATTGGTCTGCTGAATCTTCAAACGGGAATACAAGGCTTGTTCGGCATACTCGTTGCGTGGAACATCAGTAACAATAGGCTCCACTTTGCGATAAAAGCCCATATCTATTTGAAGTCCATCTACAGCAGGGTAGCCATCCATATCCAACGAGGCCTTATTGCCATTCCAATCCACCCACTTACTATGATCAATAGTTTCATTATTGTATACAACATCTTCTGCAATTCTATATACATCAAACACACCCTGTAAGGGTACAACCACAATATCTCCTTTTTTCATCTCGTTCAAGAAACGCCATAAGTTATTTCGGTTGCGCGGATATCCCCAATCTTTAAACTTTTCTTCAAATGAATCCCATCCCGATGTCAGTCTTTTTTGATCTTCATTGTTTGAAAAATCACTCCATCCAATGGAAATAATGTTATGTTTCTTTAATAATTCATGTGTGAATGGCCACGCATAATCACCACAAGAACAACGATGCATCCAATAATTCTGTTCCATTTTACAGTTTTTTTTGTTCCGACCCTCCAACGGAGCATTTAACACATACAACAAAGAAAGGCATGAGGTTATGTACTCATGTCCGTCAACTTGTGGGTTCTGCAAAACCTTTTCGGGAACGGGGTTATATGGAACATATCTCACGCCTGAAAGGTATGCCCAATAGATATAGCGAAATAGCATACACAAACAAGCGAAAGCATAATTGCTCCGTCCTCCCGATGTTAATTTTGCAGATTTTCAAGTTGGGATAGTATCGCAATGCTTTTCTTGCATCGTTTTCGGCAAAACTCGTGCCGGAAATCGGGTGCAAAAATACAAATAAAATTCCATTCCACAGAAATTATTTTCCCTTTTCGTCTCAAAAACAAAAAAAAGTGGCCATTTCTGACCACTATTATATCAAAACCTCGTCTCCGAAAAGCATCTAATAACTTCACTTTATCTTTTCCTTAGCGTTCTTTAGGTGTTAGATTCATCCTGTCTGTCATAGTCGCATACCATCATTTATTACATTCAGGCGAAACGGGGTCATGCGCGACTCCCATTGCGATTTTGGAAGCATAATCGGGTTTATTGCCACACCTGCATCCCATTCAATTGGCATAGTGATGTCGTACACTTTGTCCCTATCGCCATCCTCGATTGTCGGCTTGTTAAAAAGAACCAGCAAATCAATGTCTGAATCTGGACGTGCATCACCTCGAGCCTCGCTTCCATAGAGCCAAACTTCTATATCTAGGGGCAAAGAATAGAGACCCTTTTTGATGGCTTCAGTTATGTTTGGTCGACGCATATTTCTGGGTTATTTCAGAATGCAAAAGTACGAAGAATTCTTGAATCCGCAAAAAAAACAGTCAGCACCTCAAAAAAGGCATTCTTTAATGAGGAAAAACACACTATAGACAACTCGATTATATGCTTTTTTATGAGCCATCATCCGAAAATCCCCCAAACCATGCCACTATTTCCTGCTCCCCTTTTTCTGTCCTCCATTCCCTTTCGCCGCAGCCTTCTTCTGCGCTGGTTTCTGTGCCGCCTTCTTCGTCTGCGTCGTCTTCTTCGAACCAGTATTCACACCTCTCTTTGCCCCACTCTTGGTCCCAGACTTTGCCCCAGCCTTCTTTCCATCCTTCGTCTCCGTCTTCTCATCCTTCGCCGTCGCACCAGCACCCTTTTTCTTTATCTTGATGTCGTCCAAATCATACTTGCTGCTGAACCGCGAGAGATCAACAAAACCGGATATACCATTCAGTTTTCCATGCTGAGTGTACTGCCACAACGTATACGCCACCCTCGGCTCGCGGTTGTAGTTGGCGATGAAAAAATGATACTTCTTGTATTTCTTGATGTTGAAATGGGTCTTGTACAACCGCTCACTCGTATATATCATCGGCTTGGCTCCATATTCTTTCTCCATCAGCGACAGCATCTTATCAACCCTTGCCATCGACAACTTGTGGCAATGTGTCGCCTCGATGTCCAAAACGGGAATCAAATCCTGCTTGTTGTCGCCCACCACCTTCTTGAAGTTCGCAAACTGAGCCTGCGCCGTCGTCCTGCTGCTATAAACGTGATAACTCCCAACCAGCAAACCCTCCTCCCTAGCCTTCTTCACGTTGTACTTGTACATCTTGTCCCTGATGCTCGCCCCCTCCGTCGCCTTCACATACACAAACTTGATGTTCTTGTTCTGCGCCACTCGCTTCCATTTGATACTGTCCTGAAACCGAGACACATCTATACCCTTCTGTGCCATTATCACAGATGGATTCAGTATCAGCAAAAGCAAAATATATTTCAGAACAGCCTTCATCATCATCAACAACGAAGTTTTACTCTTTTTATTGCGACCACATCAAAAAACGTCTCACAATCTGCTCATAACCTCGCCTTTACCCAATATCGACTCCGCAGTCATTACCGACGTAATCGCCACGCCACACATCCCATGCAGATTGACACTCTGTCCCGTAATGTAGAGGTTCCGCACCTTAGTATTCACACTCAACTGCGTGTACATGATATGGTTACAATCCTTATGGAACCCGTACATGCTCCCTCTATGGATGCCGTTATAATCCCTAATCGTCAATGGTGTCGACGAGAACATTTCCTCCACATTACCCTCCAACTCAGGCATTTCTCTCTTCAAAAGTGCCAACAGCTGCTCCTCCAACTTTTTCTTGAACTCGTAATACTCGGCCGGACGATGTCCAACGTGACTGTCCTCCCACGTCTCAAACCACTCATACGCCATCGGTGCCACTACCGTCATCGTCTTCGCCGTCGCGCCTTCACCCCCCTCTTGCCGCTCGCCGCTCGTAACAGCCATAGCACACCTCGGCCAATCCTTAATCGCCACCTTATCGGCATCCCAGAACCCACTATCCTCCTTATCGCCAAAGAAATAACGAGGGTGCGACAAATGCGGCACCGAGCCTTTCTTCAATCTTAAGAATAGTTTAAATGCCGAATAGCTGTATGGTGCCTCATTTACCCTCTCTCTGAACGATGAGGGGAATGCCCCTGATGTCACCATTCGCACCAACTGTCGAGGATCTATGTCGCTGACCACCTGCTTTCCCTCTATCCTTTCGCCATCAGCTGTAATCACAGCAACAGCACGACGCTCTTTTACCTCCACCTCAACAACCTCTTTTCCAGTTATTATCCTACCATTAGCTTTAGTAATGATTGAAGCGAGCTCTTCTGCAAAATGCTGGCTGCCGTCTGCAAACATCGACGACCCTTCTATATGCAACACGTTGACCATCGCATGCACGTATGCCGGAGTCTCACCTGCAACGCCAGCATACAACGGTGCCAAATAGGACAACAACGCTCTCAGTTTCTGGTCTTTGATATAATAGGCAACCAATTGGTCGGCCGACCACAAGTATTGGGGATTGCTTACCCCTGCAGCTGGCGATGTCCCTGTCTCCCACATCTTCATCTCTGTTTCTGCCAACTCATAAATAGCTCTTACATACTCTTTTATCCCCTCCGTCTCTTGTGGGAACAAGGTCGTCAGGTATCGCTCGTAGTTCTCCATTCCTTTGGGCAAACGGATTCGCTGCCCATCGGACAAAAATATCTCATCTATGCAATCTGCATCAGTATTTTCAACGCCCACTTTATCTCTGATTCCCAAATAGCTGCATATCTTATCCATCACTCCGCCTTCAACGAAACCACCAAACACATGCATTCCAGTAGCATACTCTGCATCGCCTCTGCGGAACATCTGCAATCCGCCTCCCACTCGCCTATTCTTCTCTACAACAGTCACTTTCCGTCCATTCTTCGCCAATATCGCTCCTGTCAGCAAGCCTCCCAATCCTCCTCCAATAACGACAACATCTGCTTTCTCCGATTGCTCTTTCAACATACCATCTATCTTCAACCTCTCCGCTATAGTCCTCGCAACCATCTCATCTTCTTCATTTTCGAACTCACATTCCATCCACCCCTTGTGAGATAATGCCTTAAGCAATGCCACCTCTCCTTGTCCTGCATCTGCTCTCCCCGACGCAAAGTATTCTCTCAGGTTGCGTTTCGCCCTTCGCGCCACTTCTCTTCCTTTATATATATACTGGCTTTGCACAAATGGCATCCAATAACGCTCGTCTTCTATGCGTAATCTTATCTCTTCAAGTTGCGCTTTCATCAACGCCCGCATCTCTTTGGCCAACAATAGTGTATCTTTGTCAGCAAAGCTATCATACCCAACTCTTTCTTTAATCTCTACAGTCAGTTGCCCTTCTCTCAACACCAGGTCTCTCTTAGGCATCACATGGGTGGCTCCGTGTATCACCACAGGCATCAAATCGACCTTCAGCTGCTGAGCCAATAGGAAGGCTCCCTTATGGTATCGCCCTATCTCGCCATCTTCCGAACGGGTTCCTTCGGGAAACACCACTATCGAGTATCCTCTATCCACCAACGAACGCAACTTGGGCAGCAACGCCTCATAACCATCTTTTACAGGATAGAATTCCGCATAACGTATTATGGCTCCGTATATTGGATTGCGCCAAACCCAGTCGTTGGTCAGTATCACAATCTTCGGTGTCATCTGCAGCATGCAGAGCAAATCAAGATGCGACTGGTGGTTGGCAACTATCACGGCTGGACGGTCAAAGGTCTCCCCTATACTATTGTCGTAGTGGAATTTCACTCTCGGTATGTGTCGCACGGCAATACCCAAGAACCTCTGTATCATGGCATGGAACCGCAGTCGCTTCTTGTCGTTGTCTTTACCCATAAGTCTGTATATGAACGTATAGGGTGTTATTACGAAAAACACGAAGAAGACGAATACGAACAGCACCCATATCGTCATGCCTATCCTCGACAAGGTCAATGGGACATCGCGTTTCTCCCCTTTCTTCTCCACCAACCAGCGGAACACCAGAGGCGGCAGATAACATGCCATAACAACCACAACTGCCATTCCTATAATCGCCACCTCTGCAAGCGACTTCATCGCAGGATGCTTGGCAACTATCAGAGAACCAATGCCTACAAACATCAGCAAAGCGGAAACTATCACACCCCTACGGTAGCTCTTTAGCCTTCTTCGCCCATAGGCATTCTCATATATCAATCCTTCGGTAATGAATATCGTATAATCGTCTCCTTGTCCGAATATGAAGGTTGCCAGAATGATATTGACTATATTGAACTTGACTCCAGCAATGTCCATTATGCCCAAAATCCACAGCCATGCCACCGCCAATGGCAAGAACGACAACAACGCCAACTCTAGTCTTCCATACGATATCCACAAGAAGAAAAACACCACAAAACCACATACATACAAAATATAATTAAAGTCAAGGTTTAGGCTCTTCACTAAGTTGTTTCCAACATCATCTATGTCAAAAACAAACATAGTGTTTTCTCCCTCATCCGCTTCTTGAGCCCTAGCATTCGTCCCGTCGACCTTCTCTCGCAACAAAGCCTTATATTTCTCCGACTCATCTTTCGGCACATTGACCATAGTGACCAACTTCACCTCGCCACTCTCGTCTGTCAGCATATAGTTCGCTGCCATTGCCGTCAAGGGTTCCATCTCTGAAGGTTCAACGACCTCATAATCACCTTGCATTATCTCAAAGAATGGCATGAAAGCCTCATCAGAAAAGCCATATCGCCCTGCCTTCCTCCTAATCCCCTCAACCAAACCCGGATGCCTAGCAACGAATGCGTTCCACGCTTCTATCGACCTCTTTTGGCTCTCCTTTGAAGGCACTATCCCAACAATCCCCTTCACAGCTCCCGAGGAAACGACATCTTCTCTACATTCTACTCCTTCTTCTGCTCTCCACAATTCCTCTTGCTCCTCTATTGCTTTATCTAATGAAGCCCCTGTAGAAACAACATATTCAACTGTTTGAGTGCTGTCTCCCAGCAATCCATTCAGTACCTCAAGCCCTCGCTGTTGTTCCTCACTCATATAGTTGATATTGTGCAAATCCGAATCGAATGACGGATTCATACTTCTAATTCCCAGCCATATAGTCAACCCAACAACAACTCCAAGCATCGTGACTCTCACCCATGTGGGTTGCCCTCTTCTACCATCGTTCTCTGCTTTCTGCTGCTCATCTCTCACCTCTCTCTCTATTCCATTTCTCCTTCCACCTTCTCTCACCATCAAAGGCAAGAATATCATCACGAAAAGTATCGTTCCCACAAGCATCAACGCACCGAACATCCCCAAATCCTTCATCGCATCGGAATCCATAAATATCAAGCAGGCAAAGGCACTTACTGTTGTTATATTGCCGGTCACAAGCGGCTCAACCATCTCTTTCAGCGTCTCTCGCCTGTCGGGATGTCCTTCGAAATGCTCCAAAAAATGTAGCGGATAGTTCACAGCGATGCCGACAAGCACCGACCCTATGCCTATGACGATGATACTCACCGTGGTACTCAACAGCGAGATTGCCGATAACGCAAAAAGCCACCCCACTAAAACCGAAACACCCAGCAATAGTATGTGACGCTTCTTCCTTAAAGCCACAAAAAGTATAATAGCTATCAGCACCACACTTATGACCATTGCTGTCAGGCTGTCTCGCTTTATCTGCGACGCATTCCCAACTGCTATTATTGGAGCTCCCACACAGGTCACCTTGACCCCTTCCACTTGTTGAAGTGTCACTTCAACTGCCCTTTTCAAAATCTTGTCTATACGAGCATTACCTTTTGTATCACTTCCCCCGTATGGGCTATCTACAAATGCATACCCTCTACCCATCGTGTCGAACAGCACATCTTCATCTATCACAAAATTGTCGGATGGCCCCAACAATTCCAACCTCTGCAACGAGGGCGAAAACAGATTAAGCGGGTCACTCGACACAGCACTCATAGCCATCTGCCCCATCGGAAATGCCATCATCCTCCTCACCCCATTCAAGCATGTGTCTACATAGCCTTCTATCTCCAACAAAGAATCTATTCGTCTATAATCCTCCTCCTTGAGAAACAACGCCGTATGTTCGCGGATATAATCCATCGCATTAAGTGCCAACGTCTCGTCTACATGACACCTTATCCCTATCGTCTCACCCTCGACAGCTGCCAGCGAGTCGCACACCTCTTCAAAGGCTCCAACGGCCTCTATTATAGCATAATGTCCCTCATCTTCGTCTTCTATCTCACTCTCAAAGATTGCCGTTATCGTTCCTTGTCCTCCTAACTCCTCATACACCGACATATAGCGTCCGCCTTCTTCATTCTGCGGCAAGAAATCCGCCACGTTCTCCTTATACCCAATCCTCAATCCCACAACCACTTGCACAACAATCAATAGCGACATAACAATGAATGTCGCCACTCTGTGTCTATTCAGATAATCATATATTTGTACGAAGAATCGCCTCAATGTCTATCTTATGGTTTTTTATTTATGTTTCATTGTTTTATGATCCCGTATTGCTTCTTTTATCTTCTCCACACCCATCCTCGGATAGCCATACAACACTGCTGCAAAACACAATATCGTATTCAACACACTTATCCTGAAAAAATCCATGAAGGGTCTGAAATGACTAACTCTCTCACCTTCTGGCGCATAATACACTCTCACCGGCACTCCTTTTATCCTCACGCCTCTCCATGCCGAGAAAACAAGCAGTTCTAATTCTGATTCATAACGGTTGGTCACCATCGCAAACGAGGGCAACGCATCGAGGTCATACAAACGATAACCCGACTGGGTATCAGGCATATCAATGCCCGTCTGCACCCGAAACCAGAAATTCGAAAACTTGTTGGCGAATGTGTTCTCTCTTGGCATCCCATCGGCAGTCAGATTGCGACACCCGACGACTAGCACCCTTTCATCACTTTCTTTTGCCTTATCTATCAATAGTACAGCATCTTCCGGGAAGTGTTGACCGTCCGAGTCGAGCGTAATTGCATATCGAAACCCTTGCTCCTTCGCCCTCCTCAACCCGCACTTCAACGCATATCCCTTGCCTTTATTACTTCCGTATTCCACCACATCAATCTTTCCTCCATACCCCTTAAGCAAATCTCCGGTGCTGTCTGTACTTCCATCATTAACCACTATGACATCATTGCATATCGCCAACGATCTGTCTATCACAGATGTCAACGTCCTTTCATTATTATATGTCGGTATCAATATGCAATACTTCACTGGATTATAATGTATTAATTATTATGCAATATTTCCCACTCTCATTTTTTGCGAACATCTTTCCTCATCAATCAAGAAACATCTTCTCTCATGGTCAAACTCATCTTACAGCTTACTGCATCGCAATAACTCACCACAGCCTTCACTTTCTTCGTCTCTCGCTCAATATCTATCTCAAAGACAATAGGTTCTCCCTCTTTAGGCTCAATAAGGGACATAAACTTGATATTCTTTACCAAGCTGATTTGCAACTTCTTTGTCATAGTACGACACACCAACTCGCTCACGGCCGCCACAATACAAGCTCCTGGCACTATAGGCTTTCCTGGAAAATGCGCCGCAAGCACCTTGCTATCCATCAGAGGCAAAAGAGATGCCGAACAATGGATTCTTCCTTCCTCCCCTAAATCCGTAACAACAAAACCACCCTCACAAAATAATTCTCCTATCATCTTCATAACAGATAAATATGTTGATATGTTAATACGTTGATATGTTTTATTGTTATTTATAAATCAATCGGAAACTTGAAACCTGAAACCTGAAACACTACAGGCTCATGCACCCTATTCCTTAAACTTTATCGTCGTTACCGAGCCATCGCTTTCCGTCAATTCCAAACTCTTGATATTCTTAGACTTCTTCTCAAAAAAAAGCACCACTTTCGAGAACATCCTCTTGACATTCTTGTTCTTAGGTTTCATATCCACCTTATAGCCATCATCTCCCTCCGACATCTTCCACTCGAAACTGCGATCGTCAAACAAGGTACTGCCACTACTCATACCCACAATCATCTTCATCATGCTCTTCAACCCCATCTGCTGCTTGGAACCCAGCTGCATCACCTGCCCGTCCTTACGTGCTGTCATCTTGTCACCCCTTATCTCCATCGAGAAACTGTAGGGCGTCTCGTACGTCCAAATCATCACATCAGGACTCTCATAGTGCATCTTGCCCGTAGAAACCGTTGGCGTCGTAGTCATAGGACTCTTTTTCACCTGTTCAAACTTACGATCCAAACTCTTCACCTTCTTCACAGCATCCATCACCTGCTCAGCAGCCACCTTTGCCTCAGCCCCAGGGAGTTCTCTCCACTCTTGTGCCGAAACCGTGAGTACCAAAGCATTAAACAATATCGAAAAGAATATTTTTTTCATTTTTAATAATGATATATGTTTATAAACGAAGCACTTCAAACATGAAACCCGAGACCTCCCATCATCTCATCACAAACAAGCACCCCAGCACTATAAGTCCTACTCCTACCCATCTCCACGCCGTCACCGTCTCCCCAAAAACAAAGATAGCAGCCACAACACCAAACACATACCCCATTGCCGTCATCGGATATGCCTGGCTGAAAGGATAGTGTTTTAGGATATGCAGCCACAATACAGTAGCTATTCCAAAACTAACACCGCATCCAAGTAGCCACCAGTCAGTAGCCACCGCCTTGAAGTAGCTCCATGACCACGAAAACGATGGCAATTGTAGCATCGCCTTCTTCAGCAGGACTTGCCCCCCAGTCAGGAACAATGTCTGCACTACTACCAATATCAACAATCTGAACATAACAACGTTATTGAACAATCCTTTCCATCGTCATAATTTATTACCAATATATTGCTTACAGCAAGCCCTTCTCCTCCGTCTCGTCTCATGAAAGCAGGTACCTTCCCCTTCGCCAAGCAACTTGCAGCGGCATAAACACCCAACGCTGGTGCGGAATAGCACTCGCCAAAAAGGTTCTTATACCGCAACGCCTCCATACCCTGCAAAGGTCCTTCAAGCAATTTGTCATATCTTTTGTCGACCACATCCGAACCATTATATCCAAGCATAACGGAATCCACCATACTTCTATCAATACTTGAATCAGCAAGTATAACACTCACAGCTTCTGTTAATTCAGTATCAGTAGGACAATATAGTAACCGATGTTCTGCTATGCGACACAACGGCTTTTTGTCGGTCTTATCTTTGACTCCAATCATCAAAGCCACCGCACATTCTCCTGATGGTTCCCCTGGCTGTCCAAGAAAACCTATCTTTTTCAATAATCCATAATAGGATGGAGTGACCTCATCAAAACCACACACCATCGCCGTCTCTACCTCGCCTTTGGCTATCTGCATGATTGCATCATCCAATGCGCTGTCGAACGAGATGCTTTTGTGTGAATAAGTGGTATTATATCCATGACATTTCAATCTGATAGCCAGCGACGAACTCACCGTATTATGCGTCGATTGCATAAAGTAGGTGGGCTTCAATAAAGTCTCACCCTCGCGACACATGGGATCTAAGAATAATTCGGTGTATTCTACGCATCCCAATCCCGTCCCCGACACTATTGCGTCTGGCATCGCTACTCCACTCTTATTCAAGACATCGCTGCTTACTGCGACCGCCCTCTTCATCAGTTTTCCCATTCGTCGTGCCTCCATCGGCTGGATAAACTGCTTGTAGTCAGGCTCTATCGCCCGATTATACCCTTCTGCCACAGGCAACGGGTTATCCATCCATGCCTCACTTAATGGCTCTTGTACAGATATTTGGCTGGCTGCATAGAGATATACTTTTTCCTCACAAATCTCTTCTTGAGCAACGGAACCATCATATTTTGGCTCGTAGCCATCATATTTCGACAACAGCAACGACGTGTCGTTTCCTCCAAAACCGAATGAGTTGCAAAGCACATATCGCAACTCCACATTCCTCTGTGTACTTTTCACCGGCTCTATGCAGCCGTCACTCTTTTGCCATCTAAGATTAGCAGGTATGAATCGATGCTGCATAGCCAACAGACAGATTGCCATCTCAATAGCACCCGAAGCACTTGTAGTATGTCCCGTAAACGATTTGGTAGAAGAAACAGGCGGAACCGACTCTCCAAAAAGTCGCCTCATGGCTGCACTCTCGCTACTGTCGTTGTCGCGTGTTCCAGTACCGTGGGCGTTAATATAGCTCACTTCCGATGGCTCTATCTTAGCCATATTCAACGCCTTACTCATCGCGAGATAGGAACCTTCGCCCTCTGGTGATGATGCCGTTTGGTGGTATGCATCACAGGCATTACCATAACCTGTGAGATAAGCATAGACTTTTGCTCCTCTACGATATGCATGTTCTGCATCCTCAAGTACAAGATATGCAGCACCTTCCCCAAGATTTATACCTGCACGCGATGCGTCGAATGGACGACACAAATCTCGGTCAAGTATCATAAGGGAGTTGAATCCGTTGAGGTGGAACTTGGTGATGCATTCCGAACCTCCAACCACAGCGACATCGACCTCTCCTCGCTCAATAAGCCGCGAACCATATATCACAGCATTGGCTGCTGATGAGCAAGCCGTTGACAATGATGTTATTGTCTTGAAACGCCCAAAGTGGTCGGCTATCATTTCTCCGCACGCCCCACCATCGTGGGTTGCGATATAGGCGTTGCGACTGTCGTTCTCCAGGAAGTCGAGATAGTACTGCTCACTCTTGTCCATTCCTCCCACTGTCGTTCCCGACACAAAGGCGGCATGCGAAATATCTTCCTTCGTGAGTCCGCCATCGGCAAGAGCCTCTCTCAAAGCCATCATGCCGAAAAGTGCGGTGCGGGTCATAGGTGTTTCTGGAGCGATACCCAAACTCGCAACCATCTCATCGTTCGACAGTTGCACTTCGCCAACAGGAAACTCGTCATGCATGGTGGCGAGATACTTCACTCGTACCAAGCCTGCTCGTTCCTCAAGCAGGGAGCAAAGCGTCTGCTCCTTGCCGATACCTATCGACGATACAACGCCATATCCTGTAATGCAGAGTTGCCTCATCTTATTTGGTTCTGTGCTTGTCGATGTATTCAGCCATTACTGTCACCGACTTGAAAATCTCCTTTCCCTCATTGGGATCCTTGATTTTTATTCCGTAGTTCTTCTCCATCAGCACGATAAGCTCAAGAGCGTCTATCGAATCCAATGCCAATCCCTCACCAAAAAGAGGAGCATTGTCATCGATATCCTCTGGCTTAATATCCTCAAGGTTAAGAACTTCGATAATTTCTTTTTTTAATTTTAAAATCAACTCTTCCATTGTGTTGTTAATTATTTGGTGATATTATAACTTTGATAACTCTGCTTCATCAAAACTGCCTCTCTCCACGATGAACATCAAGGCGGAATACTCTTTCTCACTTTGACAATCAACCCATCCTGTGACCAGCGACTCGGTACATGTATCAGCAAAAGTGGCGTTGAGTATCTGCGACATCTTCTCCACATCTAAACCACGAAGAACCATAAAGTTGCTCTCTCCATAATAATGGTTGCGGATGCATATCTCCCCAGTAACCACATTGGGTAGTGTGTATACAAATAATGATGGGCTTGGAAACACATCATCGCCCTCTATCGTTTTCTGATAATTGCGGTCGTCTGCCAAAGAACTACTTGCATTGAACAAGACCACTCCCCTCTTCTCGCCCCACTCCTCTTCACGTCTTCCTTCGGCATCGAGCAACAACTCAGAGGCGACAAATCCCAACTTGCACAACGGGTCCATCTTGTAGAACTTGGGATAGTCACCTATCTTGTTTTTATATATTGTATTCAACAGCGACTCCGATTCAGACAACTCTATCTCAATCTGTTTGCCGTCAACGACAACTTTATCTTTCTCTATTTTAACCCAATGGTTAATCATGGTTTACATGTTGATATGTTGATTTGTTACTATTATTATATGTTTATATGTTGATACAAAATACTCAATTTTCAATTCTCAATTCACATAGTTGAATGCAGCCGCTGCATTGCAACCACCAAAACCCGAAATCAACTTTATGAAGGTGCTTTTGTCTGTAATTCCGTTCTCTTTCTGAACTCGTATCGGATGTGAGACTCCTAGTGTATTGAATCCTCTGGTTCCCAATACGGTTCGGTCTTCTACTGCCCTCATCGAAATCAGCGTTTCCAAAATTCCTGCCGCTCCCATCGTATGTCCATAGTATCCCTTCAGACTTCCTACAGGAACATCCACTAACCCTGCTCTCTCTATGGCTATGCTCTCCATCTCATCATTATACAATGTGGCGGTGCCATGTGCATTAACAAAAGCAATATCATTGACATCCACATCTTCGAGTACCTTTCGCAGAGCAAGATAGGAACCCTCACCCGTACGAGAAGGTCCCGAAATATGATTGGCATCGTTTCTCACAGCACCGCTCCGTATCACCCATTCTCCGACTTCCGCCTTCTCTTTTCTTCCATAGATGATGGTTGCAGCTGCTTCTCCCAAATTCAAGCCTCTACGCTCTGCATCAAAAGGCCTACACGCTCCGTCACTCAATGCTTTCAGCGACTGGAATCCACTGATAATGAACGGCGACTGCACATCAGCTCCTACGACTACCACATTGTCGTATTGCCCACACTCTATCAGACGCATTGCCTCTATCTGGGCACATAGTCCTGAAATACACGCATTGGAAACCACCACAGGCTCTACTTCATTGCCAAAATGGGTAGCTATTGCCTTTGCCGTCTCTCCTAGCAGTATTCTCCCCTCACCTGCTCCTTTCGCCAATAGATGTACATTCCCTTTGGTCGTCGAGACAATGAAAAGAACTCTTGGCGATGCAATATCGATAGTGCTCTGCTGCAAGGCTGCTTCTATACTCTGAATGCACATCCTCTCGAACTTGCTATAGTCGCCCTCAACGGTCAGCATATCCTCAGGCACCAATGAAGCATAATAGGGGGCAACTGCCGGATTATCCGACTCATGCAACATCAAAGCAGAACGTCCCGACTTGACAGCCAAATAGTTGTCGGCCGTTGTCGAACCCAATGGGGATAATATGTTATCTGATATCTTTACAACCATTTCTTCTTCCACTCCTCATAAAACTCCGGATTTGTCCATACCAATTGGTATTCCTTATCCATAAAAACTTGCACCGAATTGCCAGTAGCCAACAGCGAGCCATCGGCCGTATCGTATATCTCGTAGTCAAACAATATCTTGGCGGCGTCGCAAGGACGATACTTTATCTTGATTTGGGGCTTCATGCCATATATAATGGGACGCTTGTAACTGAAACGTATATCCACCAATGGAGCATAGTAGCCGTTTCCGAAAATGGTGAGGTAGTCGATTCCATACTTGCGACCGAAAGCCTCACGTGCATCCTCGAAATAGAGCATGTAGCTTCCGTGCCATAC
>CADBOG010000010.1 GCA_902796265.1 uncultured Bacteroidota bacterium
CAGTGGGACACCAGATGGCTGCGTGAGCATATAGGACTGGTATTGCAGAAGAACCACATCTTCGACGGAACCATCGAGGAAAACATAAAATATGGAAATCCTGAGGCCACACACGAAGATGTAATTTGGGCTGCCAAGCAAGCCTTCCTGTATGACCAAGTAATAGAGTTGCCTAACGGCTTTGATACCTCGGCACTTCAACTGAGCGGTGGACAGCAGCAGCGCGTGGCCATAGCTCGTATGTTCATCAAGAACCCACCCATCATCTTCCTTGACGAGCCAACAGCCAGTTTGGATGCCATAGCCACAGAGCAGATAAAAGCAAGCATTGATGCCATCAAGCAGGGGCGCACGGTTATTATCATTTCGCACAATATCGGCCAGATAATCGATGCTGACCAAATATATGTGCTTGAGCATGGCAAGGTGATGCAGTCAGGTACCCCTGACGAAGTATATAAGCAAGGCGGGCTCTACAAGGATATCTTTGATGCCAGTGCCCGAAGTATGAATGTGGGCAAAATAGCCGAAACCATCTCAAATCCCTAACGTGCTTCATTCAGATAATCTCCATGACTCATTCCCCCTATCTGGGTAATTCTTTTTAACGAACTCGTCCACCCACTCATAGTATTTGCGCAGAAACCGTGCACCGCCCTTTCCCTTTCTTACTCTCTCCAGCGCCTCATGGGCATGACTGAACACTTCTTGCTCCAGTGGCATCATTCGCTGCACTACGCCTGTACCTGCAACATTAACCAGTTTGCTGAGGTCAATATAGTCTTGCACATTGCCTCGCTGCAGACAGAACACTTTCAGTTTCTGTTCAATGGATTGCGAACAGAGCCAGGCCATGCCGCTCTCGTCGCGTTGAACAATAGCAGGAAGGGGCGTGTCTTCTTCCAGCATCAGGGGAATGGCAACCGACCCGCACGGCCAGCCGATATTGGTCCAACTGACCGTATGCGAAGGCGATTCGCCGGATGCAACACCTTGAACCAGAATAGCCGACGAACTGATGTAGCGTGGAATGAATTCCGAAAAGTGGATAAAACATGTGTCATTCTCGTCCTTCGGCAGTATATTATAGAGATTCTGCTTCGTCAGTCCGTGCGTTAAATAGCGTGGAGCCTGGGCTATCAGGTATTCACAGTCGAGATGTCCGTTGCGGCGGGCCTCGTCCATGAAATCAGTAATAGCCATGAAGCGTTCCACTCCGCGGTCTATGTCGCGACAACCGGTCATAGCATGATTAGTGCGCACCAGGTAGCCATTGGGAGCTTCGTCTGGATTGTTGGCATCGAACTTGACGAACCCCGAATCACCTGCCTCATAATAGGCACATCCACCCTCGCCGTCCAATACACCAAAGTTGGAATTCACATCCAGGGGTTTGGGCAGCGTGTCAAGCAAGTGCTCAAAGTCGGCCAGTGTCCGGCAAACCTCCAGGGCACGGCGCATTACTACCCCATCGTTATCTGAATCCTTGATTTTGCAGCCATTCATATTGTATGCCGCAGTGTTTATGATGGCAAAGCCGGCCTCGTTATGCCCACCCCAGATATTGGATGCTTTCATGTCGTTCGCCCCAGTGATACCCATGTATCGGTAGAGTTCGCCCTGCATAACTACCACCACATTGTTCACATTGCCCGTGTCGCGGTTCTTGAAAATGAGCGGACGTCCGTCTTTTGTCACTTTACCAGACACAATGAAGGACGTACAGGCATTTGCCTCCTCGGGAATTGCAAGACACAGGCTGCTTAGCAGCACAAGAAAAAATCTGTAGATTCGGTACTTCATAATTGTTTTTTTATGCACAAAATTAATAAAATAATCCAAATCGTACAAATTTAATGCTGATAAAGATGGAGCGGTGTCTCTTACTTCTTCCCTCTTACATCTTACATCATCTAATTTAGGAGAAGGAATAATCAACCTGGAATATTTTTTATTTAAGCTATTTCTTGCTCGAAAACAAGTTGGGAAATTATCATAAATAAGCTACAATAA
>CADBOG010000011.1 GCA_902796265.1 uncultured Bacteroidota bacterium
GTAACATCGTGCAAACGAGAGAGCAAGCGCTCATAATCTGGGGATTCGTAATCTGTACGTTCGGCAACCTCAGTAGAGAGACGTTCCTGGAGCCTTTCCAGTTCGTCAATCTTGTCAAAGGCAGTCATCGTTTCCTGTAGGACAGTACCCACCGTGTCGGGGACCATCTCCTGAGGCAGATAGCCAACCGTTTGACCAGAAGCAATTATAATGGTACCCGTTTCGGGCTCTTGGCGGCCACAAAGTATCTTGAGCAAAGTAGATTTGCCAGCACCATTTTTGCCCACAAGACCTATTCGGTCGCGATCAGCGATATTGAATGTAACGTTGTCGAAGAGATCGACACCAGTGAATTGGACGGATAAGTTGTTTACGGAAATCAAGGGTAGCGATTAGTGTATTAGTGAATAGAAAAAGGCGAACATAGTGTCCGCCTTTGGATTTTAGTTTCTAAATCAGAATTACTGGAGCTGGAACTGGACAGGGAGGGTGAACTCTGTACGAACAGGCTTACCGCTCTGCATACCAGGTTTCCACTTAGGCATAGAGTTGACAATGCGGAGAGCTTCTTTACCGCAGCCACCACCGATTTCACGGAGGATAGAAGCTTTAGTAATGCTTCCGTCTTTCTCGACGACGAACTTGATAACTACCGTGCCGGTGATACCGTTATCGCGAGCCATCTCAGGATACTGGATGTTTTTGCCAAGATATTCGTAGAGAGCTTCTTCACCGCCAGGGTACTCAGGATATTTCTCGACGAAGACGAAAATCTCTTCTTCGGCAACCTCCTCCTCACCTCCTACGTCGGTGATTACAACCTCTTCAGATTTCTTGTTAGCATCATCACCTGCATCGACAATACCAAGCTCATGTTCAAGTTCGGCATCATTGTCAACAATCTCAAGTTCAGTGGTGACTTCGGGTTCCGGCTGCTCGGGTTCGGGCTCCGGTTCCTGCTGCTGTTCTTCCTCAGTTTGGATAACTTCCTCCTCCATTTCCTCGCTAATCATCTGCATAGCCATACCGCTGTCAGATTTTTCAGTACTACGGAGGTTGAAGGCCACCAAAACGAGTGCAAGAATGGTCACCAATCCGATTTCAATGAACAGTCCTTTCTTATTTTCAAGGTCTGCCTTCTGTGACTTTTTTGCTTCCATATTATTAATTTTTAATCATTTAACAAACTTTTCTGTGTCAGGATTCCACTCCTTTCACACCGCTAAATTACAACATTTTTTTGAATTATCAACAAATAGATGTAAATTTTTTTTCGCAAAAGATAGTTTAGGATTCTAAAAAAGTATTATCAATCGTTTTCGACGCCATAGCCGAATAGGGCGAAATCACCTTTTAGAGGGTCGTCGGGGAAAACTTCAGAGAGAGATGCTGAAAGTCTACGAGCGGCAGACATAGAAGCCGTACCATTTGACAGGAGTCCCAATTTCACAGATTGTTGCAACACATGGGTATCAAGTGGCATAATAAGAGTTCGTTTGTCAATAAAATCGCTCCACAAGCCCAAATCAACAGGAGAATGGTCACGAACCATCCAGCGAAGGAACATGCAAAGACGCTTACAAGCCGACGTAGTATCCTTAGGGACGACAACAGAGACACCCTGATTAGAGAAAAAGGAGCATAGCGTCTGAACAGCAGTAAAACCATCTTTTGCATTACGATGTACAAAGCCGTTCATTGAGCCATATTCTCTTAGCATCTGTTGATAGGCACGGAGAAAGCCATTCATACAATCCTTAGTATAAAGCCTATAGAAACAGTCTTTGTCGCCATTGGTAAGCGTCTCTTCGAAAGCACCTTCGATAATCCAGCGATGGACGTCGCCACCCGACCATTCGAGGAGCTGTCCTATCTTTGGCATAAACTGCTTGCGGCTGCCATAGCTAAGAACCGATGCCAGAAAAGCCATTGATTCCTGGTTTTCAGAACCGGACACCTGATGCATCCACCAAGAAGGGTCACCCACAAGGAAATCTGCCGTCTCGTAATGAGAGGCGAGCAGCAACAATCTCTGTCGGGTTGTTTCAGATACCGTCATTTTATTACCCTGTAATAGTTATCCTTACGAGGACGTGCAGGGCGTAGCGGCGCAGCAGGATATCCCAGAGACAAAGCACCGACACCCATTAATCCTTCGGGTAAGCCAAATTGAGACATAAGTTCACGCCCTTCCTCGGTGTCGAACATCTCGTGCTCGCGGTTTATCCAGCAAGAACCCAAACCAATAGCATGAGCAGCATTCATCATATTGCCCAATACCAAAGAGCCATCAGCCATACCATTTTTCCATTTCTCGGGACGAGAAGCGAACACAAGAACAATCGTTGGGGCATCGTAATAGGGATTGCCTTCTTGCTCGGTGAACTGCTTATTCATTCTGACCAATTGGGCAATAATGTCAGGATTCTGCACAGCTACAATCCAAGGATCTTGATAATTCATTCCTGTAGGGGCAAAAGTACCAGCTTCAAGGACAGCTTTTAGCTCTTCGTCAGTTATCTGTTCGGATTTGAAGGCACGCACGCTGCGGCGCTCACGTAGACATTTTAAGACATCGATATACATAATTATTAAGGATTAATGGAGTTAATTGGTATATGAGGTTAATGGTTAATTTATGGGGTAGCCTGTAGGCCTTTCGTTAATAATCAAGTGCGTCTTCTATAATCATCTCGTAGAGTTGTGATGTGCTTATGCCCATGGCACGAGCTTGCTTGGGGACGATACTTTCGGCACTTTGACCGGGAATGGTGTTGACCTCGAGGAAAGTGAGTTTGCGATTTTCCACATCGCAGATGTAGTCGAAACGCACCACACCACGGCAATCGAGCAGATCGTAAAGACGCGACGAGACATCCTGTATCTCTTCAGCAATTTCCTGCTCCACTTCGGCCGGAGTCACTTCGTTGCTGAAACCGTCATACTTGGCAGCATAATCAAAAAACTCATGTCCTCCCAGAGGAATTATTTCCGTAATAGGAAAGACAAACTTTTTGCCCTTGTATTTCAGCACACCGCAATCGAACTCACGGCCAGAAACAAATTGTTCCACCAGCACGGCACTATCTTCCGTCAACGCTTCATTGATGGCAGGTTTGAGCTCTTCGAGATTCTTCACCTTAGTAGTGGCCACGCTGCTACCACCAGAGGCAGGCTTGACGAACAACGGAAGTCCAAGTTCGTTGACAAGTTCATCGATATCAAAAGGTTGGTCGCCATAAAGCATACATGACTTGGCGACATCCACGACTCCAAAATGTTTCACTACGGGATTGCAGTAGCCCTTGTTAAAAGTAAGAGCCGAAGTGTAGAACCCACAGGTGGTATACTTTATGCCAAGCAGGTCAAAATAGCCTTGAAGAACACCATTTTCACCAGGATTGCCATGTACTATGATGAATGCAAGGTCAAAATGGATCTTCTTGCCATTGTCTGTGACTGTAAAATCAGCACGATCAATTGGGCGATGTTCGCCAGCATCGGTAAGCCAATACCAGTTCTGACGGTCGATAATACCATCTTTTAGTTCACCGACGACAATCTTATACACATTGTATTTATTCTTGTCTAGCGACTCATATACCTGGCAGCCACTATTGATTGAAATCTGGTGCTCACCAGAGAAGCCACCCATGACTAAAGCAATATTTTTCATTATATGGAAGAGATGTTTAAAGGTTTAAAGGTTTCAGGTTTTAATGTTGATGATGTTTGTGGAGTGAATAGGGAGAGTTATTTATTGGTGCAAGGGACGGTGGGCGGAGCGGCGGTTACACTTATCTATTTCGTCGCAACGGTCGATGGTAGATTGTGTCATAAAAGTTTGCTGGAAGCGCTGCCAAACAATCTCCTCAGCCATAGGAGATGGATGAGCCATATCATCGGAATAGAAACGATAGTCGCGCAGTTCGTCAACAACAATCTCGTATGATGGGAAGTAGGTGATTAGTGATTGGTGATTAGAAAAATGAGAGAGAATTTTGTCTATGGATAAAAGAAGGACAGCTTTGCCTAATTGGTTGCCGTGGGCACCGTAAGCTTGATGTCGAACAGGGCTGATGGTGAAGATGAGGCGAATACCTTTCTCGATAATTCTTTCAGCAAGAGGCTGCCAAGCAGCGACCACCTCATCAACAGTTGCGAGACGCTTATCGAAGAACGTCGAAGGTACCTTGTGACAGTTGGCAACAACCGTTGAGAATTGAGAATTGAAAATTGAAAATTGAGAATTGAGGGTTGAGGGTTGAGAGTCAGGTGTTGAAAGTTGAGAGTTGGGTTTTAGTTGGTAATACCAAGCAGAGCCATAGGTAATGATAATAGTATTGCAGGATTGTAAGAAGCTGTGAGCGTCGCTAATAGCTGAGTTGCAGGCATCAAGACATGCCTGTTTGTCGCGACGCGAGAAAGAGCCATGATGAAGCCAAGAGTGCCATAATTCATCGCGAAACACCAAATCCTCCTCCCCTACCCGCTTATCGTCCAAGCAATAAGAGAGTGCTAAGGCCATAGAAAGAGGATTGTAGAGAATGCCGAATGGGTTCAACATCGTGCGGAATTCCAAATCAGCCAATCGCTTGCCCATGTTCTCGGTAAAACAAGAGCCAAGAAGGAATAACGAATCGGAATGTCCAATTTTGAATTCGGATGGTTCGATGGGAATCTCGGTATGTAGCTTTATTTGTTTCATGTTTTGTCACAAGGGTACAGGAAGAAACGAGAATAATCTTATCACTTATTATTCAGTTTGATTCCATAGACTTCGGGCATATTATTGAGAAGAGCTATGAAAGGAGCGGGGTCGACACTCATGTCGTTAGAAGACATGAAGAGAGACATCTCGTGTTCCTTGTCGTCGACATTGACAGTCAACTTAGTCTTGCCACGATTCTGATGAGCCAACTTCTTGAGACGAGTGCAGAATTCCTCATTAAGCATTCGGATGTCGATATGGAAGTTAATGCTTTTAGTGAACTGGGCAACAACGTCGCCAAGAGGCATGATGCGGTCGATATAGATACGGGCAGGACTCTTGCTTTCCACCCCATCTTTCTTGATGGTATACTGCTTTATTTCCGCTTTCACAAATACAAAAAGACCCTTTTGGCAGTACTCCCTGTATTTCAATCCATCTTCACCAAAGAGACGCAATTCGTATGCTCCTTCATAATCCTCGATAGTCATCGAGCCATACGGGCGGCCCGTTTTCTGCGAGATGCCCGACATGGCGGCAGTCACGATACCGCCAAAACGCACCTCGCGACGAGGAACAAGCGACTCAAGGTCATTGAGTTGACTAACGTTGATGGTAACGAAATTCTCCATCTCGTACTTGTAGTCGTCGAGAGGATGCCCCGTGAGGTAGAATCCCACCACTTCCTTCTCATAGCTGCATTGCTCAACGCTTGTCCAAGGTTCACACACAGGAGGTTGCGGATGGTCTTCAGCCTTCATTTCCTCAGACATATCGAATATAGACATCTGAGCGATGCTGGCAGATTCACGTTTGCGGTTTTGCCAGCGAATCAATTTCTCAAGATAAGAAGGAGCGTTCTCGCTGTCCACATCCTTGTGCATATACTGAGCACGATGGAGACCTTTGAGCTGATCCATAGCACCTGACTTTACCAGCACTTCGAGATTCTTGCGGTTAATAGCCTTCATATCGACGCGGTCGAGAAGGTCGAAGATGTCAACATAAGGGCCATGAGCCTCACGTTCATCGATGATTGCCTGAGCAGCCGCTTCGCCCATACCTTTGATGGCGCTGAGACCAAAGCGAATCTGCCCCTTCTCGTTTACCGAGAAGTCTATTTCAGACTCATTGACGCAAGGAGCCAGGATGTCAATCTTATTCTTGCGGCAATCCTCCATAAGTTCGGTGACACGGGTGATGTCGCTCAGGGAGGATGTCATCACAGCAGCCATATATTCAGCCGGATAATGAGCCTTGAGGTAAGCCGTCTGATAAGCGACCCACGAATAACAGGTGGCATGCGACTTGTTGAAGGCGTAAGAGGCAAATTTCTTCCAGTCCTCCCAAATCTTATGGAGAATTTCATGCGGGTGACCATTCTTTTCGCCACCCTCATAGAAGAGAACCTCAAGTTCGTTCATCTTCTCTATCTGCTTCTTACCCATTGCCTTGCGGAGGGTATCGCTCTGACCACGAGTGAAGCCGGCCAACTGGCGAGAGAGGAGCATGACCTGCTCCTGATAGACAGTAATGCCGTAGGTATCCTTGAGATATTTCTCCATGCAAGGAATGTCATACTCGATAGGAGCACGCCCCTGCTTACGATTGATGAAGTCGGGGATATAATCCATAGGACCTGGGCGATAGAGGGCATTCATAGCTATGAGGTCCTCGAAGACATGTGGTTCCAGTTCACGGAGATACTTCTGCATTCCTGCCGACTCAAACTGGAAAGTACCCACAGTATTGCCCTTGCAGAAAAGCTGATAGGTCAGCTCATCGTCAATTGGGATATGGTCGATATCAATCTCGATACCATGACGATTTTTGATATTCTTTATGGCATCCTTGATGATAGATAGGTTCTTAAGGCCGAGGAAGTCCATCTTGATAAGGCCGACAGTTTCAACGACATGACCATCATATTGGGTCACAAGCACATCCTCACCGCTGTCCTTATCCTTGATGGTGCACATAGGAGCGAAGTTGGTAAGGTCGTCAGCACCAATGATGACACCACAAGCGTGGATGCCCGTTTGGCGGTTGGTATCCTCCAGCTCTTCGGCATAGGTAAGCACCTCCTTGAGTTCACTATCGGCACCTTCCATAATTTCCCTAAGCTCAGGGACATACTTGTAACAATTCTTGAGATTGACCTTAGGCGACTTGCCCTTTTCGTCCTTGATATTGTCCGGGAAACCGCGATCAGGTATGTAGCTCTTAATCTGAGCCACCGTAGAGAGAGGAATCTTCTGAACGCGAGCCACATCAGCGATGGCCGACTTGCTGGCCATAGTACCGTAAGTGATGATATGGGCAACCTTTTCCTTGCCGTATTTTTCTGTAATCCAATCGAGGACCTTGCCACGACCAGCATCGTCGAAGTCGACATCGATATCAGGCAGCGAGATACGGTCGGGGTTGAGGAAACGCTCAAACAGGAGGTCGTATTTCAGAGGGTCGATATCAGTAATCCACAGACAATAAGCCACAACACTACCGGCAGCGGAGCCACGGCCAGGGCCAACGCTCACGCCCAGTTCCTCACGAGCGCCACGAATATAGTCGGCAACAATGAGGAAGTAGCCAGGGAAACCCATTGTCTTGATGGTGTGAAGCTCGAAGATGATACGCTCGCGTTGTTCGTCGGTAAGAGCCTCTTTGATTAAGGATGAATCGGATTGGTCAGTCAAATCCGCCCTATCGGACAAATACCTCTTTCTAGCACCTTCCCATACCAGTTTGGCGAGGTAGTCAGCTTCGAACTTGATGCGATATAGTTTGTTGTAGCCACCCAACTTCTTGATTTTCTTCTCTGCAGCTTCTTGGCTCATAACCACCTCGCCCTTCTCGTCGCGTGTGAATTCGTCGAAGAGTTCCTGTTCGGTTATGCGGCTACGATATTCATCTTCGCTGCCGAAGGAGGCAGGAATATCGAACATCGGCATGATGGGGTCGCTATCGATGCTATAGACCTCCACCTTGTCGACAATCTCGCGAGTATTCTCAAGAGCCTCGGGAATATCCTCGAAGATGGCAGCCATCTCGTCAGGCGACTTGAGCCATTCCTGCTTAGTATAGTGCAGACGGTTGGGGTCGTCGAAATCCTTGCCGGTACTGAGGCAGATGAGGCGGTCGTGAGCCTCGCCATGCTCCTCCTCAACAAAGTGGACATCGTTAGTAGCAATCAGCTTGATATCATACTTTTGGGCAAATTCGACGAGATGGCGGTTGACTGTCTGCTGCTTAGGATAAGTGTCGTAGGCAGCATTAGGTTTATTGGTCTTATGTCGCTGCATCTCAAGGTAGAAGTCGTCACCGAAAAGGTTTTTGAACCAGCGAACAGCCTCTTCCGCCTCCTCGATGTCGCCCTTCAAGATTTTCTGAGGAATCTCACCACCGATACAAGCCGAGCAGCAAATCAAGCCTTCGTGGTATTTTTCGAGCACATTATGGTCGATACGAGGCGAATAGAAATAGCCATCGGTGAATGCTATAGAGCTAAGTTTGCACAAGTTGAGGTAACCCTTTTTGTTCTTTGCAAGAAGGATGAGATGCCAACCGCTGCGGTCGGTGATGCGGTCGCGACCCGTTTCGGGGTCACGCTCTTTGATGTTGGCATCTTTGTCGTAGAGTGTACGGTGGGCGCAATAGGTCTCAATGCCGATAATAGGTTTGAATATCTGTCCTTTAAGCTTCCCAATCTCAGCATCCAATTCTGCAAGCTTTGCTGCCTTAGCCTCTTCGTCCATTGGAGGTTCGACCGCAGAAGGATTCTCGTTATTAGATGGATTCTTATCCTCTGGGGAGATTATGCCTGTAGGAGTATTCTCCACTTTCGACTTCTCAGCTTCCAGTTCCTTGATTTTGTCTTTGACCTTGCCGTTTTCCTTATTGGAATTGTCGACCAGCTCCTTAATGCCGAACATATTGCCATGATCGGTAAGGGCCATAGCATACATTCCGTTTTTTTTGCATTTCTTGATAAGGTCGGGCACTTTGGACATTCCGTCGAGGATGGAGAAGTGCGAATGGACGTGTAAATGGGTGAAATAAGGCATCTTGCAACAA
>CADBOG010000012.1 GCA_902796265.1 uncultured Bacteroidota bacterium
AATTTTGTGCAGGACAAGTGCTTTATAATATGGTAGTCTGAAGCCAAAAGGAAATGGGACAGAAGATACATCGTTAAAGAATGCATCGGCATCGTGGTCTTTATTGAATTGTTCCCACGCTTTTTGTGCTATTTCATCTTCTGACATATTATTGTGTTTCTATTAGGACAGCCCATAGCATTTGCGGATTATTGCGTCTACTTCTGCGCTGAGTTGATTGAATTCAGTCTCATTGTTTCGGGCGGCCATTAGACGGTCGGCGTAGTCGTTCAGTTCTATGGGCAGTTCTTTAGGGATGGGTATTTGCCGGAAGTTGTCCCAAATGAGTTGTCTGCCGTTCTGTATGGGTGGGCAAAATTCCTTGATAAGCCACCAACCTACGCTTGAACACAACAATGCGAGCAAACGCTTGTCATTAACAGGTAGGAAGTACATGGAATTATTACAGAAGGTGGACGATTCATCATAGACAAAACAGGGCTTTGTCTGAAAAACTTGGTAGAATAACTTCGGCTCAGCAAACTTGTCGTAATAAGCGCAGGCACGCAGTTCCCACCAATAATCACCTTTGTCGGAACGGCGGCGAGCTCGGTCGGCAAAGGGAGCGAGCCATCGGGCTGCTGCAGGATAGTGTTCCGAGAACCACGACCAGGCCTCTTCTTCTGTCGGCAATGTTTGAGACTCTCTATCAATGCCCATACCACGAGCCGTAAATCCTTTGGGCGTGAACACAAGATAAGATCCTGCCGTTGCCTCTCCATATGCCACCAATCCACGACCTTGCAAGAATGGCCTCAAAACCTCACGTGAGCATCCGTCCTCTTGTATCAGTTCGTTGGCTTTGTCTGTAGTAATATTAAATGCGTCTGATAATCCAGAAAGAATTCCTCTATACTCTTCTCCACCCACAAATTCGTCCAAGGTAATCATTTCCTTTTTGAGCCTTTCCACATAATGAAAATTTTCGAGGCTGGAGATAACCCAGATATCAGCACTCATCTCGTTTCTATCGAAAAGCTCCCGCTGTTCTTCAACATCCTCGGATAAAGTCTCTGCATTCACCTCTTCAATGGTGGAAACGTGCAGTTCTCCGCCGGATGGTTCCTTCGACATCTGAATGATACATGTGTAGGTGGTAGCGTCATCGAAGATTTGATTGTCGCCAAAGTCGATGAGATGCGAAAGGTTGTTGTCGAGAAACAATTGTCTCAGTGGTCTACCGTACATCACCTTTTGCCACTTGTTGGGCATGATGTACGACAGTCGTCCACCCTTATGCAATAGCTGCAGACCTCGTTCAACAAAAAGGGTGTAGATGTCGCCACGCGCTTCAAGAGTTTTGTAGTTGAGCTCCTGCTCGTTGTTCTCACCAAGCCGCTTCATGCTACGGTACACCGCCACATCACGCGAGAGGTTCTCCAAGCTGATATACGGAGGGTTGCCTATCACCACATCGAAGCCATCGAATGAGCCGTCTTCACGAAGAATTTCAGGGAACTCTATCATCCATTCCAATGCACGCTTCATTACACCCAAGGTGTTATATTCCTGTGCGTTGTCCATTCCGAACATAACACTTTGCACTCCTGGCAACAGGTGTTTTTTGAGGCTCTGTATATTATTATTCAGCTGAATCTTCAAACTTTTTGACCGGCAGTTCTTATACTCTCGTACGTTCCGTTTATACTCTCGTACCAGTTTCTGCATCCCTTCGCTCTCGGCTATTTTCTTACCGATGCATACAGGGCGTACCGATGCAAGCGAGTTGCCGCACTTGATATTAATATCGATATTAGGCAGCGTTTGTAGATATCGCTTGCCGTCATCGGTACGAAAGTAGTAAGCGTTCTTAAGAAGTTCTATCCAGAGGCGCAAACGGCATATCTCCACGCTCTTTGGATTGAGATCGACACCGAACAGACAGTTCTCAATAATGGTGCGTTTCTCTTCGAAGAGGGTTTCCTGAATACGCTGACTTGCAGGTTCTGATGGGTTATATCTGAACACATCGCCGTCCTCGTTGCTTGCCACCAACTCGTCGTATTCCACCCGCACATCATAGTCGCGGATTCGCTTAGGCTTCTCACTCCTGTCTTGCAGGATGCCTAATTCGCTCTTAATGGCAATAATCTCATTGAGGGCCGACACAAGGAAGTGGCCGCTACCTACAGCTGGGTCGCAAATACGGAGGCTGTTGATAATCTCGTTTGCCTCGATGCGCTCTTCTCGATTCCCTTCGTCAATTTGATCCTTCAACTCCTCGAAATCCTTGCAATGCCATTTCTTTTTCTTGTTGAACTTGTCGACGATTGCACTACGCAACGCCTCACGGCACATGTACTCTGTTATATAACCCGGGGTGAAGAAAGAACCATCTTTGTAGCCATTTATCTTCTCAAAGATAAGGCCCAGCACCGAAGCATTGATTAGGGTTCTACTTTCCGTCCGGATGGTATCGTCGTCGGTTGAGTCGCTGCCGAAATCGTAGGCATCGAGAAATCTCAACAAATAGTCAAGCGATGAAAGGTTGCCTGTAATGCGTCTGCCGTTGCCGTCCTTCAGCACCGTACGCGAATACACCTGCATATCGCCCAACCGGATACCACTCACGGGGAAGAATTCTTGTTCCACTTGGGAAAGCTCGAAGAGGGAACTATTTAGATATGGTACTTCGGGGAACATATTGCGCATCTCCTCGCTTCGTTCCTCCACGGGTTTTGCCAACACCTGCATAAATAGGTCGTGAAGCACATCGTAGTCGCGGATATGGACAGTATCAAGGAATCTTACATCGTTTTCACGATTAAAACTCTTAAGTTGTGATTCCAGTAGTTTAAGGAAAAGGATGCGGTTTATCCAGTTCAAGGCCAATCCCAACGCAGCCTCAAAACGTTGTTCCTCAGTTGTAACTTTGGGATAGTCTTCAAGTTTTGAATAAGCCTGTTCCACCAAAGAAAAAGGTTGCCGACCATTCTTCAGCCGCTTAATCTTGCGAATCTTGTTATCTGTCACCTCCTCGACACCCATGATGTATAGTAATTCGGCGTAGAAAGCTTGGTTGAGGGTATTGTGGTCGGAAATGAAAGGTAGTTTCAGCAGATGTGTGGGCGAAAAGAATTTAAAGACTGACAAGAAGGTACGGTTTCTGATAACCTCATCGCTGGCGAGACGTTTTTTTAATGAGCGGAAGTCGACATAGACAAACTGAAGCCTATGCTCCACTCGTTCCACTTCAGGACGGATAATCTGCTCGTAGATATACTCTGTCTTGTCGTCGCCCGTATCGGCTGCTATCACTTTTTCGGCAAAACGGCGATTGCGGACAAAGAGCTGATAGAAGAGCTTCTTCTCAAATACAAAATATTCCCAGCAGTTGGTGATTACCAAGTGCTTGATTTCTGTGTTGTGATTACGTACTTCCTCGCGGATATAGTAAAGGATAAGTTCGTAGAGCGACTTACGCTTAAGATCTTCCTTCGTGACCATTTCCGCACTCCCGGGTCTCTTGAATTCAAAAAGCACCATCGGGCGCTCGTCTTTAAAGATGGCGAGGTCGGTACGCTGGTAGGTATTGACCATATAAGTGCGGTCGCGATAAAGACTCCTGCTGAAGAATTCGTCAACAAGATTCTTATTGAACTCCTCCGATTCTTCAGGCTGAATACGCGACAGTAGTTCTTGCAGGGCGGTACGGAACGCCTGCACATCAGCCTCGTTTGAAGGCTGACGCAGAAACACCTTTGGTATTGCTTGAGTGGTATTTAGAATAATATAAGGCATCTCCCGTTTTTAAATACGATTTAAATTGCAAAAATACGAAAGTTGAGCGATTTCTATGCTTTTTTGATGTTTGAGTTCAATGCCAAAACATGCCAGCTGCCGTCGTCGCGGCGGTCGAGATAGCCTTTCTTGCGGAAGCCCTC
>CADBOG010000013.1 GCA_902796265.1 uncultured Bacteroidota bacterium
AATAAAAGGGAGTTAAAGAGGAAGTAAAAAAAGGAGTTAAAGAGGACAATACTTTTTGCTACAATATTGTAGACAAACGTATTGTCATTTTTAACTTCCATTTTAACTTCCATTTTAACTTCTCATTGTTATATGTTATTTTTTTACTATCACCTAATTCTGTTGATTTCTATTGTATAATGTTTCTTGTGGGTATTAGTTGTCCTATAGGATATTACCCAATTGTTCCTTTATCTTCTCAAGTTCATCTTTCATCGCTACAACAAGCCTCTGTATCTCCACGTGATTGGCTTTCGACCCTGTTGTGTTGATTTCCCTTCCCATCTCCTGAGCAATAAATCCTAGCTTCTTTCCGCTGCCTTCTTCCTTCTCCATTACTTCTCGGAAATAGTTGATATGCTTCTGCAATCTTACCTTTTCCTCCGTTATATCCAGCTTTTCCAGATAATAAATGAGTTCCTGCTCGAAACGGTTCTCGTCAACATCCTTAATTGCAGCATCTGCCAAATAGCTTCTTATTCGTTCTTTTGCTGTCGCTATTCTTTCATTCTCATATTGCGGAATCTCTCCCAAATATTGTTCAATCAAGTCAACGTGTTTCTTGAAGTCTTCTTTAAGTATTTCTCCCTCATGCTTGCGTGTCGCATCGAGCTCCTCGATGGTGTTTCCGATTAGAGCCTTAAGTTCCATCCAAGCATCATCATCCATGCTTTCGCTGCTGCTCTCCTCCCAGAGGTCGCTCTGCCCCACAACAAGGGCAAAAAGCTCCCCGTCACTCACTTTCAACCCTTGACCCTCAACGAAGCTTCGCACCTCGCAGAGTCGCTCCTTGGCGGCTGTTTCATTCAGCTTACGTGATGCTCCGTCTTTATACTCCTCGCTGATGATGAAGTCTATCTTCCCACGCTCCAAGCTGTTCACCATAGCCCTTATGCTAAGCTCCCTCTCTCGCAATTCTGCTGGCAGCTTAACATTAGCATCCATCTGCTTGCTGTTTAATGTCTTAATCTCAACGGTTATAATCTTCCCGTTGATTTCCTTTTGCCTTTTGGCAAATCCTGTCATCGATTTCATATCTTTATTTTTTCAATTTTCAATTATCAATTATCAATTTCTTCCACCTTGTACCCATCTCCCTCACTATAAATAAATATTACCTTCTCCATAGAATCCTCTGGATGTTCTTTTATAAACGCCTTTGCTTTTTCTAATCCCATCACCATGAAAGCCGTTGCTAATGCATCTGCTCTCCATGCACTCTTATCGACAACCGACACGCTTAGTAGCGAATGCTCCACGGGTCGTCCCGTTTTGGGGTCAATAGTATGTGAGTACCTCACTCCATCTTTTTCGTAATACTTCCTGTAGTTGCCAGAGGTCACCACCGATTGGTCTCTCAATTCTATGCTCATTTCCACCTCAGGACTGCTGTATTTGTTCTCTGCGGGTCGCTCTATGCCTACCGTCCATGAACTGCTGTCGGGCTTGCACCCCTTGGCATAGACCTCTCCTCCTATATCGACAAGATAGTTCTCTATCCCTTTGCTTTCCAAAAAACGACTCACCATATCTGTCGAATATCCTTGCGCAATAGCGTTGAAGTCAATAGTGCTCTCTGGAGTTGCTTTACGGACAATAGCTATCCCACTATTATTTCTGATTATGATAGGTTGTACTCCCACATACTGACGTAGGCTGTCTATTACCTTGTCGCTCATCTCTTCTCTTTTCGAGAAACCAAATCCCCACGCATTAACGAGTTTCCCCACGGTGCAGTCAAATGCTCCATTGCTATATTTATGCATCTCCTGCGACATCTCTACAAGCTTCACAAAGTCTTCGTTAACAACGCTGTCGCGGTTCTCATTGACGCGCCGTATCAACGACTCGTCTTCCCATAGTGATGCCGTCATATCGAAATCCTTGAGCAGCGAGTCAATCTCCCCTTGCAGGTCACGTCCCTCTTTATCATAATATATAATGGAATAGTAGGTTCCTTGAGCCTTTCCATTCAATTTTATTGCCTCTCTGGTGCTCTTTACTCCTCGGCATCCTCCTAAGATAAGCAGGCTCACCATGACGGCAATAATGTATATTCTTCTTCTATTCATAAAAATCCAATAATCTGTATCTTATGTTGGTATTCTGTAATATAACCAGATACTTGTGAGCTAATCCACACTCATGTAATAGTAACAATTGTTTGTACATCACCCTCACAATTATTCGCTCCAAACAAAAAAGCGCTCGGTTCTCCCGAACGCTTTTAATTGTATTAAACCTATTATAGTTATTTAGAAACTACGATAGTTCTGGTAGCAATCTTTCCGCTTTCAAGGTCAACACGCACAACATAGGTGCCTTTTGCCAGTACGCTTAGGTCTACGCTGTTCACGTTCTTTGCATTTATCATCTGCTGTCCGTTCATGTTGAATACGGTGATGTTCTTTACAACCTCATTGCTGTTGATGTTGATGACACCGCTTGTGGGATTGGGATAAACATTGATTGCATTGTCGTCAGCCGAATTGATGCTAGCATTTGCGAGTACGGTGACATAACTTGTATGCTCGCAACCTGATGACGGGTTCTTTCCGTTGACATAGGTGTCAAAGTTCTCAGTAACATTGTTGCGTGTGTAAACTGTATCGTGGCTGCCATCTGCCCATGTGAAGACAGTATTGGCCTGATCGCTCGAAGCACGGAGTGTGCAGTTCGAACCAGGAGTAACTCTGAGGTCACCGCTGATTGTAATCACGGGACTCTTGTTGATGGTGATGTTAGCGATGATTATCGAGTCGCAACCATTCGAGGCAGCATGAGCAAAACGAATACTGTCGGTTTTGCTGAAGGTGAAATAGAGAGTGGTGTCAATAGAGGTGGTGTCTGATGTCTGCATTGAGAAATGGAATGTATAGCTGTCGCATCCTCTCTCAGTAACATTGTTTCTTTTGTGCTGTTTTATGTTAAAGGTGACATACACCGTGCTGTCAAAGCAACGCTCTGCTGTACGGGGGTGGAATAGTCTTCTAGTGGCAGCAGTGCTTTGTGAATACTCATTGGAGTTGATGGTGCAATTATGATTAATCACAGTTGATGATTCTTCGGGACTCCATCTCCAAACTGTTGACTCGCAGGCAACCACAGTGATGTCTTCACGGATAGTAGCGATTGGCAATACGGTCAAGTTCAGCGTGATAATGGAATCGCACAAAGGATTCGATTCGTCGGTGATGTTATAGGTGCCAGAAGTGTTGTAGGTCTCTCCCTTGAAACTGTAGTTGTCGCAAGCTGTTACATCGTATGTTACTGCTGCAGAAGAAGTGAGGTTCAAAGTGAGAGTTACAGTACTGTCACATCCGTTCGACCCTGTAAATGTCTGTGTGTAAGTGCCGTTTTCGGTGTAAGTGTTGTTGCCCCACTGGTAGGTACAACCACCGGATATAGGCTCAGTAATAGTATTTGTTACACTCTGATTGATGGTGAGGTCGAGAATGTAGAGAGTGTCACCCGACACGTAAGTGACCACAGCGCTTGTTGTGTAAGTCTGACCATTGACTGACCAGGTGTAGCTGTCACATTTTGAAAGTGTGCTGTCAATGTGTACTGCAGAATTAACCTGAGCTTTCATTGCCCAAGGCATAATCAATGCGGCTACAAGTAGGAAGAATACTCTTTTTTTCATCTTCTTGATAGTTTTTATATTACTAACTTTATTGTTTATTATTCTGATATAAAGATATTTGACCGAACAAACGCTCCCATTCAAGTCAAATAATCAACATGCAAAGATAATAATTATTTTTTATTCTAGCCTTTTTGGCTATTATTTTTTTATAATTGTTTTCCTAATATGTTAAAAAGTATGACGAATAATAATCAATCTTGTGATGGAATTGTCTGTTTCAATCGACTATTGTCAGTTCCACAACATTCTCTACATGTTGCGTGTGAGGGAACATATCTACTGGCTGAATCAGCCCTACTTTGTACTTCCCTGAAAGCAGTGCCAAGTCTCTTGCTTGTGTTGCTGGATTGCAGCTTACATACACAATTTTTCTGGGCTCCATCTTGAGCAGTTGCTCTACTACCTTCTCGTGCATACCGGCTCGCGGTGGGTCTGTTATCACCACATCGGGTCTGCCATTAGCCTCAACAAATTCGTCTGTCAGCACCTTGGCCATATCGCCAGCATAGAAAATGCAGTTATTGAACCCGTTTACAGAGGCATTCTCGCGTGCATCCACAATGGCTTCTTCCACATATTCTATTCCTACCACTTTACGGCATCCGTCTGCAACAAACTGAGCAATGGTTCCGGTGCCGGTATAAAGGTCATACACGGTTTCATCTCCAGAAAGTTCAGCGAATTCTGCAACGTAGCTGTACAGTTTGTATGCTTGTTCGGAATTTGTTTGGTAGAATGACTTTGGATTGATTCGGAAATGCAATGGTTCTCCTCCTTTAAATCTGGGCATCTCTTCTGTTATGTATCCTTGTCCGCTCCATACATGTGGTTCCAAGTCTCCGTAGCTGTCGTTCATCTTGTTGTTTATGATGTACATTAGCGATGTTATTTCCGGGAATTTTTCTCTCATGTATTCCATCATTGGCTCAAGCCATTCGTGCCGGTCTTCAGCAACAATGACGATAACCATCAGCTCGCCAGTAGAAGTGTTTCTAATGACCACATTACGCATATATCCTGTATGATTCCTAATGTCGTAGAAAGGAATTCCATTCTCAATGGCATAATCCCTTAACGAGATACGAATGGCATTTGAAGGCTCTCTTTGCAGATAACATTTATCGATAGGCAGCACTTTGTCGAACACTTGTGGGACATGGAATCCGACGGCACCGGGATTTCCTTCCTTGCGTTCTTCGCCAGCGGCCAGCCATCGCTTGTTGGAAAAAGTAAACTCTAGCTTGTTTCGGTACTCAAAGATGCTGTCTGACCCACAGATGGGTCTCATCTGTGAAGTGTCGATTCTGCCTAAACGCTCAAGGTTGTCCTTCACCTGCTGCTGCTTGTATTTCAGCTGCGAATCATAACTCATACTCTGCCATTTGCAGCCTCCGCAGCTGCCGAAGTGGCTGCACGTTGGCTCTACTCTCAGTGGAGATGCCTG
This sequence comes from uncultured Bacteroidota bacterium, assembly GCA_902796265.1. Taxonomy (GTDB): domain Bacteria; phylum Bacteroidota; class Bacteroidia; order Bacteroidales; family P3; genus Colimorpha. The sequence goes on from CADBOG010000013.1 coordinate 5,133, forward strand.
TTTCAGGGCAATGACTCGCCCTTCGGCATAGTTCTTCTTCTTCTTGAAAATCTTTAGGTCTATCACATCTCCAGGCACAGCATACGGTACAAAAACAACCATCCCGTCAACGCGGACAATGGCATTGCCTTCAGCACCAGCATCACTAACTGTGACATCTTCTATTATTATTTCTTTTTTCAATCTACTCATGATTGTGTGTATTTTCTAGGTAAGCTAATCAAACTAATTCTATAGTCAGACTATTGATTTGTTTACTCGACTATAGTATTGTTTGATTAGCCTCAAAAAAAAAGAAGTATTGCTCACAATACTTCTCCTCTTTTGTTGGCAAATCAGCTCCCTCTTTTCGATAGGAACCAGCACCCTTTTATCGCTCGTCTGAAACGGTCAATTTCTTTCTGCCTTTTCTGCGGCGTGCTGCCAGAACTTTGCGACCATTTGCTGTCGACATTCTCTGACGAAATCCGTGCTTATTTGCTCTTTTTCTGCGTGATGGTTGAAATGTTCTCTTCATTTTTTCTCAATTTTGGAAGTGCAAAAGTACACAAAAAAAACAATATACAAACTTTTTTTGTTTAAAACTTTTGCAATTTATTACTATATAATTGTAAATCAACTTATAAAAAATTTATTTTTCTTTTCGAGCTGTTAATTAAAAAAAAGTATGTACATTTGCATTCTCAAACTTTTTTTCATAATTCGTACAATTTGATAATTATCATAATCGTATAACTCTATTTTATTGCCATCCTTGATTCCAAATCCCTTATCATTAATCTGTAAACAAAATACTCACCGTGGATAAATCTGCCTTCAATCTGAAACTTGGCGACCTCTGCTGTTATTCAATGACCGACAAGTCCGAAATACAGGCCGAGAAAAACCGATTCCCATATTGCGCTCTCCTGCAATTGATGGACATCCTTAGCGACAAAGCTACGGGCACTTCCAACTGGCAGCAGCGTTTCTTGCCCAAAATGGCGTTATATCTTACTGACGGCAACCGTTTTGCCAACTATCTTGACAATGTATCGCTAACCGAAATACAGTCGGCTGCCGATTTAAAAACCAAGCAGCTGGTCGAACAGGCAAAAGAACAAGAATTCACCTCCGACGACAATGACTCCTTCGACATCATGCGTGAAATCAACTCCTATCAGGAGGTCTCATTCAAAACGGCTCCTAAAAGTGTTATTCTATCCAAATTCTTGGAAACAGGCAACTACAAACCCGAAGAATTGGGCGATTCTCCTACTGTTCCTGTCGAAGATTTGGCGAAAAAGAGTATTAAGTCGGACGACTCCTTAAATACTGAAACTATGGCTGTTATCTTCGAAAAACAAGGTCGTTTTGACCGCGCTATCGACATATATGAAAAATTAATCTCTCGTAATCCCGAAAAAAGTAGTACTTTTGCAATTCGTATTTCCGAATTAAAAATGAAACTTGAAAACGCAAAAAAATAAGCATCAATCAATCGTTAATCTGTAAACATTAAACATCAAAACCGTATATGTACAACTTTATCGTAATCCTTATCCTGATCGTCAGCATCGTGTTGGCATTGGTAGTTTTGGTTCAGAATTCCAAGGGCGGCGGACTCGCTGCTAACTTCGCAGCTCCTAACCAGATTATGGGTGTCCGTAAAACCACCGACTTCCTCGAGAAACTGACTTGGGGCCTCGCCATTGCTCTCGTGGTTCTCAGCCTTATCGCCACCATTTCTATCGGAGGCGGCAATAAGACTTCCTCGCAGAAGAATGCTGTCAATCCTGACCAAATGGAGTTGCCTTCGGCCGCTCAAGCTGTCAACAATAACGGCCAGCAAGCCCCTGATGCCGCTCAGCTCCCCGACAATCAATAAGAGGAACTCCAACACAAACAACACAAACGTTCTCCTAAAGAGATTTGTTCCCCCAAAAGGGCAACAAATCTCTTTTTTCAATTTCCCACACATCAATTCATCAATCATATTATTAATCATTAATCACACATTTTGTCTCGCGTTCAATCCCTTATATTCTCATTCTTTCCCCACAACCCTACCGCGGATCAGCAGAGGGCGTGCGATTCCATTGTCGACTTCCTCTTCGACCCTAACCCCCGCTCGGCATTCATCCTTAGAGGCTATGCCGGTACGGGTAAGACCTCGCTTGTCTCTGCTCTCATCAAGGCTGCACCGCACCTTCGCATCCGCACTCAGCTCCTTGCACCTACAGGTCGTGCAGCAAAAGTGCTTTCAGGTTACTCTGGACAAAATGCATACACAATACATAAACGTATTTATCGGTCGGTCATTGATGCTTTTGGGGCTGTCCGTACCGTTCGTGCACAAAACAAGTTCTCCTACACTCTCTTCATTGTTGATGAGGCATCGATGATAGGCGCTCATCCTGAAGAGAACTCCCGTAGTTCCCTCCTCGAAGATTTGGTTGATTTTGTTAACGATGGCTCCCATTGTCGACTTATGCTTATTGGTGACTCTGCACAGCTCCCTCCGGTTGGTTCTACTGACAGTCCTGCTCTTTCAGCCAACTATATGTCCGCTCTCGCTGATCTTAACATCTATCAGGCAGAACTGACAGAAGTGGTGCGCCAACAAAAACTATCGGGAATCCTCGCCAACGCTACCTCTATCCGCAACCAGATTTCCGAGATGGAGGATTTCGATGAGATTCAGTTTCCACTCTTTAGTACTAAGGGATTTGATGATATAGTTCGTCTTCATGGCTCTGAACTCGAAGATGTCCTCAATAGAGAATACTCAGATGGAGGGCTTGAAAGTGCCGTCTTCGTTTGTCGCAGCAACAAGCAGGCCAACCTCTACAATCAGGCTATACGCAGCCGTGTCCTTTACCGTGACGACGAAATCGGCACAGGCGACTTCCTTATGGTTGTAAAGAACAACTACCATTGGCTAGATGAGGATAGCAGTATGGGTTTCATCGCCAATGGCGACATTGTTGAGGTCCAATCTGCCCGCAATTTTCAAGAACTCTATGGCTTCCACTTTGTCGATGTTACTCTTCGTTTTGTCGATTATCCTGATACGCTTCCCGTCGATTGCAAACTTTTGCTCGAAACACTCTACTCCGAATCGCCATCGCTCACCCATGACGAATCCCAGCGCCTCTTCTCCGAGGTTATGGCTGATTATGCTGACCTCCCAACAAAGGCTGAGCGTCTCAATGCTGTCCGCTCAAATCCATATTACAATGCGCTTCAAGTCAAGTTTGCTTATGCTCTCACTTGCCATAAGACTCAAGGCGGACAGTGGCCTGTCGTTTTTGTGGATCGTGGTTTCCTTACCGACGATATGCTATCTCGCGAATATCTTCGATGGCTCTACACGGCTCTCACTCGTGCCACCTCACGTCTCTACCTGCTCTCTTTCGAAGACCGCTTCTTCTCTTGAACAGAAAACATGCGAATCCAGAACGGGCTTTCCTGCGTATTTATTCATATACCAAGAATCTAATAAAAAAAGCACCTCGTTGAGGTGCTTTGGTTTTAACTTCGAAGTCAATGTGGTTAGAACTTCTTGCTTGCTCTGAATTTGAAGACTTTCTTTGCGGGAATGACCATCTTCTTGCCGGTCTGCGGGTTCTTGCCGTTGCGTTTCGGACGCTGCTGCATATAGAAGGTGCCGAAACCAATAACGGAAATCTTACCGTCTTTCTTTTTCATCTCTTCCTTTGTGACTTCGAGGAGAGCGTTGAATGCTTTAGCAGCGTCAACTTTTGTCATGTCTGCTTTCTTGGCGAGAGCAGCAATTAATTCGGTTTTGTTCATGTCGGTGAATTTGAGGGTTAAACAATACTTTTTGACGCTGCAAATATATGCGTTTTTTTTTAATACACAATATTTTTTTTAAAAAAAATATGTTAAAAAAATTACTATTGTTCTAAATGTTTAGTTTCCAATGTGATACAATGTATCCTCTCAAAAATTCATTTATTGTAATTCTTTTCTTTCCGCTGATTTGAAGTGACAAAATTACTAAAAATCCGTCTTTTACTGCAATTTTTAGCATCTTCTTGTTATCGGTAATTATGCTTCCTATAGGCTCTTTGTGCTCGCATATTTCGTAATTTACTTCGAATATTTTCATATCCACAATGCCGTCTTTCTCGTCCTTCATCGATGTGGTGGCTGCCGGATAGGGCGACAATCCACGCACAAAATCGAATATCTCTTTTCCGCTTTTATGCCAGTCGATGACGCAGTCGGGTTTGAAGATTTTCGGTGCTGGTTTCAGTGGTTCGCTCTCTTTTTGCAGTTGTGGCTCCAAGGTGCCATCCGAAAGACCCTTGAGGGTTTCCACAACGATGCTCCTTCCCATCTTGGCCAGGCGGTCGTGCAGCGTTCCTGCATTGTCGCTGGTGCTGATTGGCGTTGTCGCCTGCATCAGTATGCGTCCTTCGTCTATCTTCTCGTTCAGCAAAAAAGTGGTTACGCCAGTCTCTGTCTCTCCGTTGATAATAGCCCAATTGATGGGTGCTGCACCTCGGTATTGGGGTAGGAGGGAGGCGTGAAGGTTGAATGTCCCCATCTTCGGCATACCCCATACAACTTGAGGCAGCATCCTGAAAGCTACAACCACGAAGATATCGGCTCCCACGGATTTCAACTCTTCTATGAATTCCTCATCACGAAGTCTTTCTGGCTGCAATATGGTTAGCCCATGCGATAATGCATATTCTTTCACAGCCGAAAAGGTTACTTTCATGCCTCTTCCGCTTTTTTTGTCGGGTACTGTGACTACGGCTCCAACTTCATAACCGGCTTCTATAATGGCATCTAACGACGCCACAGCAAACTCTGGCGTCCCCATAAAAACTATCTTTGGTTTCATCACTCCTCTCTTTACGGATTACTAATTCTCCAACTCTTTCTGCATCTTTATCATCTTTAGTGCCGTAACGGCTCCTTCTACACCTTTGTTCCCGTGCCGTCCTCCAGCTCTGTCTAGAGCTTGCTGCATATTGTTGGTGGTCAGTAGGCTGAAGATGACAGGTTTTTCGTGTTTCAATGCCACATTGGTGATGCCTTGCGACACTGCCTCACAGATGAAGTCGAAATGTCTTGTCTCACCTTGTATCACGCATCCAATGCAGATGACGGCATCAAGTTCCTTGTCATTCTTCAGCATGAGGTCTGCCCCTGTGGTCAGCTCGAAGCTTCCGGGCACATGCACAAGCCGAATGTTCTCTTCCTTTACTCCATGCTCGCGCAATGTGTCTAAGGCTCCTTGCGCCAATGCGTCGGTTATTTCTCTATTCCATTCGGCAACGACTACTCCGACAGCGTACTCATTTCCTGCCGGCACCTCTGCCGGATTGTAGTCTGATAAATTTGTTTTCTTCATTATATGTTGTTATTAAAAGTCGTTATCTTACCCTCAATCTCATTCCCACCTTAAGCTTCTTTATTCCTGGATTAAGTCTTTTAATATTCTCCACCGTGGTGCTGTATGATATTGCCAGTCTTTCGTAGGTGTCCCCGTTTTTTACTTCGTGGTACACCTCACGAGGCCTATCTCTCACAACGGTTTCTTTTATGATGCTCTTGTCGGCCTTGAACTCTGGTGCCTTCTTGCCTTTGGGTCTACTTATGCCGAAATAGGTCTTGTCCAGATGTAACCTTCGTGTTCTTAGTTTGTAGGTCTTGAAATCCAGCAGCCATTCTGGGTCGAAGGGCTCGTATTGGAACCTCACCTCGAAGTGCAGATGCGGTCCTGTCGACCGTCCTGTGCTGCCACCCAATCCAATGATGTCGCCTGCTTTCACGATTTGTCTCGGCTTGACCAGTATCTTCGACATGTGTCCGTACAAGGTCTCCAATCCGTTCTCGTGCCTCAGCACTACACAATAACCGTATCCGCTCATCAGTCTCGCTATCCTGACCACTCCAGGAAAACAGGCTCTCACGGGGTCTCCTGTCCTCAGCAATATGTCCACACCCCTATGGGGGCGGTCCCATCGTACTCTCCATCCGTAGGGCGACGTTATGATGTTCTTCATCGGGAAACAGAACTCCGAGCTGTCTTTTATCAGCTTGAGATTCACCTCGTCGGGCAACGAGTCGAACTTCAAGTCCCTCAATCTCACCTTCGTCCCATCCATTCCGTCGTGGTAGAACAGCTGCCACATCAGCGGCTCCCTTCCTCCCTCTTTATAATAACGCACACTGTCCCCTTGCGCCTTTGCCACACAAGCCAGCACGACACAAAATAGCAGTACAATAATCTTTTGGAATCTCTCTTTCAATGTCAATCTGTCATATTTCCTTCCTCAGCCTAGCCACAGCTATACCCATACTTTCGCGGTATTTCGTTACCGTCCTTCTCGACATCGGGAATCCCTTTTCCTTCATTTTCTCCATCAGCGCCTCGTCGGTTAGGGGCTTGCTCTTGTCTTCGTTGTCGACAATCTCGCGCATCACTTCCTTCACATGCTGCATCACTGTTTCTTCCCCGTCGTCGGTCGATACAGCCTTAGAGAAAAGCTCCTTGAGCAGGAATGTACCGAATTCTGTTTGTACATATTTTTGGTTGGCGACTCTCGATATCGTCGATTCGTCATATCCAGTTACAGCCGAGATGTCTTTCAGTCTCATGGGCTTGAGGTCGGTAGGGTTTCCGCTTAAGAAATAATCGCTTTGGCGTTCCATTATGGCAGTCATCGTGACCGTCAGCGTCTGCTGCCTTTGCTGCAAAGTGTCGATAAACCATTGTGCGCTCTCTGTCTTGCTTTTAATGAACTGTAGTGTTTCCCGTTCTTTGGCACTCAGCTGCTTACGGCCTGCCAGCTGTTTCATCATCTCTACATATTCTTGGCTGAGGTGCAGCTGTGGATTGTTGCGGTCGTTGAGGACAAAGCTCAGGTTTCCACCCTCGCGGCTCACGATGAAGTCGGGTATGATATACTGGCTTCCCCGGCTCTCGTCGCCCGAACCCCAGCCTGGCTTGGGATTAAGATGCCTGATGATATCGAGAGCCTCATTCAACTCGTTTTCGTTAATCATCAGCTCTGCCATTATGGCGTCGTATTTCTTGTTCGACAGTTGTGCAAAATAATTGTCCACGATCTCTTTTGCAATCTTTTGTGCCATCTTTTTAGGCTCGATGCGGTGAAGCTGCAACGAGAGGCATTCTTGCAGGTTACGTGCACCTACACCTGCGGGGTCGAGACTTTGCACAACTCGAAGCATCTCCTCCATCTCGGTGTCGCTCACCTCGATGCCCGAACGGAAAGCCATGTCGTTGGCAATTATTTGCAGGTCGCGGCCCAAGTATCCAGAGGCATCAATGCTGCCGATAATTTCAACGGCAATGGTCCGCTCCCTCTCGTTAAGTCCTAGCATCGATAGTTGTTCGGTCAGCGACTCGCTGAAGGTCTTGCTGTCCGAGAAATCAAACGTGCGTTCATCCTCGTTGCGGTCTTTCTCGAGCCGCTCGCGGTAGCTATAGTCGTCGTCTCCGAAAAACTCGTCGACATCTATACCCCTGAAATCATCCTCCACCTCGCCATCTTTGTCGTCGATTTCCGCCTCGGGAGCCTCTGCCCATTCGTTACTGTCATCATCTACACCGGTCGATTCCACCTCGAGGATGGGGTTTTTCTCCACTTCGTCCTTGATGCGTTGCTCAAGGCTCGTAACCGGCAACTGTAGTAGTTGCATCAGCAGCAGCTGTTGAGGCGTGAGCTTCTGCTGCATCTTCATTTTTTGCTTCTGTGAGATCATAGTAGTAGATATTAGTTAGTTTGTTTTATGGTTCCATACCGTCACACTCCATCACTTTTTCAAACATCATTTCTACGCATCGAATCCTAAATGAAAACGCTAAAGAGTTGAAACAATGCTATCTCCCTTTTCTCGTCATTCCCTTTCAATTTGCAAATTTACGAAAAAAAATGAAATAACTCTGAGCCTTCAAAAAAAATATGTATTTTTGCATTGCCGAAATAAGTGCTACCAATAGCGTTGTTTGTCATCAGGCATTGCAAAAATACTTAACAGTCAGCGTCCAATGAAACCCATCCTTGTCCATACTAGCATTTTTCCGCCCCGTGGCTATCATGCAATAACAATTTTCCCCTTTGTCTTTTACACGGGCAAGACGTTGACTCCAACGGAAATCCGCCATGAGACTGTCCATCTGTGGCAGCAGCTTGCCCTGCTCTTGATACCATTCTATTTGCTTTATCTCGTCTTCTGGCTTTACGGCATAGTCCGATACCGCAACACCAGTCGCGCCTACTATGAGATCCCCTTCGAGCGCTCGGCCTACAAGCTTGAAAATATGCCCGACCAGAAGTCCTTCATCCAATCCTTCGACTGGCTCAAGTGCATAAAATAAATGGCGAGCTAACGAAATGTCAGATTGTCATTTCTGTGTAATATTGTCTAAAAACAGAGAAACATTACTTAGGGTAGGACAGGCGTCAGCCTCATCTATGACGATACGTAACGCCGTGGTGGTAACCATGGGGGTAAGTAATATACGCTTGTATCCTATTGTGGTTGCCGAGACTAGTCGCTTCCACTCCCCGTCGGTTTGTTTTATGTCGACATGAAACGACGCTATTCGCTGCCCTAAAGGAATAAATTCTTGTAGCATTACTCGGTTGAAAGTGACAGGTTTCTTGAAAGTCAAAGTTATGGTTGGAGTGAGAACAGTGTCATCGGTGGCCCAATAACTGTCGAAATTGCCATCAAGCATATTCTTGGAATCGAAGTTTTTACAGCGCTTTCCTCCACGTTGGTTGGTGACATCTACTTCGGCTTGTCTCGCAAGGTCGTTGCTGAATATGGAATCAAGAGCTCTGCGCAGTTCCATTAGCCGCAATGAGTCGATGGCGGCAATACGCCCTCTTCGGTCTGGAGGCACATTGAGCAGAAGTAATGCATTGCGACCCACGCTATTGTAGTATATCTGCAAGAGCTCGCTCAAAGTCTTGGGTACTTCGTTGGGGTGGTAAAACCAGCCATGGCGAATACTCACATCGCATTCGGCAGGAACCCATTGCTTCCCCCCACGGCATCCTTGATTCAATGTGTCGGTAGATGGTGCTTGAGAACCAGGGGCATAACCGTCGGTGTTTATTGTTGACCAGCATGTTTCACCTGCTGATCCACTCTCGTTGCCCACCCATCGGCATCCTGGACCCACATCGCTGAATATTACCGCCGTGGGCTGTAAGCGGTTTACCGTACTGTTGAACAGGTTCCAGTCATAATTCTGTCGTTTCCCGTTAGGTCCTTCACCATTGGCACCATCGAACCACTGCTCAAAAAGCGTATGAGTGTCACCTGTACCATAACGAGACAGAGCATCCTCAAGTGTCAGCCTAAATGTTTCATTGTATGCGTCACTACCATAGGTCGGTGCATTACGGTCCCATGGCGATATGTATAGCCCCATCCCGATTCCGGCCTCAGTACAGGCACGACTCAGTTCAGCCAGCACGTCGCCTTTCCCGTTTTTCCAACTGCTCTGAGCTACAGTGTGACTGCTCTGCGGATTTGGCCAAAGGCAGAAACCGTCGTGATGCTTTGCAGTGATTATTATGCCACCCATGCCGCTTTGCTTGGCAACTTTTGCCCATTGACAGCAATCCATATCCGTAGGGTAGAAAAGATCCTCCACCTCGGTACCATCGCCCCATTCTTTGTCGCTGAATGTGTTAGGTCCAAAATGACAAAACATGTTCATCTCCATCTTCTGCCATTCCACCTGCTGCGGTGTAGGACAAGCCCCATAGGGTTCGGGTGGATTAACGGTTCTGACACACGACGTAACAGCAAACAGCATCAATACGATGGTCAATCTATTGTATGACATTGTTTTCATTAGAATATGAACTATTAATAGTGAACTTTACTTTGATAAAGTGGCTCAGAAATAGGTGTACAACTATGGAGAACGCAGAAATATGTATTATTATTATTTGTACAATAAAAAATGTGGTTGTGTTTGGATATTATCATTTTCCGGCGACGAGGTATTTCTTCAAGGCTTTCACATAACTCCTGAAAGCTTCCATCCCCGAAGATGTAATCTTGCATGTGGTGCGAGGCATTTTCCCCTTGAAGCCTTTCTCGATAGAGATGTAACCAGCTTCTGCAAGTTTGTCAATCTGCACACTCAAGTTGCCTGAACTGGCACCCGTTTGTTCCTTGAGGTAGTTGAAATCAGCTTCCTCAACACCTGCAAGGATGGATATGATGGCGAGCCGCAATTCAGAGTGCAGAAGAGGGTCAAGTTTCGGAAACATAGTCTATTTGTATTGGATTTTGACAATCAAACCTGTAGCCATCAGCACCAAGCCTGCAAAGGTGAAAATGAGCAAAGGTTCCCAACCTGACCCCACGACATAATAGATTGCCAAACCACCGATGCCAGTAATAAAACCGGCAGTTTTGATAACCCAGTTTTTGAGAGCGACTCCGGTGATGCATTCTGCCAAGCCGAAAAGGAGAACCAATTCTGCTGTCAATCCATTAACTGCGGAAATAAGTCTAAAAAAGTTTGATGACACTTGAGTGTAGATGAGCGTGAATGCACCTACTGCACAGGCAAAAAAGCCGAAGGTTGACCAGATACCGCTGACAAAGCGGCTGACATCGTTACGCACCTGTTCGCTTCCTTCCTTGCCATGCAAAAACCTCTCGGTTGGGATTCCAATGGCTGGCATCGCAAACCAGAGCCAATTCCAGGCATCTTTGTCGGTGAATTTGCAAAGCAGGTATATCAATAGTGAAAAGATGGTGAGCAATATGCCCCAAAAAATGAAGTATTTCCCGCTGTTGCGAGTGATTTCTTTGCGGGTATTGTTGAGAGTTTCGGTGATGAGCGACAGGCTCTCTTGAGCTGTCATTTCTCTGGTTTGTTCATTTGTGTTATCCATGACTGATACATTTTAATGTTTTACTTCTTTTGTCATTTACTATTTGGTGCGCACTTTTGAAATGACGGTGCAAAGATAAACAAGTTTATGATATAAACTAAAATTTTCTTCAAAATAATTTTTATTATGCTATATGTCAATATAATAAAAATATTCATACCTTTCAAAAATCTTTAAAAAAGTGTCGTTTTCAAAATAAAAAAAAGGAAAATTTATCTCGTCTTTGTAAAGAAGAGAGAGATTTTTGATTGAGATTTCTAACTATTGAAGCCAAGATGGTCATCTTTACTTTGCCATTTGGCTAGGACTATTGCCAGTTAGGCGCTTGAACCATGTGCCGAAAGTTGATTGGTTGGGGAAGCCGAGTTGGGAGGCAATTTCTTTAACTGTGATTTTGCCGACGCGGAGCAGTCTCAAGGCTTCGTGGAGACGGTGACGCTCTATCCAATCGGCAGAGGTGCACCCCGAGGTCTGTTTGACACAGATACTAAGCCATAAGAAGAATAGCTCTACCCAAGTAGTTGAACCGTAGCAGAACAGTAGTTGAACACATATACCCAAGTATATCCCAAGTCAAAACCCCCACTTTGAACTTG
>CADBOG010000014.1 GCA_902796265.1 uncultured Bacteroidota bacterium
GGAACGTCTCTCTACTGAGGTTGCCGAACGTACAGATTACGAATCCCCAGATTATGAGCGCTTGCTCTCTCGTTTGCACGATGTTACTGAACAGATATCGATGCTTGGAGGCAACGGACGTCAAGAACAGGCTGAAAAGATTCTATTGGGTTTGGGATTCCGCCATAGTGATTTTGGGCGTCTTGTGGGTGAGTTCAGCGGTGGTTGGCAGATGCGTGTCGAATTAGCTAAGTTGCTTCTTAAACATCCTGACTTCCTCCTTCTTGACGAGCCTACCAATCATCTCGATATTGAATCTATACAGTGGCTAGAGAACTATCTTTCTACCTATTCTGGTGCTGTTGTACTTGTGTCTCACGACCGCACGTTCCTAGACAATATTACCAAGCGCACTATCGAGATAACCGCTGGCCGTATATATGATTATAAGGTTTCCTATTCCGAATATGTTGTTCAGATGCAGGAACGTCGTGCCTCTCAGATGGCATCACTTACCAATCAGCAGCGTCAGGTGGCGCAGATAGAGGCTTTTATAGAACGTTTCCGCTACAAGGCCACCAAGTCGAAACAGGTGCAGTCGCGCATCAAGATGCTCGAACGCATGGAGGAAATCAAGGTTGACGAGGTCTCTACTGAAAGTATCCGATTTCAGTTCCCTCCAGCTCCTCACAGCGGAAAGATTGTGCTCGAAGCTAATCACTTGGGCAAGGCTTATGGCGACAATCAGGTCTTTGATGCTGTTGATTATATAGTCACCTCAGGCAGTAAGCTTGCGTTTGTTGGTCGCAATGGTGAGGGCAAGTCGACAATGGCAAAAATCATCGTTGGTGAGCTTAATGACTATACTGGAAACTTTAGGATAGGTCAAGGCGTACAGATTGGCTACTACGCACAAAACCAAGCTGCTATGCTGAATGGCGAAAAGACTGTCTTCGAGACAATCGATGATGCTGCTGTGGGTGACATTCGTCCAAAAATACGTAACATTCTTGGCTCATTCCTTTTCGATGACGATGACATAGACAAAAAGGTCAAGGTGCTATCTGGTGGAGAAAAGGCACGATTGGCTCTCGCCAAATTACTGCTTACTCCCAGCAACTTGCTTGTCCTAGACGAGCCAACAAACCATCTTGATATGGACTCGAAGGATGTTCTAAAGAATGCTCTGTTGCAATATAAAGGCACTCTGATTGTCGTCTCTCACGACCGCGATTTCCTTCAAGGTCTAACCGACTCTCTCTATGAATTTCGCGATGGTGGTGTACATGAATTCAAAGGCGACATCTTCGAGTTTCTTGAGCAACGTCGACTTGAACATCTGAAGGATTTGGAGACGGTAAAAAAACAACAGGCTTCCGCACCGCAAACTGTTTCCCAAAACAAGCTTAATTACCAGCAATCAAAGGAACGTGAACGCGAACTGCGCAAGCTTCGCAGCAATGTGGAAAAGATTGAGAACGATATATCTGACTTGGAATCACAAATTGCTGAGAAGGAGGCAAAGCTGGCTTCTGCTGATGTGTCAGTTGCTTCCGACGCCACCTTCTATGCTGAATACCAATCCTTAAAAGACAAGTTGGAAGAACGTATGTCGGCTTGGGAAGAAGCCACTATTGTTCTCGAAGAATTCGAAAACCGCTAATCTACTACAGCAGAAAGTACCAGAACCCTGAAACTTGGAACCCTGAAACAGCAACCCATACTAAGGACACGTTGTCAATGGATTAGCACAAATCCATCTTTCTTCTATCCAACCGTTAATCTTCTTGAATGGATGTTTCCATTCACGTTCTTCTTCGTTTTGAGGTTCGCCCCAAGTATCGTCATCGGGGTTTGTGTAGCAATTCACTCTTCGGCTCTTAACATCAGCATCGGTAACCCATAGGTCGCATTCATGGTTGATTGTACCATTAACCTGGTTCCCTTGCGCTGACTTGTAGAATTTGATTGTCTGTCCACCATAGTTTCTTGTCGAAAAATAAATTGAGTCGGTGGTGATTACAGGATAACGGATCCCTTTGAAAGGATCTTTGTATAGAGCACTTGACGGAATCTCGTTGCCGAATTCGTCTTCTACAGAAAATAAATCATCTTCATCTATACACCAATAAGACAATACTATCCATCTGTTATTATTAATAGGGTAGAGGCTACCAGAGAACAGATATCCTTTGTAATTGAACATTAAGCCAAAAGCCGTTTCCTCATTGCATCCTTTAGGCAGTTCCGGAATTGATTCCACTTCATATTTAGGACCCCAATAAGTTATTGTGCGTGCACTGTTTGTGTCTATAGAGATAAGTGATGAGGCTGCAACATCAGCATCGCTTGAGTCGCCCTTTGTCCATTCATAAAGTGCTGTGTTGTCAACAAAGCTCTCAAAGTGTGTCAGATACCCTTCTCTGTCGAAGGTGTAAAGATTCCACCACAACTTTCCCTCTTCGGTTTTATAATTCTTTACTGTACGCACTCCTGTCGAGAGCCCCATGAGCTCTATATCACGATAGTAGCTTATCTGCCTCACCTTTATGTCAGCACGTGTGTAGTCATCTTCGTCAGCAATGACTCTTTCTATCCAGTTGCCGTAGGCATCATACCTCGCTGCTACATAATTATTGTCTTTTTGTCGCCAAATATGATAACAATTTGTTTTGCCTCCAGCCTCTGGCTCTGAATGGCTATAGAGCGTATCGGAAGCTATCCGCGATGGGTAGAGAATATGTACAGTATCACCATCACCATAGTCATAGTTTAAGTCTTCTTGATAGCTATAGATCACTATCATAGAATCCTTGTTGTTATAGCTGTATTTATAGTGAGCCACTGTTCGGTACACGCAACCACCATCTCCTGCAAATGGGTGTCCATATTCCTCATATTCTATTAGTCGACCTTGTATATCAAATCGGTATGTGATCTTGTCATAATCGTAAAGACCATATTGTGTAACCTCAGACACAGGACCTGTAAGCCCAAAATATGCAAGTGTAAGAGCAATAATAATGTTATTCATAATATGTTGCTGTATTTATAATATGTTACTGTAAACACAAATCACCAATCACTCATCATGCATCACCAATCACTCATCACCAACTCGTTATCTCCCCCATGAGTCTCTATCTAGTGACCTATATGTAATTGCCTCCTGCAGATGTATAGGCTGAATGTCAGCACTGTTGTCAAGATCTGCGATAGTACGACTCACTCGAAGTATGCGGTCGTAGGCACGAGCCGAAAGACCTAGACGCTCCATTGCCTGTTCCATAATCTTTCTGCATTCTTCAGTCAAAACGCAATGCTGTCTGGTCAACTTGCTGGTCATCTGCGCATTGCAATGTACACCAGGATTGCCTTTGAATCGCTCTGTCTGTATAGCCCTTGCAGCCATGACACGTTTCCGTATTTCTGAGCTGCTCTCTGCAGGACTCATGCTGCCTAAATCCGTGACAGGCACGGGCGTCACCTCTATATGCAGGTCGATTCGATCCATTAAAGGTCCGCTGACCTTATTCATGTATCGTCGAGCGGCACCGGCAGGACAAGTGCATTCTATTGTCGGATGGTTGTAATATCCACATGGACAAGGGTTCATTGCTGCTATAAGCATGAACGATGCAGGGTATTCTATTGTCTGTTTCGCGCGGCTAATTGTTATGCGGCGCTCCTCCATGGGTTGTCGTAGTACTTCAAGTGCAGTGCGCTTAAATTCAGGTAGTTCATCGAGAAAGAGTACACCATTGTGGGCGAGACTTATCTCCCCTGGTGCAGGATTTGTGCCACCTCCGCAAAGGCCAGCGTCAGAGACAGTATGATGCGGCGAACGGAAAGGTCGGATTGAAATCAGCGAATCCTCCTTTCGCATCTTGCCGGCAACGGAGTATATCTGTGTGGTTTCAAGTGACTCGCTTAGCGATAGTGGTGGCAGGATGCTTGGCATTCTTTTTGCCAACATGGTTTTTCCGCTTCCTGGAGGTCCAACCAATATCACATTATGTGAACCTGCAGCTGCAATCTCCAGAGCACGTTTAACATCCGACTGACCTTTTACGTCTGCGAAATCAAACTCGTAGTTATTCAACGAGTTGGCAAACTCTGCCCGTGTGTCCACTATTGTGGGCTCAATGCTTTTTTTGCCGTTGAAGAAATCGATGACCTCCTTAAGGGTATTAGCACCATAAACCTCTAAGTTATTGACGATTGCAGCCTCTCGTGCATTAGCAGCAGGAAGAATAAAGCCTTTGCATTTGCGACGGCGTGCCTCTATGGCGATAGGCAACGCACCTTTTATTGGACGTAGCGACCCGTCAAGACCCAACTCTCCCATAATGACATA
>CADBOG010000015.1 GCA_902796265.1 uncultured Bacteroidota bacterium
ACATACAAAAAATGATCTCTCTTGGCTTCTGGAATCTTTGGCTAGCGCCCTGGTATGGCCCCATCCACGGAAAATCCCCCCTGTGCCATAAAAACCTTATATTTGCATCATTAAGTCAAACAAGGAATAGCATTAAACTAACAGAGTTAAAGGAAATTATGAATACTCAAATGGATGCTTTTCCATCTATTTTGAGTATGCCGCACACTTTGATTATCATGAAGAAAATCATCATTATTGACGGAGGCCCTCGCAAAGATTTCAATACGGCCTCGATGCTTAAAAAATTCGCCGAAGGCGCAAGCTCTGTCGGCAACGACATAGAGGTCAAGACGATACGCCTCTACGGCCTTGACTACAAAGGCTGCATGTCGTGCATGGCATGCAAAATCAAGGGCAAGGCTTCGAACATCTGCAAGTTCAAGGATGCCCTAACCCCCATCCTGGAAGAGATTGCCCAAGCCGACGGATTGGTGCTGGGTTCGCCCATCTATTTCGGTGATGTGACGGGTCAGATGCGCACCTTCCTCGAGCGTTTGGCATTCCCCTGGCTCTCCTACAACGACTACAGCATGACGGCTCCCAAGCGTATGCCCGTGGTAATGATAGAAACCATGAACGGAACGCCCGAGAGAAACAACAGCAACGGCTATGGCTCTATGGAATTCTGCATCGCCAATGCCCTTGGCAAACCCGAACATATCGTAGCTTACAACACATATCAAGTGAAAGACTACTCTCGGTTCGAGCTGGGTGCCTTCTCCGAGGAAGCCAAACGCCAATATCGTGACACCCATTGGGAGGAGGACCTCCAGAAGGCTTTCGATGCCGGCAAGCAGATGGCCGAGAAGATTTGAGCCCAAATCTTCATGCTCAAAACCAAATCAGAAAACCAGAAAGTCATATCTTTCGACGCTTAATAAACAACAAACGGGATGGAAGTTTCCATCCCGTTTGTTATACTGTGGTATGCCACAAAATATCAATAGCCGTATGCTTCACGGTATACTTCGTCGGTTATCTGGAGGAAACCCCACTTGCCGTCGACCTTTACAGCTCCAAAGCCGTTATGGAACGGGCGTGCCTGATCGTATATCATCGGAATCATAACCTTGCCGTTGATGTCGATATAACCCACCTTGCCTTCGTCTGAGCCAACAATGGCGAAGCCATCGGAAAACGGGCCAACAATAAATTCAAATTTATCCGGCTTGACAACATAGTTGCCGTCGTGGTCGATAACGCCAAAGCCCCCAACAATAGCACCAGAGCCTTCTGAACGCTTGGTGGATTCGCTCACAACGGCACGTCCGCACGAGAAGTTCTCGGCATAAGTGTACTTGCAGGGAAGCACGATTTTGCCAAACTTGTCCATGTAGCCGTACTTACCATCAATCATGACAAGGCAATAGCCCTCATAGAAACGCAAACCAAAAGCTAAAGGTTGAATCGGTATCACAACTTTGCCGAGGGTGTCGATAAAGCCATAGTTGTTGCCAAGTTTCACTCTTGCCACTCCCTCATGGAACTCTCCGATTTCGTCGAAAAGAAGACGGGGAGAGGTGGCGACATATTTGCTGTTGATAATCGTCCATGTGTTGTCCTTTCCCTGAATGGCTGCATATCCCTCGCTAAAATTATTGGCAACACCCTTAATTTGAGCGCCTAAAGCTCTGCCCTTACTATCTATGTATGCCCTTCTATAATATTGGTCATCGCCAAAAACATCAATATTCACAAGACCTAAGCCATCGCTAAAATCGTTTGCAAGAACATATTCGAAAGGAATAACCACCTTGCCTTCTTTGTTGATATAACCCCACTTCTGGTCTTTCTCAACTGCGGCAAGGCCGTTGCTGAAAGGGCGTACATTGGGGTAGGTTTCGGGCGAGATCGGATTTCCCGAAGTATCGATATTGGTAACGCCTTGGCCATATTTCATAAAGACACCTGCAATGCCCTCGGAAAAGTCGACTGCCACATCGGCAAACTGTGGCTCAATGGCCATCCGGTAACCAATGTTGCGCTTGGTGGGGTTATGCTTAACGTAGTTTTTCTGTGCCTGCGAACAGAAAACGAAGGCGACTAACGCAATAACAAATAGTGAAATTTTTTTCATAGTTTGAATCTTTATTAAGAGTTAAATGATAATCAAAAGATAAAGGAGAGTTGAGAATTGAAAATTGAAAATTGAAAATTAAACTTGAAACATCCTACGCTCAAATCAGCTCTGCGCGGTCCACTGGACCTTGCACCTTGAAACTATAACGTCGTCCTGGCTTAATTATTGTTACCTTATGTTTAGAATTTTATGAATCTGCAGCGAGAGGCGCCATTGAGGGTTTTGCTTGATGTAATCTATTGCCGCCTCCACAATAGCGGCATTGCGAGTGGGGTCACCCGTATCGCAAGGCTGAAGAAAAAGGTGCTCAGGGGTATCAACAGCGAGGCTCTGATACTGCGAGGAAGGGTCGTGGATACCATCATATACGACTTTTATTTCGTCTGCTCGAGTTATTACTGGTGTGGCTTCGGCACCAACAAAGGCATGCTTGGGCGAAAGAGTAACCCAATCGACATTCTCGGGCAAGGGATGGGTTCCATTGGTCTCAACGGCGACATATTTGCCTAAATGATGAAGCTTGTCAACAAGGGTATCTGTGAGTTGCAACGCCGGTTCTCCGCCCGTGACGACCACATGCCGTGACGGATATTTAGCAACTTCAAGAGCAATTTCGTCCTCAGTCATAGCAACACCCGATTCATGCTTTGTGTCGCAGAATGGGCATCGCAAGTTGCAGCCACTAAGACGCACAAACACCGACGGGGTTCCGCTATAGTATCCCTCACCTTGTAACGAATAAAATATCTCGTTAACTTTCATAGTCATGGTCACTCGTCAATCTCGTAGGTCGCCGTGTTTCCGGTAGTTTCCTGAACATCGACGCGATAGCAGTTGGGCACTTGCTGCTGACACCAACGGGCAATATTCTCAGCAGTTGGATTGCAACCAATAATGTCGTTGATGATTTGGTGGTCGAGCTTGTCGGTTATGCAGCTCTTGATTTTCGAAAAATCGACAACCATACCATTGGCATCAAGCTCGCGGCTTTTGCAATGGATGGTTATCTGCCAATTGTGGCCATGCAGTTGGGTACACTTGCTGGGGTAATCCAATTCCAGACGATGTGCCCCCGATACTTCTATATGTTTGGTGACGTAATACATTTAGCTTATAATTAAAAAAGATATGTAACGATGTGATTGATTAACCAAATGTTTAGGGAATTGAGAATTGAAAATTGAGAATTGAGTATTAAAACTTGAAACGGCCGAAGGCCAAATTACTGATTCTCATATTGTGTCGGGTCGGGAATGCCAGCTTCGCGAAAAGCTTCACGGCGCTCGGTACAGGTGCCGCAGGTGCCGCAATGCTGCTCGGTGCCGCGATAGCAGGAGTATGTCCAGCCAAAATCTATGCCCAATTCGGCACCACGACGCACAATGTCGGCTTTCGTGATGTTGGTGTATGGCGCCACAAGTCGAACGCCATTGTATGTGCCGGCCGTCATGGCTCCATCCATATTGGCTATGAAGCCAGGAGTGCAATCGGGATAGATGGCATGGTCGCCACTATGGTTGGCGATAAGGACTCGCTTGAGGCCTCTGTCTTCGGCCAACCCGCATGCCACAGAGAGCATGATGCCGTTGCGGAAGGGCACGACGGTACTCTTCATGTTGGCCTCATTGTAGTTGCCCGACGGTATGTCGTCAGCACCGCTGAGTAGCGACGAGTTGAAATAATCTTTCATGAAGGCGAGGTCTATCACAAGATGCTCCACAGCAAGGAGCTCACAATGATGCCTTGCGCATTCTATTTCACGTTCGGCATGGTTGCTGCCATAGTTGAAGGTGACCGCCAAGGCGATGCGCTCCTTCTCGTCATATAGCAATGTGGTGGAATCCAAACCACCAGAATAGATGATTATTGAATCTTTTTTTGTCATGTTTCTTGTTTTGTTAAAGGGGGTTAGCAAGTACCCCTGCGTATCTTTTGCGAGTGCAAAAATACGAATATTTTTTTAATTACGGCTTCATTATCTCTTTTCCGCAACAAAAACGATGTACAATATGACGGTCGTCGCCAAGATAGATATATCGTTCGAGCCGCTCCTGAAGCGAATAGCGGTCGCTTTTTGTGCCGCAAGGATGTGAAGCTAAGCGTAGGTCGCTGTCGTCGATGACAAGGGCATCGAAATCGTAACCCGGCTCGAAGCTTCCCACACGGCCAAAAAAACTGCCTCCCGATTTGGTAGCCATCCAAAATGCCTCGGATAGGGTGAGCGGCAACTGGGAATGGTCCTGCTGGTAGCGTACCTTGCTAACCTGTATGGCATATACCATAGTACGTAACATGCTTAAGTCGTGACCGCCGCTGATGTCGCTGCCAAGTCCTACTCGTATCCCTTCGTCGAGAAAACGGCGGATGGGTGCAATGCCGGTCGACACATTGAGATTAGATGTGGGGCAATGGGCCACCATCACACCTCGCTGCCTCATCAAATCGAGTTCGCTTCCCTCGGTATAGACGCAATGGGCCATCACCGTTGGCGTCTGCCCAAAGAGGCCATAGCGGTCGTATGCATCGCCATACCATGTGCCTTCAAGGCTTTCCACCGTTGCCATCTCCTCCCTATTCTCAGAGAGATGCGACTGCACGGGTAGTTGATACTTGGCTGCCAATTGGCCACAGGCATGCAGCATCTGGGGCGTACACGACGGAACAAATCGCGGTGTAACAATGGGTCGCACCAAGCCGGAATACTCTTCCACCAGCGACTCGAAACCGCTCACCATCTCCCCTACCGGCTCAGCTAGTGGCTCAGGGCAATTGCGATCCATAGCCACCTTGCCAACCATCGCCCCCATGCCAGCATCTTGCAGGAGACGCATCAGAAGACGTGTGCTCTCGGTATGTATGGTGGCGAAGATGCAGGAACGCATGGTACCAAATCGCCACAGGTCGCGCACAAAGCGGCGATACATCTGCTCGGCATACTCCTCATCGGCATATTTCATCTCCTCAGGATATGTATATCTCTGCAGCCATTGCATCAGTTCCAAATCCATCGCTAGGCCTTGGTTGCGATATTGCGAAGCATGGACATGCAGGTCGTTCATGGCTGGTATCAACAGGCAGTCGCCATAATCCACAACTTGGACACCTTCGCTATCGAGCGATGCCAAATCGGTTGCAACTCCCGTCACACGACCATCGCTATCGACGGCAATGTAGCCGTTCTCCATGACCTCAAAACGAGATTTATCCTTAGTATACAGTATATTTGCCTTATATATCGTCTTCATAAATAATCATGTTTAGCGTTGCGGAAAAATAAGTAATAGCTGATTACTTTGTCGAGATGCAACAACGTCAACATAATTAACGACAACAGGTAAATTTTATTTTAGAAATCTCCGTGTTATGGACAAAACGAAGGCTGTTTTTTCGTGAATATATTATGCGAGAAGGTCTTTGTTACCAACCGAGAGAAACGGGCATAGCTCTTCTTCAGTACCGTCTTCTCATTGTCAGCAAGCCTATCTCTATTCCTATTTCATATATCGACGAAGATTTGCTGACTGACAACAGATTGACATTGATGTTTATGCTATGGGGAAAACTGTGGGGGAATAACATTCCAACACCAAGCGTCAGTTTCCAGGGGTTGGGAACAAAACCGCCATAAGTTCTACCGCCAAATATGTCGGGAGAGAAAAGTGAATGGGCGAGAGTGAGACTGAGGCTCCAACCTGTGGCGTCGTTCCCATTGGGCTGCATCTCTATGGCAAGCGGTATTCCGGCATAAAGGCTGAAAATGTTGTAAGGCATTGTCTCGCCAGCGACATCCGTCATTTGCGAGGGAGTGGTATTGCCATCAATCCCGAGAAAAGACATTCCATTCTCATCGTAATTAACCATATCACCATGTTGCACATGGCCGCTAACGACAACTCCTATATGGGAAGTGAACCGTTCCTGTTTCATAACCGTATAATTCATCCCCACACTGGCAGAGAACGAGTTATGAGGGTTAAAAGCTGCTAAAGGAGTGGCTTCATTGAAATCTGACGGGTTGGAGCCACCTGCATAACCAAGACTGAGAGACGACATGGCGGATGCTCCCACCGAGGCTGTGAAATCAATGCGGCTTCCCTTTTTCGAAGGCAAAGTGCCTGCATCCCATTCCTGGATGTCAAGATCTGATGGTGAAAGTTGTACAAGAAGAGGTGGTGTCGGTATGGTTTGTTCGTCGACCTGCATCATGGTGTCTGGCGAGTCGATTGGAGCTTCCGACTCATTATTTTGTGCAATTACAGGTTCTTCATTTTGCGCAATTACAGGTTTTTCAACAATATCGACATGCCGCTCTGCCTCAACGGGTGGGTCTTGAATGGCAAGCGTAGTATCGGAAACCTTGACGGAAACAGGCATTTCTTTGGCAACAATGACACCCCCATCCGATGGCTGTTTTGACGGGTGGATTGCCGTCCATACGCTTGCAACCACTATAACGGCGATACAGGCTACTGTCGCCAGCACACGCCGCTGACGACGAGCCAACCGCCGCAGGTGTTCGGCTGCGTACTGCTGTTGACGGCGGTCGTTGCCATACTGTTGTAATATTTCTTCCAGGTCATTCATCTTCTATTTCCATTTTTTTTCGCAGCGTTGTATAGACACGACTTAGCACGGTGGTGATATTAGTCTCACTCAGACCAGTTTGTTGCGCAATCTCATGTATGCCAAGTTGTTTGACGTATTTCAACTCAACTAATTTCTGTTGCTGAGGGGTGAGCGAAGCTATAGAATCTTCCAGTTTGCGGTACAGGATCTCAGTATGTTCTGTGTCGGCAAACGATGGGAGGTCTATCTCCTGAGGCTCGTCAGTCACCTTACCCTCCCTCTTCTTATCGCGTATGATATCGATGCAGCGATGCTGGAGGGCTCTTATGCAGTAGCCCTGCTTCTCCTTTATCAATCCCAACCGCCAGCGACGCTGCCATAAGGTGACGAAAGTATCCTGCACGGCGTCGGCTGCCAAGTCGTCGTCGTGTAGTATCGCCACAGCCATTTTCCTCATAGTAGGCTGCAACGACACAATTTCGCGGATGAACTGTTCGGTTGTGATATGACGATATTGGGTTAAATGAAACTATTCTTTGTTGTTATTCGTATTGAAATCATGAACGTATACTGTGCTCTGTTCAGGGTGTCCGCTTATCAGGCTTTCAACCTTTATCACCAGGGTGAAATGATGTTTTGGCAGATTGTCTATCAAAAACGAATTGTCGTAAAGACAGATGCAGTCAGTCATTCCCTGTTCACCCACATGTTCCACAACGGTGACTACATCTTCCGAAATCTCTACTGTGGTGACGATGTTGGCTCCGCCACAATCCAACATCATGTTGTAATGCCTAACTTGCAACTGGTCGTTGCCAACCCACGACGCCACCACCGAGTCTGTGTTTATTTCCTTTGCCGCCAATACGTCGGTAGATGTATGGCAGTCGGAGGTGACAGCGTTTACTATTTCGGGAGTTTGTTTTTCTTTTGTGCAAGCCCACATTACTGTAATGATGGCTACAGCTGCCAAGAGTCTGATGCTTTTCATTTATTTCATTTTTTTTGGTTCTACTTTAATAACGGAGAAAAAGGAATCATGTCACACACCATAAAAAATTTTTTTTTGTGACATTCCTGCCATCTCCTCGTTATATAGAAAAAACAACATCGTTTTTCACAAACTTTTAATCTTTTAAACCATGGCAAAAAACATCTTCCTTCCAGCAATGGCAATACTGATTGCCCTTACGCTGACATCATGCGAAAAAAGCAAGATTGCAAAACATTTCGACTACGACGGTCCCTGCCACTGTGGCGTGGACAATCCGCTCGAGGATCTTGAGTGGCTTAACAATAACGTTGTTCAATTCGAAAAACTGCGCGACAAAATGTGGGCCTCAATATCAATCTGTACCTACGACTCCACCAAACAGGGCTTTCTGATAAACAGATGCGTACAATGCTACGATGGGACTACTGATTTCTATGATTGTAACGGCAACGCTCTTGGCTCGGTAGGTGGTCTTGCCGGCATCCCGCTCTCCACCTACAATATCGACCCGGCAAGTGTGCACGAAATCTACCGCAACTATCCTGACACCGCAGCCACCTTAGTCGGAAAAAGCTGGCAGATAGCTTACTTTGTCGATCGAGAGACATGGCAAGAGACGATTCCGATGCAGGGCAACAACGCCATCCCTTTCTGGCTTCGCTTTAATGCAGACGGCACAATCGAAGGCGGTGGCATCAACCAGCTATATGGCAACTACATCATCTATGACCGCGACCGGATAATCTGCAATATCAAACGCTTGACCGAGATATACACCGAGATATACGACCTAACGGGATGGGAACAGCGTCTTATCGATGCCCTCAACGATGCCTCCATCTACGACATCGACTATTACGGACGTAACATAAAGATTTACTACGACTTTAATCGAAAGTTCATCGTGTTCAACCGAAAAGAATGACTTTTATCTGGAGCTAATTGTTTTTTTCCATAATAAAAACACCCTTGTAGAGTTATTATACATATACAAATAATTTTAACTCTACTCCATGAAAACAAATAATATTAATACAAATAAGCATACTTTTTCGAATCGTATCCTGTTCCCCACCCTCATCGCAATTCTTCTTGTTGCGGCTGCTTGCAACCAAACAACGAAAGAGCCTCGGGTTGAGGGGCATTACAGCTACGAACACTCATTCAACTACGATCTGGATAGCATCCACCTCGATGTTAGCGAGACAGGCGCCATGGACTTCTATGCCGACAGCACGGCTCTCGACTCCGCCCGACAGTTGTATACCGCAACTCTCAATGATGGCTCAAAGTTGACGTGGGTGTACAACTACATAAGCCCGAGCCGCTGGCATCTTGATGGCGACAACCTATACTTCGCCGGCATCAAAGATAGTTTCCGCATGGAGGTGGTTGAAGGCATGAAGAGCGAGCTGACACAGAAGATTGCCGACACCTACAAAGGCAGCATCGAATATGAATATAAGTTCCACATCGACACCCTTACTAACGACCTGCTTCAATGGAGCTTCATTTACCGCGACGGCCACAGCGACACCTGGACATTCCACAGAAAAAACCTATAAAATCATGAAACAACATCCCATCATTGAAGGATATATGCCCTATTTGGGCTATCAGACATATTACCGCATTGTTGGTGAACCATCAAGCAAACCCGCATTGCTGCTGCTCCACGGCGGACCTGGAAGTACGCACAACTATTTCGAGGTACTTGACCGTATAGCAAACACAGGTCGCCAGGTGATTTCATACGACCAAATAGGATGCGGCAACTCTTATCTTGATGGTCATCCAGAGCTTTGGACACAAGAAACATGGATTAACGAGCTTATCGCACTTCGCCAGCATCTGCACCTCGACCAGATACATCTCCTCGGTCAGTCGTGGGGAGCCATGCAGGCAATAGCATATATCATCGACCACCAGCCAAAAGGCATCAAGTCGGTGATTCTCTCGTCAGGTCATGCCTCCAGCTCGCTTTGGGCAAGCGAGCAGCACCGCCTCATCAAATATATGTCGGCCGAAGACCAAGAAGCCATCAGTCGCGCAGAGGCAACAGGCAAGTGGGACGACCCCGACTATCTACGCGCCAACGAGCACTATTATGAACGCTATGTTATTAGTGTCGATGAGGATTCGCCTGAATGCCTTCGCCGTCCCAAACGTGCAGGCAACGAAGCCTACCTTTACGGATGGGGTCCCAATGAGTATCAGCCTTTAGGCGATTTGAAAGATTTTGAATACACCGACCGTCTCCACGAAATCGAGCAACCTTGCCTTATTTGCAGCGGCACTCGCGACATCTGCACTCCTGTGGTGGCAGCATCGCTCTACGAGAATATTCCCAACAGCCGCTGGGAAGTCTTCAAAGGGGCACGCCACACCTGCTTCGTTGAACAAACCGACAAATACTGCACAATCCTTGAAAAATGGCTGAAAGAAAACGACTAAAGAAATCCACTACCGTTTCGACAATACTGCCATGAACATCATCAACATAACCCCAGACCAAACCTGGCACCCCACCTACTGAGACCCATAATCGAAACTATGAAGCAATGATTATCAGATTAGAACAACCACAAGACTACCGCGAGGTGGAGAACCTTACTCGCGAAGCGTTCTGGAACGTCTATCGTCCTGGATGCACCGAACATTACGTGCTCAACCAATATCGAAACAACACCGCTTTTATCCCCGAGCTGGATCTGGTGATGGAGGAAGATGACCGCATAATTGGTCACATTATGTTTTCGAAAGCCGAAATCACGCTGACCGACGGCTCAACATTCCCCTCTTGGACTTTCGGCCCCATCAGCATCCACCCCGACTACAAGCGTAAGGGTTACGGACTGAAGCTGCTGCAGTATGCGTTGGCTAAAGCCAAAACGATGGGCATTGGTCTGCTCTGCATGGAAGGAAATATCAACTTCTACAAGCATGCCGGTTTCGACCTCGCCAGCAAGCTGAACATCCACTACCACGACATGCCGGCAGACGACGATGTACCCTTCTTCCTTGCACAGGAGCTTATCCCCGGCTACTGGAGCGGCCGCGAGGGCACCTACTGTCCACCCAAAGGCTATTTCATGGCAGATGAAAACCCCGTGGCTTTCGAGGCCTACGACAAAACCTTCCCCAAGAAGGCGAGAGTCTTCAACAAAGGACAGTTACCGCCTTTTGCCGATAAAGCAAAACTGGTGATGCAGACCGAGCGGTTGACACTTCGCCCCTGGATGGATAGCGATGCCGAATCTCTCTTCAAGTATGCCTCCGACCCCAAAGTGGGGCCACGAGCTGGCTGGCCTCCGCACAAGAGCGTGGAGGAGAGCCTCGAGATTATCCGCACGCTCTTCCATAGCGACCATATATGGGCCATCGAACTGAAAGAGACCGGCGAGCCTATCGGCTGCATCGGCTACTACACCCATGGCGAGAGCAATATCGACATCGGCGAAAAAGATGTTGAGGTAGGCTATTGGGTGGCGCGACCCTACTGGAACCGCGGCATCTGCACGGAGGCCCTACGGCTGCTCGTTGACT
Organism: uncultured Bacteroidota bacterium; assembly: GCA_902796265.1. Classification (GTDB taxonomy): domain Bacteria; phylum Bacteroidota; class Bacteroidia; order Bacteroidales; family P3; genus Colimorpha. The sequence goes on from CADBOG010000015.1 coordinate 11,229, forward strand.
ACTGCTTCAACGAGAAAGAATTCAACACCCTATGGGCAGACTATTTTCCCGACAATCCCGCATCTGGCAAGGTGCTGGAAAAACTTGGTTTTCGCGACACCGGTGACATCAATTATTGCAGCCGCCTGCAGATAGGCAACGACAAACCCGTCCGCATCATGAAACTAGAAAAAAAAGACTAATAAAACTTCAGAAGTAATTATAATTTGTCCTATTTAACTTCATCTTTTACTTCCAATTTAACTCCATAAACTTGAAACTACAAAATGAACAGGAAACATTGGATTGATAATCTGCGTTGGGTGACAGTGCTGCTGGTGCTGCTCTACCACGTCATCTATTTCTACAACAACAAGGGCGTATTCGGCGGCGTGGGCGGTTTCGGCGACGGGCCGCAGTATCAGGACGTGCTGATGTACGTGCTCTATCCCTGGTTTATGCCGCTGCTGTTCCTGCTGGCTGGCATTGGTTCGCGCTATGCTCTTGAGCGGAAGACGGCTAAAGAGTGGCTTGGGGCCAGAACCCGCAAACTCCTCGTGCCCGCCACCATCGGTCTTTTCGTCTTCCAGTGGATTACGGGCTATTTCAATACCCATGTGGCCGGCACCGACGTGATGGCTGCTGTGCCGCAGCCGGAGAAGTACTTCATGTGGTGCGTCAGCGGTATCGGGCCGCTGTGGTTCATACAGGATCTGTGGTTTTTCTCGCTGATACTGCTTCTGATACGGAAAATCCCATGCTCCGCAAGATCTTGTAAATTATTCGCTTCGCGGGAATGGCTGCTTGTTGTCGCGCTTGCGCTGCTCGGTGTGCTGTTCTGGCTCGGTCAGCAGACGCTCATCTTCAATCCGCGTCCCGAGAGTCTCGACGGCCTCTGGAACCTCTATAAGCCTGTCTTCTACTTCATCATCTTTTTGCTGGGCTACTATGTCTTCAGCCGAGACGAGGTGCAGGAGACGCTGGGCAAAGCCTGGATTCCCCTTATGGCTGCCGCCGTCATCTCCGGCACTGTCCTCACCGTCACCACCTTCGGGCAGAACAACACCATCCCGCAGTATATGAGCACCCCGCTCAACTGCCTCTACGGCTGGCTGATGTGTCTCGCCATGATGGGCTGGTTCAAAGCTAAGTTCGACAAGACCAACGCCTTTGCCGGATACATGACGCGCTCCAGCTTCGGCCTCTATATCGTCCACTACCTCGTCGTCGCCAGCCTCGGCTACATGATGAAGTTCTACACCCAGCTGCCGCCCGCGGCCATGTACGCCATACTGACAGTGGCTGTCTTTACCCTATCGCCGTTACTATATGAGGCTCTCCACCGCATCCCCTTCGTCCGCTGGTGCGTGCTGGGAATAAGAAAAAAGTGAATAGTGACTGAGGATCTGGCAGTTTGTAATTATAAACATAATATAGGATGAAGTATCAAAAAGTATTACTATTATTTTTTGGTGTTGTGGCTCTGGTAGCTTGTGGCCCCACACAGAAGGCGCCGCAAGTAGAAGGGAACTACACCTATGAGCACGCCTTTAACTATGATATGGAGGGCAATCATTTCGACGTGAGTGAGACCGGCACGATGGATTTCTATGCCGATGGTACGGCGCTCGACTCGGCACGGCAGGTGTATACTGTCACGCTTGCTGACGGCGATACGGTGACGTGGGTGTACAACTACATTAGTCCCAGCCGCTGGCGTGTCGACGGCGACACCCTCTTCTTCGCTGGCGTTAAAGAGGGCTTCCGCATGGAAGTGATCGAGAACGAAAACCAAAACCAAAACGAAAACATAGAATTGGCGCAGAAGATTATCGGCATGTATAGCGGCAGCATCGACTACGAGTACAAGTTCCTTATTG
>CADBOG010000016.1 GCA_902796265.1 uncultured Bacteroidota bacterium
GAATACGGCCTGTTGGGCGAGGACATCCTGGGCACAGGCTTCAACTTCGACATCGAGCTCCGCTATGGTGCCGGTGCTTTCGTCTGTGGTGAGGAGACAGCTCTTATCCACTCGATGGAAGGCCAGCGTGGTGAGCCCACTCTGAAACCTCCATTCCCCGCTGTCAGCGGCTATATGGGCAAGCCCTCAAACGTTAACAACGTCGAGACCTTTGCCAATGTTCCCGTTATCATCACCAAGGGTGCAGAATGGTTCAGCAGCATCGGAACAGAGAAATCAAAAGGTACCAAGGTCTTCGCCCTCGCTGGCCAGATCAACAATGTGGGTCTTATCGAGGTCCCCATGGGTATCACACTCCGTGAGATTATCTACGAAATTGGTGGCGGCATCAAGAATGGCCGTCAGTTCAAGGCTGTCCAAACCGGTGGTCCTTCCGGCGGATGCCTCACTGCTAAGCACCTCGACACCGCTATCGACTATGACAGCCTCGTGGCTGCTGGCTCGATGATGGGTTCTGGCGGTATGGTTGTTATGGACGAGACCTCTTGCATGCCTGCTATCGCTAAGTTCTACCTCGAATTCACCTGCGAGGAGAGCTGCGGTAAATGCTCGCCCTGCCGTATCGGTAACAAGCGCCTCTGCGAAATTCTTGAGAAAATCACCGACGGTCGTGGTACTATGGAAGACCTCCAGGAACTCCGCAACCTCGCTGCCGTCATTAAGGATACCGCTCTTTGCGGCCTCGGCCAGACCTCGCCGAACCCCGTACTCAGCACCCTTGACAACTTCTGGGATGAGTATGTGGAGCATGTCGTCGACAAGAAATGCCGTGCAGGTGTCTGCAAGAAACTCATGAGCTATGTCATCGACCGCGAAAAGTGCATCGGCTGCGGCAAGTGTGCTAAGGGCTGCCCCGTTGAGGCAATCAGCCGTACCGATTACACCGCTCCTGGCCATAAGCTGGCTTCTATGGCTATCGACGGCACCAAGTGCATCAAGTGCGGTGCTTGCATCAACAACTGTAAATTCGGTGCCATCTCTATTCAATAGTATATTGTTGATATGTTAATATGATTAATGTTGAAACGGTAAGCAGTAACAAGTACCAACTCACATAAACATATCAACCTATCAACCTATCAACAAAAAATAAAAATAAAAAATGATTAATCTCACCATAGATAATAAACCGATTCAGGTTCCCGAAGGCACCACTATTCTTAAGGCTGCCCGCATGAACGGTATCGATATCCCCACCCTCTGCCACTTTGAGTTGGACGGGATGAATTTTGAAAACAAACCCGGCGGATGCCGCGTCTGTGTTGTCGAGGTCAAGGGTCGCCGCAACTTGGCTCCTGCTTGTGCCACCGACGTTATGGAAGGTATGGAAGTACTCACCCACAGTGCTCGCGTCATCAATGCCCGCAAAACCGTCGTTGAGCTTATCCTCAGCGATCACCCCAACGATTGCCTCCAGTGCGAGAAGAATGGCGACTGCGAATTGCAGAGCCTTACCAAACGCCTTGGCATCAAGGAAATCCCCTTCAAAGGCGAACAGTCGAACTATCGCAAAGACTGCACTCTGAGCGTATATCGCGACATGGACAAGTGCGTCATGTGCCGCCGCTGCGAGACCATGTGCAACAAGTTCATGACCGTTGGTGCACTTAGCGGAGTCAACCGTGGTTTCCAAGCCGTTGTAGCTCCCGCTTTTGAGCAGAACCTCGGCGACAGCAGCTGCGTCAACTGCGGCCAGTGCGTCCAGGTATGCCCCGTTGGAGCACTTACCCTTGTCGATGATATCGCCAAGGTTATGAATGCCATTGCCGACCCCACCAAGAAAGTTGTTGTCCAGACAGCTCCTGCCGTCCGCGTTGCTCTCGGCGAAGAGTTTGGTATGAAACCCGGTGAAATTGTTACTGGCAAGATGGCTGCTGCTCTCCGTCACCTTGGTTTCGACCAGGTATACGATACCGACTGGAGTGCTGACCTTACCATCATGGAGGAAGGTACCGAGCTTCTCGGCCGCCTCACCAAAGCCCTCAAGGGCGAAGAGGTCAAGCTGCCTATGTTCACCAGCTGCTGCCCCGCATGGGTCACCTTCTACGAGAAGAATTTCCCCGACCTGCTCGAGTACCCCTCGACCGCCACGTCACCTCAGGGAATGTTCGGTGCCGTCGCCAAGAATTACCTTGCTCCCAAGCTGGGTGTCAAGCGCGAGGATCTCGTTGTCGTTTCCATCATGCCTTGCCTCGCCAAGAAGAGCGAGCGTGCACGTGAGGAACTTGCCGTCAATGGCGACAGCGATGTCAACTACACATTGAGCACCCGCGAGCTTGCACACATGATTCGCCAGTGCAACCTCGACCTCAACGACATGCCAGAAGAAGACTTCGACAGTCCTCTTGGTCAGTCGACTGGTGCTGCTGTCATCTTCGGTGCTACCGGTGGTGTTATGGAGGCAGCTCTCCGTACCGCATACGAGGTTCATACCGGCAAGACCCTCCCGAAGATCGACTTCATGGAGACACGTGGTTTCGACGGTGTTAAGGAAGCCACCATCGATTTCGACGGCTTCCCGCTGAAGATAGCTGTCGTTTACAGCCTCGGCAATGCACGCAAGATGATGGAGCAGGTACGTCAGGGCAATCCCAACGGTTACCACTTTATCGAAGTTATGGCATGCCCCGGTGGTTGCATTGGTGGTGCTGGTCAGCCCTATCACCATGGCAACAGCGACATTATCCGCAAACGTATGGAGGCCATCTACCGCGAGGATGCTGGCAAGCCTATCCGCAAGAGCCACGAGAACCCCGAGATCCTTGCCATCTACAAGGAATACTACGGCGAGCCCTGCGGCCACCTCAGCCACGAGCAGCTCCATACCCACTACTTCGACAAATCCGACAAACTCGAAGCAACAAAATAAATAATCAGTGATTAGTAATTAGTGAAAAGTGAATAGACATTTCAACCGTCGAGTCACAATTCACTAATCACAATTCACCCAAAAATAATAACAATGGCAAATATCAAGTTATCTGAAGATAAAATCAAAATCATCAAGGATATTGCAAAATCCTTTGGTAACCGTGCCGGTGAGGTCATCAACGTCCTCCACCAGGTTCAGGGCAAGTTCGGCTACCTCCCCGCAGAGGTACAGGAAGTCGTTGCCCATGAGCTGAATATCCCCGTGTCACGCGTCTACGGCATCGTTTCTTTCTACAGCTTCTTTACCATGGAGCCTAAGGGTGAGCATCCTATCGATGTATGCCTCGGTACCGCCTGCTACGTACGTGGTGCTGAGAAAGTATTGGACGCTTTCGCACGCGAACTCAACGTTCAGGTCGGCAAATGCACAGCCGATGGCAAGTTCTCTCTGAACACCCTCCGTTGCGTCGGAGCTTGCGGTCTTGCTCCCGTTGCCATGATTGGTGACAAGGTCTACGGTCGTCTTACCCCCGACCAGATTCCTGGCATCATCGCTGAGTACAAATAAGACACAAAGCGGTGGGCAACCACCTATAATAAACAAGACTGTGAAACCTTCGAGTTTCGCAGTCTTGTTTTTTTTATTCTCAATGAATGAAACCTATCAACCTACCAACATGACAACATAACAACACATCAACCTATCAACAGGTCAACTTCACTCAACATTCAGCTCACATCGATGCCTAATATTTCTTTGATTTTCTGGATGGTCAACATGCCGAACAACAATGCGGCATTTTCATGTGCAGGAGTGGTAGATGAGATACCAATGTCATGAATTTGCAAATCAACGTCTTGTACTCCATGAGAAATCAAGAAGTCGTACATGTTTTGAGTATTGGCGACAGGCACCGTGATATCGCGAGAACTGTGAAAGAGCATAATATGCTCATTGCCACGAGGAGTCCAACCATGACAGAGGATATCGCCATCCAACGTCTCCATGAAGCGTCTGGAGAGCGAAGAGTTGGTGTCAACCATAGCAGCAGTAACATAGTCAGAGATGGTGAGAGAGCCCACTTTAGCATCGATTTCTTCACGAGAGAAACGTTTGCTAAGAATCCAATCGTCAATATGGCTGATCACGGGTTCGCGGAACATCTCATCACGTTTTATTCCTAAATGTTTGTACCCATTATAAGAAAGCATGACGCTGATAACCGTACTAGGCATTCCTGCAATAGTGCGGTCAATAAACTGACGATATGTCTCAGGCAGGTCATAAGAGCCAGCGCCAGCGAAACTGTAGGTAATATCGAGGTCGGGATATTGCTCAGCAGCAAGTCTCACAACGGCCATAGTTGTCTGACCACCTTGAGAATAGCCGACATTCAGCAATACATCGTCCCAAGAATACCCCATTTTGTTCAGCAACTTGCGAGCCTCAAGCAAAGCATCGATACTGGAGCGGGCGTTGAAAAGCGAAATACAATAGGCCTGGTTATAACGCTCAGAAACGCCAAATCCATAATAGTCGGGAGAAACGGTGATAAGCCCAAGACCCACAGCCATCGACTGCATGCTAAGTTCACCACGCGATGGACATTGGTCGGCACGATAGATGGTGAAATGATTATAGAGCAGCATGCCGCGAGCACGCGAGTTTCTACTTACCTCGTCACCCATAGAGATTGTGGCAGAAAGCATAATGGGGTTGCCGGCTGGGTCGACAGAAGGGTAGGCAAAGTTGTAGACCTTCATGTGGCTTGAGGCAATATAGCTTGAGTCGATCACATAAGCCTCACCCATAGGCAAGTTGCTATCTTCCTGTCCTGTTTGTTGAACTGGTTCATTTTCCTTAGAACAGGAAATAAGCAAGCTGGCGTACAATAGAACGCCTAATAAATAAAAAAAATACCTGTGTTTCATTAGATTGTTTTTAATAAGAAACGTCTTTTTCGCCATTTATTGTCTGATACGACAGAAATAATTGCCATCGCAAGACAACACAACCCAAACCAGTTGTAAGGATTAATTTCAGGAAACATCAAAAAACACAATAAAAAACAGTTTATTCAGTTATAGAGAAAAGTAGTTTAAAACATCTATAGTCTTTAATCGTTTAATAACCCATCAAAATATCAACATCTCTTAATCGTGCCAAAATACCAAAAGCGAAACAGTATCTATAATATCTTATGGCTCATTGCCATGGTACTATACACACCCATAATAGGAGTGATATTGAACCATGCTGTTTTTGTGCCGAGAAGCATAATGCTATTGTTGTTATGGACAGTAGTGCTGCTGACGCCCTACATTATCAGCAGAAAGAAAGTATTCTACATCATAGCCGCCAGCATACTATTCGTTGATGGGTTGGTCAATCTGTTTCATTGGATTGTGCTCAAATGTCCACTCAACGCCTCATCAATATTCGTCTTCCTCAACACAAACTTTGACGAGGCATCAGAATTCATGGCAATAAAGATGACACCGCTGCTACTGCTGATGATACCATATATCATCTTATTCATTTACACATTAAGGAACATTCCTCATCTTGCATTCAAAACCAAGGGAGAGATAATCACATGGTCGTCATTATGGCTTATCGTGGTCATCTTTTTCGCAGACAACATCGTCCATGAACGTTTCCTACGCCTCGCTGTACCCGATGTGGAACGGGCATTTGTCTCATTCTTCAAAGAATCGAAAGAGTACAAGAACCTAAGGACCCGCAATCTATATAACCTGGAGGCCGAATTGACAACCGATGACTCAACATTAGTCGTAGTAATCGTTGGAGAATCCTGCAACCGCAACCACATGTCGCTCTACGGCTACAGTCGCGAAACGTCGCCAAGGTTGTCCAGAAGAGGCGATATACTTACTTTTGACAACGTAGTCAGCGCCAATTCGAACACACTTCGTTCGGTAATGAATTTCATGACAGAGAGCAACAACGACCAACCGTTATCGCTCGATAGCTGCATCCATATATTCGACATACTCCACTCTTCTCCATACAAAAGCTTCTGGCTTTCAAACCAGACGCCAATAGGTCTATGGGACAACGGCGTTACCAGTTTGGCACAAAATGCCGATGTGGTATCTTTTGTCAACGTCACAGCCAGCTCATCAAAGGAGAGCACAATGACTGTATCTCTCGACGAACGGCTCTTTGATCCCTTCGAGATGGCAATAAGCGACACGGCAAAACACAAGATGGTTTTCCTCCACCTTATGGGCAACCACACACAATACAGCAAACGCTACCCGAAGAGCTTCGAGCAATATGAAGACAAAGGGGATAAACGGAACCGAATCATCAATACGTACGACAACGCAATACTATACAACGACTTTGTGGTCGACAGCATACTTACAATGCTGAATCTCTACAGCGAACGTCACCCCGAAATAAGAATAACAGCGCTCTATTTTTCCGACCATGGAGAGAATGTTTTCGACGAAGGAGATTACTCTGGTCATGACTATTCCGACCATATTCCAAACGCAAATGTAGAGATACCATTCATAATATGGTTCTCCCCAACGCAAAAAGAATATATGGAAACCTACTGTCCGGAACTTTTCGGCCGAATCCATACGCCATACATGATAGATGACCTCTTTCACACGATGATAGACCTCGGTGGCATATCCACACCGTCATTCGACAGAACAAGAAGCATAATCAATCGCGACTTCAACCCCTCTCGACGCCGTCGCCTCGAAGATGGGAAAGAGTATGAACTCCGAATTAAAGACAAATAATAATAAAAACAGATACCATGAATAACGACACAATTTGGCGTAACTGCACAAACGAGGAACTCCTTGAGACACTCGCCCCATGTCCCAAAGTAATTGAAGCAATGAAACGAATCGGCTACAACGAAATGATTAACTCGTTCGATGCCCTGCTACCAATCTACAAGATGGATCGTGGGACATCGCCAGTTTACAAAGAGAACAGCGAGGAGGTAGACCATTTCGAATACTGGATATTCCTTGACGGAGTGAAAATCGACATGGCGCCCGAAGAATCCTACGCCACAAAATATGAAGCGCAACTGGCATCAGTCAAGAGCATCATGTTCGAAGTGGAGAAGAGAATTGCCGGCAATTGATGAAAACCGTGTAACAGAGTCAAGTCAATCTTTTGGCGGAGAATGGGTTGTCAGTAAACTGACAAGGATGAATTAATCTCGGCCATGAAAGACCTCAATTTTAAGAAAATCTACAAAGCATGGAGCCGCTGCTTATATAAAGAAGGAAAGAGAACGACGGTCAGAATTGAAGACGGTTGGCTCTACTATAGTGTGGGCGATATTAAAGAGTCGGATAAGTAATCCGAGCCGAGGAGGATTAATGAAGCATTAGATGCTTCAAAAAAAGAAGCCCTGTAATCAGAATTACAGGGCTTCTCTGTTGTCCCACCAGGATTCGAACCTGGGCAAGCAGAACCAAAATCTGATGTGCTACCATTACACCATGGGACAATCTTGAGAGTCAAATTTTTCAATTTTAGCTCATTTTTTTCTCAAAAAGGTTTGCAAAAGTACTACTTTTTTGGAAAACGGACAAGAAAAATTTTTATGGTTTGTTGTTTTGAGGCTAAAAGTTGTTGGAAATTACGCTATTACAATATTAATTTTCTTTGAAGGGAAGCTTGATGGAGGGCAGTTCGATGGAGCGGAAAGTAGCGAGAATTCCGGATTTTGTATCGTCTTGGATGCCGAAGATGTCAACGATAAGGTCTTTGTACTTGTCTTGCAGTATCTTGCGACGAACTTTGAGGGTGGGAGAGAGAAAACCGTTGGCAGTTGTCCACTCTTCGCTGACGAGACGGAACTTCTTGATTTGCTCGTGGGGAGCAAACTCTTTGTTGTACAAATCAATGACTTCCTGCATCTTCTTGTTGACTTCGGGAAGAGCAATGAGCTGGTTGTTGTCGCGATAGTGGAGGTGATGTTTGAGAGCCCAATAGTGGAGGGTGTTGAAGTTGGGCGAAATGATGGCTGCCGCAATTTTTTGGTTTTCGCCGATGACCATAACCTGGTCAATGTATTCGGATTCGCGGAGTTTGTTCTCGATAACCTGAGGAGCAACATATTTGCCGGCCGAGAGTTTGAAGATGTCTTTTTTGCGGTCGGTGATTTTGAGGTATTTGCCACCAATGAGTTTGCCAATGTCGCCAGTGTGGAACCAACCATCGCTGTCGATCACTTCGGCCGTGTATTCGGGGTCTTTGTAATAGCCCATCATGACATGAGGTCCACGGGTAAGGATTTCGCCGTCTTCGGCAATCATCATCTCGGTGCCGCTGAGCATAGGGCCTACGGTGCCATAACGGACAAGACCGTCGACGGGGTTGTTGACAGCGATGACAGGCGAGGTCTCGCTGAGGCCATAGCCTTCGTAGATGTTCATGCCAGCAGCGCTGAATAGGCGCACGAGACGCTCGGGGATGCTGCTGCCGCCGCTGATGATGATCATTCGGTTGCCGCCGAATTTGTCGCGCCAATGGCGGTAGACCATCTTGTCGTAGAACCACTGCATAATCTGGAACCAGATGGAGACCTTCTTGATGATGCCGTTGTCGTAGCGCATGCCGTGTTTGAAGGCACGGAAGTAGATGAACTTTTTGAGGGCAGGGAAATCTTTGCCGGCAGCATAGAGTTTGTCGTAGAACATCTCGAGGACACGAGGCACTGCGCAGAATCCGCCGCACTTGATGTCGAGCATGTCGCGCTGGAGAGTGCCCATGCTTTCGGCATAGTAGATGCTGCAGCCGTGATACTGGAAGTGGTAGTTCATGGAGCGCTCGAAGACGTGGTTGAGAGGCAGGAAGGAGAGGACACGGTAGTCGGGGGTCATAGGGTTGACCTTGGAGTGCGCGAGGAAGTTGGAGCAGATGTTGCGGTGGGAGAGCATGACGCCCTTGGGGTCGCCCGTGGTGCCGCTGGTGTAGATGAGGGTCAGCCAGTCGTCGGGTTTGATATCCTCTTTGCAGCGTTCGAGTTCGGCCAGGTGTTTCTCGCGGCTGGCGATGCCGAGCTTTAGGATTTCGAGTGTGCGGTGTTCGCCTTCGATGTTGGCAAGGGTGTAGATGTCGGGTTTGACCTCCATCTGGTTCCATGCAGGACGGATGCGGTTGAGGAGCACTTTGCTGCTGACGAGGATAAGACGAGCCTCGCTGTGACGGAAGATGTGGAGGTAATTCTCGGTCGACAGGGTGGGATAGACAGGCACATGGATAGCGCCCATAAGAGCGAGAGCCATGTCGATGAAATTCCACTCGGGGCAGTTGTTGGATATTGTGATGACCTTGTCGCCACGCTGGATGCCCATTTCCATGAGGCCATAGGCCATAAAGTGGGCATATTTGTAATAGTCGTGTGAACTGTAGCGTACCCATTCGCCGTTAACCTTGCCGGCCAGGATATCATCTTTGGGATGGTTGACCACAAGATGGTCAAGAAGGTCAAAAAGACGTGTAATCTGTATTTCCATACTTTTGTATAGTAGGTTGATACTGTTGTCGATATCGGTGTGTTTCGGTTGGAAAAACTTATCCACCTTATATGCAAAGGTACACACTTTTTCTAAATTTTAAGAAATTTTTCGAAAAAATGTTCTTTGATGGGATTTAATTCCTTCCAGTGAGGAGCAGAAGTTTGTCGATGGCAGCGTGGATGGAGTCGACGTTTTCGCACACGAGAGAGAGGCGTTCGGTGGTTTCGCGTAGGCGAGCGCTGCGAGGATGGTCCTGCGCATACTGAATGAGTTTCATGAAGTTGGGCGACTGATAGAAGGGGTTGTTCTGGTTGGCGACAAAGTTGCAAACCATCTTGCCTTGTTTCAGCACCAGTTTCTCGATGCCGAATTCTTTAGCCATTCGCCTGAGAGTGATGGTCTTGATGAGTTCTTGGGTGGCAGGAGGAATAGGTCCGAACCGGTCGATGAGACGCTCGCGATATCGGTCGAGTTCATCATCGGAAGAAAGCTCGTTGAGCTCTTTGTACAGTTGCAGACGCTCGCTGATGTTGGTCACATAGTCGTCGGGCAGCAGCACCTCGAGGTCGGTCTCGATGACGCATTCCTTTACGAATTGTGTATTGATGGGTATGGATTGCGGATTGTTGTCGGCATCTTGATTGTCTTTTTCAGCAACGTTGCCATAGAAGAGGTCGTGGAAGTCGCTTTCTTTCAACTCTTCGATAGCTTCGTTAAGGATTTTGTGGTACATGTCGTAGCCAATCTCGCTGATGAATCCGCTCTGTTCGGCTCCCAATATGTTGCCGGCACCACGTATGTCCAAATCCCTCATGGCCAGATTGAAACCGCTGCCCACATTGGAGAATTCCTCGATGGCACGGAGACGTTTCTGTGCCTCTTCGGTAAGGGTGCTGTATGAAGGTATCAACATGTAGCAGAAGGCTTTGCGGTTGCTTCTGCCCACTCTGCCACGCATTTGGTGGAGGTCACTAAGTCCGAATTGCTGTGCGTTGTTGATAATCATGGTGTTGGCATTGGGGATGTCGAGGCCGTTCTCGATGATGGCAGTAGCCACAAGGACATCGATGTCGCCATCGATGAACCTTAACATCGTCTGTTCCACCTCTTTGCCATCCATTTGTCCGTGAGCCATAGCCACACGGGCATCGGGGACCAGTCGGCTTACCAAACCAGCCATTTCGGGCAGGTTCTCGACGCGGTTAGAGATGAAGAACACTTGTCCGTCTCGCGACATCTCGTAAAGAATGGCATCGCGGATTGTTTCCTCGCTGAAGGGAAGCAGCTCCGTCTGAATGGGTTGGCGATTTGGAGGAGGAGTTTGGATGACGCTGAGGTCGCGAGCACCCATGAGCGAGAACTGAAGAGTTCGCGGAATGGGAGTAGCCGTGAGGGTAAGCACATCGACATTGGTGCGAGCCTGTTTCAGTTTTTCCTTGACGCTGACTCCGAATTTTTGCTCCTCGTCAATGATAAGCAATCCCAAATCCTTGAATTTCAGTTTTCCGTTAGTAATGGCATGAGTGCCGATAAGGATGTCGAGTTTGCCCTCTTCGAGATTGCGTGCAATCTGGTTTTTCTCTTTAGTGGAGCGGAACCGATTGAGGTAGTCGATGTTGACAGGCAGCCCTTTCAGTCGCTCGCAGAAGGTGTTGTAGTGCTGGAAAGCCAGAATGGTGGAAGGGACAAGGACAGCGACCTGCTTGCTGTCGCAGACGGCTTTGAAAGCCGCACGTATAGCCACCTCAGTCTTACCGAAGCCGACATCGCCGCACACCAAACGGTCCATAGGAGCACGCGACTCCATGTCGTTTTTGACATCGATGGTGGCTTTGAGCTGGTCGGGAGTGTCCTCGTACATGAAGCTGGCTTCCAACTCGTTCTGCAAGTAGCTGTCGGCGCTGAAAGCGAATCCGCGAGTAGCTTTGCGTTTGGCGTAGAGAGCAATGAGGTCTTTGGCGATGTCCTTGACCTGCTTCTTGGTTTTTTGTTTGAGCACCTGCCAAGTGTTGCTGCCCAAGCGGTTGAGTGTAGGCGCCTGGCCATCTTTGCCCACATAGCGGCTAATCTTGTGAAGGCCATGAATGCTGATGTAGAGAGTGTCGTTGTTTTTGTAGACAAGACGGATGACCTCTTGTTTGCGGCCGTTAGTTTCGATTTTCTCCAATCCCGAGAAGCGACCGACGCCGTAGTCGATATGAGTCACGTAGTCGCCAGGTTTGAGTTCGAATAGTTCCTTGAGAGTCAGAGCTTCACGATTCTGACTCATGTCGCGGACGGTGTATTTGTGGTAGCGTTCGAAAATCTCGTGGTCGGTGTAGCAGAGCAGATGCTCGTCGTGGTCGATGAATCCCTTAGATAATTGAAAATTAATGATAGAGAAACTGAAGTTATCCTCTTCAGAAAAGACCTTGTCAAGCCTTTTTTTCTGCTGTTCGCTGCTGACGCTGATATAGAGCTGGTAACCTTTGTCGCCATAGTCGGAGAGCGACTTTTTGAGTAGCTCGAATTGTTTGTTGAATGCAGGTTGACGTTCGCTATGAGCCTCGATTTTTTTTGCTTTATTGAAAAACACCGAGTTGCCCGATTCGACCACTTTGCATCCGATGAGAGCTTTCAGGAATTCGTTAGCCGACGAGTAAAGCTCCTCAGGCATTGCATTTTGCATGCGTATGAGACCTTTCTCCTTGTCGGCAACAATCTTGGCGTGTTCGCTTTTGGCTGTGGCGAAGCATTTCTCGATGGTTTCGCTAACATACATCAAACCCTGAACCCAGACGATATCCTCAGAGGAGAAATATTCCAAGATGTTGACTTTCTGTGAGCTGGTGTCAGGTTCATTGTCATCGGCTTTGGAATGGTTTTCGAGGTTTGGGATGATAGTAATCTCGTCAAGTTGGTGCACAGACAGTTGGCTGACGGCATCGAAGCTGCGTAGCGAGTCGACTGTATCGTCGAAGAATTCGATTCGGAAAGGCATCTCGTTGGCGAAAGAGAAGACGTCGATAATGCCACCCCTCACAGCATATTCGCCAGGTTGAGTTACAAAATCGACACGCTCAAAAGCGTATTCCTGCAGGACATCCATCACGAAATCCATCTCCAGATGGTTGCCCTTTTGAATCAGTAATGTGTTGCTGGTTAGTGTTTTCTGCGAGACGACTTTTTCCGCCAAAGCCTCAGGATAGCTCACAATAATCATGCGGCGTCCGCCAGCAAGCTGCTTGACCACCTCAGAGCGCATAAGGACATTAGCATTGTCGGTTTCTTCGGTTTGGTAAGGGCGGCGGTATGTGGTGGGGAAGAGCAGCACACGTTTCGCATCAACCTCAGCGTCGCTCTCGTCAAGCAGCGTTTCGAGGTCGTTTTGGAGGTAGTAGGCATCCTCTTTCGCACCAACAATAAACATGAAGTTGCGGTCGGCCAAAACCTTGCTAAGAGCAGCTCCGACGGTGGCCGTGAGGCTTCCAGTAAGACCAGCCACATTGAGACGAGCAGAGGGTGTTGCGAGGCCTTCTTTTAGTTCATTAACAATTTTTGAATCACAATAAATATTTGTCAATTGCATGATATTGTGAGTTTTCTACTTTTTCAGCTGTTTTTTTTGCTGTGCAAAAATACGAAAAAAAAAGGTTTTGCGTTTTTGATATGATATTAAGAAATATCGAAAAGGTAGAGTTGCAGAGATTGTATCTATGCAATTAGCGAGAGTTGTCGCAAAAACATTAAACCGTTAACATCAAACACAAACATAGAATATGACTTCGATTCTTTGGGCTGATGATGAGATAGATCTGCTTAAGCCCCACATCCTATTTCTTGAAGACAAAGGCTATTCGGTAACCCCAGTCACGTCTGGTTCCGAAGCCCTCGATGAACTTGCAGAGAATGAGTTTGACCTCGTTTTCCTCGATGAGAACATGCCAGGTATCAGCGGCTTGGATACGCTAACCCAGATAAAGCGCATACGTCCGCAGCTTCCCGTTATCATGATTACCAAGAGCGAAGAGGAACATATTATGGATGAGGCATTGGGAGGTAAGATATCCGACTACCTAATCAAGCCAGTCAACCCCAACCAAATACTCCTTTCGGTAAAGAAACATACCGAGGCAAAACGCTTAGTGAGCGAGAAGTCAACGTTCTCCTACCAGCAGCAGTTCCGCGATATCAGCATGCAGCTGAGCGACAGGCTTGATGCTGAGGAGTGGATTGAGCTATACCGCAAACTTGTCTATTGGGATTTGGAGCTTGCCAATACCAACGACGACAATATCCATGAAATATTCCGCTCGCAGAAATCAGAAGCCAACCAGCTATTCTGCCGCTTTTATGAGCGCAACTATATCGACTGGGTCAATGGCAAGATAGAGAAGCCGCTGATGTCCTCCACCGTTGTGCGAGAACGGCTGTTCCCACTTCTCGATGAGGATCGTCCAACCTTCATGATTGTCATCGACAATTTCCGCTACGACCAGTGGAAGTATATCCAGTCGCTTGTGGAACAGTATCTTCGCGTCGACCGCGACGACATCTACTACAGCATTATCCCCACCACTACACAGTTTGCGCGTAACACGATGTTTGCAGGTCTTATGCCCTCAGAGATAGAATCCAAGTATCCGAAATATTGGGTCAACGAGGATGAGGAAGGCTTTAAGAACCAGTACGAAGCAGAGCTGATGGGCGAGAACCTCAAGCGTCATGGCTACAATATCAAGATGAGCTACAACAAGGTGCTGAACGCCCAACATGGGAAGCGACTTGTGGATAGCCTTCCCAACTTGATGCATAACAAGCTCAACATCATTATCTACAACTTTATAGATATGCTTTCGCACGCTCGCACCGACAGCAATATTGTTCGCGAACTTGCAGAAGATGAGCGTGCCTATCGTTCGGTTACTCTATCGTGGATGGAGTATTCGCCTTTGTTAGAGGTAATCAAGTTCCTTGCCGAGCACGATGCCAATGTGGTAATAACCACCGACCATGGTTCGGTGCGTATCGATAATCCTGTGCGAGTGAAGGGTGACCGCGATATCTCCGTCAACTTGCGCTACAAACAGGGACGCCTGCTCGATTACAATCCAAAGCAGGTTTTCGAGGTCAGGGAACCCAAGAAGATTTTCCTCCCCAAGCGTTACGTCACATCACCCTACATCTTTGCCCGTGCCGGCGACTTTTTTGCATATCCCAACAACTACAACCAGTACGTCCAGTACTATATGAACACCTTCCAGCATGGCGGTATCTCGTTGGAAGAGATATTGATACCTTTTATCACGCTGCGGAAAAAGAACTGATTTGTTCCCGAAAAGAGGATGATAAGTGGGGGGGGGAGGATAACAGGAATAGAGAGTTACAACAGGTCGAGGCATTGCTCAATAGGTATGCCTCCCTCTTTGTCGGGCAGGTTGCGGTTGCGGTCGATGAGGCTGCTGACCACATCCATGGCTTTCTCGGTGCTGACCCGTAAGGTGTTGTTGTTCATAAGATTGCCTATGAGTACGGCAGAGAAAATGTCTCCCGTGCCGTGAAACAGCACAGGTATCTCTTCGTAGTCGATTTTGAAATACTGCCCTTCGCATTGTTGTTGAAGAACACCATTGACGGGCAAAGTGCTACGTCTGCCAACGACACAGCTCTTGCCTTCGACATGGGCGCTGGTGATGATTGCTGTTTTCGATCCTAAGTTGCAAAGCTCATCAAGCATTTGGCATGCTTCGTTCCATGACATACCCTCATTGCGGAATGGGATTCCGGTGAGCAATGAGGCTTCAGTATAATTAGGGAAGCAGAGGTCGGCCATACCGACCATGTTGCGCATCAGTTCAACCTGACGGTTTGTCATTCCGTTGTAAAGCCTACCGCCGTCACCCATGATAGGGTCGACGAATATGGTTGTGCCTGCATCATGCAGCCGTTCACAGTATTCAGATACGATTTTGGCTTGTTCCTCGCTGAACATCAGTCCTGTGCATGCAGCATCGAAGCGGAAGCCCAGCTGCTCCCAAACAGGCAGAGTTCCACGCATGTAGTCGGTTGTTTCGAGAACATTGAACTTGCCATAGTCGAGAGTGTTGGATACTAAGGCGGTGGGGAGATTATATGTGGCGTGCCCCATGTAGGTTAGGATGGGCATCATGGCGACCATGCCAACATGGCTATGGCCAACAACGTCGTTAATTAAGAGTATCTGTTTCAAGTTGGGATTAGAGTTTGAGGTGGTTTGGGGTTTCAGGTTTCAAGTTTCAGGTTTCAGGTGTTGGTTTTCTTTGTTATCTGAGGAGGGTTATAGTTCCTTTCTCTTCGTGCCAATTTTTGGGGTCGATGACAGAGCGGTAACGGACAAACCAGACGTAGCTGGTTAGAAATAATATAATATCCTTTATCTTTTTCAAACCTGAATAGACAAAAATATATCCCTGTGAAGGGGTTTGTTATTGTTTAAGAAACAAACTATTTGTTTGCGAAAATACTATATTTTTAAGCTCAGCGAAATGCGGTTGCGTTTCAGGTCGACTTCGAGGACGCGGACTTGGACATGCTGGTGGAGGTGGACAACCTCAGAAGGGTCATTCACGCGGCGGTTTGCCATTTGCGAGATATGCACAAGGCCATCTTGATGCACTCCAACGTCGACAAAGCATCCAAAGGCGGTGATATTGGTCACTATGCCAGGCAGAACCATGCCTTCCTGCAGGTCTTCGATGCGGGTTACGTTCTTGTCAAACTCGAAGACTTCGAATTTGGCACGAGGGTCGAGTCCTGGTTTCTCAAGTTCCTTCATGATGTCTTGTAGTGTTGGCAATCCACAGTCATTGGTGACAAACTGCTTGATATCTATCTTATTGCGCAACTCTTTGTCCTTCATCAGCTGTTCCACCGATGCACCCACACCTGCAGCCATCTGTTCCACGAGGGCATAACGTTCTGGATGAACAGCGCTGTGGTCGAGAGGGTTGTCGCTTTCGCGTACACGAAGGAAACCTGCACATTGCTCGAAAGCTTTTTCGCCAAGACGTTCAACATTAAGAAGCTCTCTGCGATTCTCAAAGGCACCGTTACGGTTGCGGTAGTCGACAATCTTGGTGGCTAGTGAAGGACCTATGCCGCTGACATACGATAGCAGTTCGGCACTGGCAGTATTAAGTTCTACACCGACGCTGTTCACACAGCTCTCAACAGTGTCTTGCAGGCTGGCAGCCAGCATCTTCTGGTCGACATCATGTTGGTATTGTCCCACGCCGATACTTTTGGGGTCAATCTTTACCAACTCGCTAAGCGGATCCATCAGTCGGCGGCCGATGCTCACAGCACCTCGCACTGTCACGTCGTAGTCGGGGAACTCCTTGCGGGCCACTTCGCTGGCACTGTATACCGATGCTCCGCTCTCGCTTACCATGATGGCTATAACCTTGTTCTTGAAGCGACAACGTTTTACGACCTCTTCTGTTTCACGGCCGGCTGTGCCGTTGCCTATGGCTATAGCTTCTATCTTGAATGCCTCAACCAAAGCTTCTAGTTTGCTGATAGCAGCACGCTCCTCGCGAACCGACGTGAAGGGGTATATCGTCTCGTTATGTAACAGTTGCCCTTGAGCATCGAGGCATACAACTTTGCATCCCGTGCGGAATCCTGGGTCAATGGCGAGGGTGCGCTTCTGTCCTAGTGGTGCGGCGAGTAATAGTTGTCTCAAGTTCTCAGCAAAGACTTTTATTGCCTCCTTGTCGGCCTTCTCTTTCAGTATGTTGCGGAATTCGGTTTCTACTTGAGGGGCAAGCAGTCTCTTGTATCCGTCTCCTACAGCGAGAGCCACTTGTTCGGATGCTTCGCAATTGCCATGCACAAACTGTCTCTCCAAACTTTCGACAGCCTGAGTGTCATCTTCAGGCTGTATCTTCACGCTGAGCATACCCTCATCTTCGCCACGGAACAGTGCCAGGATTCGATGTGACGGTGCTCGCATGGCATTTTCTTTCCAGTCGAACCAAGACTTGTATTTTCCTGCCTCTTCCTCTTTGCCCTTTGCCATCTTCGACATCAGCATGGCGGTACGTTTAAAGATGTTGCGCACCTTGTTGCGGGCTTGTAGGTCTTCGCTGACACGCTCTGCTATGATGTCGCGTGCGCCTGCCAATGCATCGGCAGCGCTCTCTACCTTCTTTTCGGGATTTATGTATTTTTCGGCTAGCAGCTCCACATCGCATTTGTACTGTTTCATCAGTTCGTTGGCGAGAGGTTCCAATCCGCGCTCTATTGCCATAGTGGCACGAGTCTTGCGCTTCGGCTTATATGGCATATATAAATCCTCAAGCTCAGTCAAGGACTCAGCCTTCATGAGCTTGTCGTGCAGATCGTCACTCATCTTGCCTTGCTGCTCGATGCTCTGCATTATTGCCTCACGGCGTTTGTCAATTTCTTTCAGCTTTAGTAGTATATCGCGTATGGCGGCAATTTGAACCTCGTTCAGGTTGCCTGTTGCCTCTTTGCGGTAACGAGCAATGAATGGTACGGTGGCACCACCTTCCAGCAGTTCTATGGTTTTCTCTACCTGGCGTGAGCCAAGGTTGAGATGTGTGGCTATAATTGTGATATAATCCATTGTAATAATGATTATTGGATGTGTATTACATTTTTCGCTCTCTCGGGAAACAAAATGCAAAATTAACTCATTTTTTTGGAAAAAAAGAACAAAAAATCATAAAACATGAAATAATAATATTATTATTGCGTTATAGAGATTTGAAAACTAATAAAAGTGATGAAAAAAATATTTGTTTTTGCTCTTTTAGTGACATTTTTGTCAGCCATATCGGCACAGGAGATTAGCTCTCGCGCAAAGGCTATGCGCATGATGACCTATGCTAAGCCTGAATATATGGTAAAGGATATCAAGGTGTTGGCAGATACCATGATTGTGTATGCCCTTTCTGACCATGTGATATATCCCATAGGAAAGTGGGAAAATGTAGAGCAGTATATTACCAACACCCAATTGCAATGGTACCGTGAGGTTGGCTATAAGAATTACTATGATTCTATGGTGGTATCTGTCAATACGTTGCGTCGCCTTGACGACAGTTATATTGATATGTATCGCAGCATCACTACAGGGCGTGTGGAGATGATTTCTGGACGAATCACGGATGCCGAAGTGGTACTCGATAATGGTGTCCATGTGGGTATGTCGAAGGAGGATGTCTTCCGTACAATCTTCAAGCGTTTTCCCAAGTCGTATATCACAGACATCGTCGTTCTTAAAGTCATAAGTGGTGCCGGTGAAGTAGGGGAGGTCTACACTTTCCATGGCAACAAACTACGCCATATCGGTATTGTTTCTAAGTATAAGTATTATTGATTTTCAGGCTTCAAGAGCCAGTGGCTCGGGCAAATCTGATTTGAGCGTAAAAAGGTTTCGAGTATTGACTTAACGCTTTATATGCACGTCGGTCTTTTTTTCGGTTCGTTCAATCCCATTCATGTTGGGCATCTCATCATAGCCAATTCTATGCTTGAGTTGACAGATATGGATGAGGTATGGTTTGTTGTATCACCTCAGAACCCCTTCAAGGAGCGTCGCACCCTCCTTGCTGACCATCATCGTCTACAGATGGTTCGTATTGCCATTGATGACAACTACAAGTTGAGAGCCTGTGACGCCGAACTTCATCTTCCGATACCTTCTTATACTGTTGTCACTCTCGCACATCTTGCTGAGAAGTATCCCAACAAGCGCTTTTCTCTTATCATGGGAGGCGACAATCTTGAGAATTTCCGTCGTTGGCGAAACTATGAGCATATTCTCGAAAACCATGATATTTACGTCTATCCACGTCCTGGTAGCGAACTTGACGACCTGACTCAGCATCCTCACGTTCATCTCGTTAACCTCCCAACCATGGATATATCATCAAGTTACATACGACAACTTATCGCTGACGGTCATCCTCCTCGCTACTTGCTTACCGACCCTGTCTTCAATTACCTTACTGAGATGCATTTCTATGAGGTATCGAGAAAAGTTTGACCATGACTAACAAAAGAAGAGGAACTCAGATGAGTTCCTCTTCTTTTGTTATTTCTTCTTTAGTGAAGTTTTGATTTTGCCAATTTTGCCGATTTTGCCAACTTTGGTGACTTTCAAAGATCCTTTTGTCGTTCCTTTTGCAGTACCCTTCACAGTCACTTTGGTTTTCGTGGTTTTCGCTGCCTTGCCGACTTTTTCCTCTTTAGCGGCTTTTGTTGTGGTTCTGCGAGTGTAGGGTCTGGTAGTCTTTACCTTCACTTCGACTGTCTCGCTTTTCTTTTTGCGTCCGCGACGGTGCTTCTCTTCGGGAGGATTCTCCTCTCGCAGGAGTCCTTCACCGGCATCGGCCTCTTCCAATAATCCTTCAATCTCAAGCAGGTCGTCATCATCTGGCTCCATGTCATCGTCATCATCGTCGCCGTCAATATACGAATCCTTCTCGTCATCGGGTCTGTCGTCGGCATATTCATCGTCAAGGTCGTCGTTATCCAAGTCAAATTCTTTCTTGTCTTCTGGCAGACCTTCGAACATCTCCTCGTAGACACCATGGTTGAGTTTTCCGACACGATGGTCGTTACCCTCTTCCTTGTCGATGGCTTCTGAGATGGGCGCGAATTCGCTGTTGTCGCTTTCTTCGTCTCCGTAAAGGTCTTTGTCGAGATCATCGTCAACAAGACCAGTGTCAATCTTGACATCAAATTTTATCATGTATGAGGTGTCCTCTGTTTCGAGAGGAACGACAAAGATAGGCTCTCCACTGGGCTTGATTGTCTTTTGAAGATACTCTTTATAGCCTTCGGGATAGGCTTCTTTGAAGAGTTCCTTAACTTCGTCAGTTAAGTTCTTATAGCTGATAATCAGTTTTTTCTTGCGATTTCTGTGATCCATTTTGGGCTGAAAATTTTTGCAAGTATAACACAATTCTATAAATGCACAAAATTTTTTTTATTTCTTCTTTTCTTTACCCTCTTTTCCTGTCGTCATTTTTGCGAAGGGATGGTGTTTGGTTGATAAGGTACAAGCTTCTCAAGATGAGTAATAAAGAAGCGGCGACCCTTGTCGGTTATGGTCGCCGCTTCTCGGTTTGCGTTCCGTGATCGGAGCGCGGTCAGGTGTTATTTCTTGACAACTTTCTTAACAGCGGTGCCGTTGTCGGTGATGACGCGGACGAAGTATACGCCATTCGAAAGGTTGCTCATATCAACAA
>CADBOG010000017.1 GCA_902796265.1 uncultured Bacteroidota bacterium
CTACGTCCCTTCATCTCGGCATAGCTCATGCAAGCATGGCTCTGCGCTCGACTTTCGGGACTCCTGTGGAAAAGTAGGTCGCCGCCATTCTTTTATAGAGAGCATCCCAGAACGGGGTGCTCTTTTTTTTTGCCTTGTCGTGATGGAGGCTCCCTTTTGTCTTGTCCTGAGGAGAGGACTCTTTTGTCTTGTCGTGATTGTGGTATTCATTTTTTGTCACAACAAGGAAATAATTTCATTTCATATTCGTTATTATTATATGAATATGAAAAATGTAAAATACAACGGCAAGGATGTTGGATTGTTTACGTTAAGCAATGGGAATGGCATTATTGTGGAAATCACAAACTTTGGTGCCCGCATTGTGTCACTTTCGGTGCCTGACCGTGAAGGTAGGTGTTGCGATGTCGTTCAAGGTTTTGATAATCTTGAAGATTATTTCCCAGAAAACCATAGTTCGGACTTTGGAGCTGTGATTGGTCGCTATGCCAACCGACTCGCTGGTGGACGTATCACAGTCGACGGAGTCGAGTATCAGTTGCCACAAAACAATGGTCCTAACTGCCTTCATGGTGGTCCTTTGGGGTGGCAATATTCTGTATATGATGTGGTAGATGCATCTAGACAGCGTTTAGTACTGCAAATGTCTAGCCTTGATGGCGATAACGGTTTCCCTGGCACTGTTCTTGTTAATGTGACTTATACACTGAATGACGATAACTGTCTTCGTATAGATTATCATGCCGTTACTGACCGTGCTACTGTGATAAATATGACCAACCACAGTTATTGGAATTTAAATGGAGATTTAGGCAGCTCGATTCTTAATCATTTCTTACAGATTGATGCCGATTACTTTACTCCTATTAACGCTGTTTCGATTCCTTTGGGTGAGCATCGGCTGGTGGCTGGTACACCTATGGATTTTAGGATGGCAAAAGCTGTGGGTAGAGATATAGATGCTGACTATGAGCAGTTGCTATTAGGTAGCGGCTATGACCATAATTGGGTGCTGAATAAGCCTCGCGGTTTGGAGCATCCTGCAGCAGTTCTGAGGAGTCCGTTAACGGGTCTGACGCTTGAGGTCTATACTGATGCTCCTGGTGTTCAGGTATATACTGGTAATTTTCTTGACGGTGTTGTTGGCAAAGGTGGTACAAAATATCAACGTCGTAGTGCTATTTGCCTCGAAACTCAGCAGTACCCCGACTCACCTAACCACAATTGGCCAGAGTCGACAGGCCGCCTGACACCTGACAGACCTTTCCATAGTACAACAATATTTAGGTTTAAATGCAACACTTGAGGGTGTTAGTATTATGTTGATATGTTTACTTGTTATTAATAAACTATTGGTTTTCAATATAGATATATTCTTATGATAGACATAGATATTTTAAAAGAGGAATTTAAGAGGAGATTCGGACGTGATGGCATAGCCTATGTTGCCCCTGGTCGTATCAACTTGATAGGCGAGCATACCGACTACAATGGCGGTTTTGTGTTTCCTGGTGCTGTTGAACAGTCAATAGCTTTAGTCATAAGTCCTAATGGTAATGACATGGTGAATGCCTACGCTGTTGATTTGCAACTTGCAGCCTCTTTTTCTGTCAACGACACAGAAGGACCGTCTGATGTTAATATGCGTTATGTATATGGTGTTGTTCGAGAGATAATTGCCTCGGGCATTGCTGTAGAAGGCTTTGATGTGGTTTATGGTGGCGATGTGCCGTTAGGTGCTGGTATGAGTTCTTCGGCAGCGCTTGAATGTTGTTTTGCGTATGCATTGAATGATTTTTTCGGAGGAGGACGTCTTGACCGTATGACGTTGGCCAAGATAGGTCAAGCTACTGAACACAAGTATGTAGGTGTTATGTGCGGCATTATGGATCAGTTTGCATCTATGCACGGCCGCAAGGGTTCATTGATGCGATTGGATTGTCGCAGTGGAGAATATGAGTACTACCCGTGGCATCCAGATGGTTACCGTCTTGTGCTTGTTAACAGTTGCGTAAAGCACGAGTTGGTGGGTTCGCCATATAACGACCGTCGTCGCAGCTGCGAGCGTGTGGCCTCAATGGCCGGTGTTGAGACACTTAGAGACTGTACTTGGGAGCAGCTGGAAGAGTTGCGTCCACGTTTGAGTGACGAGGACTACCGTCGTGCATGCTATGTGCTTGGCGAGAAGGACCGTGTGCTTGCGGTATGTGATGCTTTGCAAAGAGACGATTATGAGACGGTTGGTAAGCAGATGTATCTGACTCATGAGGGTTTGGCGAAAGACTATGAGGTAAGCTGTGTGGAGATTGATTTTCTGGTCGATAAGGCACGTCAACTTGGTGTCACGGGCAGCCGCATTATGGGTGGCGGATTTGGCGGATGCACAATCAACCTGATGAAAGATAGTCTTTACGATAGTTTCTGCTCTGAAGCAAGACAGAGCTATAAGGATCGCTTTGACGTTGAATGCCAGATAATACCCGTTGTTATTGGCGATGGAGCTAGAAAACTCTGATGCATATATGTGAGAGCTCGCTCATTTGCCGCAAACCAATGGAGTATAAAAGGCAGGACCTTACCGATTTGGGTTAAATAAAATCGGTTACACAATAATAATGTTATTTAAACGTTTTATCAAAAATTATAAAATATAAAAAAGCCATGTCAACACCTGTATTAACTACTCTTATTATTGCCGGCATAGTGCTGGTAGTTATCATTATCTCTTATATTAAGGCACCTCCTTCGGTGGCTTATATCGTTTCAGGTTTAAATCGTAAGCCTCGTATCTATATCGGTAAAGGAGGTTTGCGTGTTCCTGTCCTCGAACGTCTCGACAAGGTTTTCCTTGGACAGGTTACAGCCGATATCAAGACGAGCCGCAGCGTCCCTACCAATGATTTTATCAATGTCAACGTTGATGCTGTAGCCAAAATTCAGGTTATCCCCGACATTGATGGTGTCCGTCTTGCCGCTAAGAACTTTCTGAATATGAACGGACTTGACATCTCCAAGCAGGTTCAGGACTCACTCGAGGGTAATATGCGTGAAGTCATAGGTTCGCTCTCCCTTCGCGACATCAACATCAATCGCGACAAGTTCTCTGACGAGATTATGAACAAGGCTCAGAAGGATATGGAGGCCTTGGGTCTGCGTATCATTTCTTGTAATATCCAGAATGTTACAGACGAGAAGAATCTCATTGAAGACCTTGGTGCAGACAACACCTGGACTATTCGCAAGCAGGCTAAGATAAATAAGGCCAATGCTGAGCGTGATATCGCCATGGCCGAGGCTCAAGCACAGAAAGAAGCTAACGATGCCCAAGTCGATTCACAAACCCAGATTGCTATTCGCCAAAACGAACTCTCCGTCAAACGCAGCGAACTAACAATCATAGAACAGACCAAGAAGGCGGATGCAGATGCTGCATACGAGATCCAACGTCAGGAACAGCAGAAGACTATCAATACCAAGACGGTGGATGCCCAAATTGAGCAGACTAAACGCGAGCAGGTGCTTACCGCTGAGCGCGTGAAGATACGTGAAAATGAGCTCCAAGCAGAGGTTATGAAACGCTCAGATGCCGACAAGTACCAAGTGGAGCTTAAGGCTGCTGCAGACCTAGAGCAAAGCAAACGCGAGGCTGAGGCTCAAGCTTATCGTGCCGAGCAGGAAGCCCGTGCCCAAATAGCATTGGCTGAGGCAAAGAAGCAGGCCATGGTTCTAGAAGCTGAAGGTATCAAGGCAAATGGTGAAGCCGAAGCATACAAAATCCAGAAGGCTGGTGAGGCTGAGGCTATTGCAATAGAGAAGAAAGGTCTTGCAGAGGCTGAGGCTATGCAGAAGAAGGCAGATGCTTATGAACGTTATGGTCAGGCAGCTATTCTCGACATGATGGTCAAGATTATTCCTGAGGTTGCTCAGCATGTAAGCGAACCGATTTCGGCTATCAAGAATATGAATGTCTATGGTACTTCGGGTGCTGATGCTGCCGGCATTTCGGGTGCAGTTCCCGCTGTCATCAAGCAGAGCTTCGATGTTATCGAGAGTGCAACAGGCGTCAATATGACCGATATTGTGCGTGCAAATACTATCGAGGCTAAGGTGACTCGTAATGTCAACCTCGATTCAGACAGTCAAGTTAAAGTTGATAAATAACTGATTGATATTGACAAGCAAGAGTGCCGCGAATGAACAATTCGCGGCACTCTCTATCATCCGATTGTAATAGGTTTATAGGTGCTGAGGTCGCCTTATGCTTTAATTGTCGCTAATGAATTTTTTCCGTAGACTTTTTGGGAGAAGTCCCCAATCCACAGAACAACAAGAAGAAGAGAATCCTCAAATGAAATACCTTATAGTAGGACTTGGAAACATTGGTGCTGAGTATGAAGGCACACGCCACAACTGCGGTTTTATGGTGGTTGACCGACTGTTGAAGGCTCTTTCTGCCGAGAAGGGGGAGAAGCCTACCTTTGTACTTGAACGCCATGCCTATCGAGCCGAAATAAAGTTCAAAGGTCGTACACTAATCCTTATTCGACCAACTACTTATATGAATCTATCTGGTAAGGCTGTCCAGTTTTGGATGCAAAAGGAGAAGATTCCCGTGGAGAACATACTTGTGGTGGTCGATGATATAGCCCTTCCTGTCGGAAAAATACGAATGAAGAAGCAGGGTTCAAATGGAGGTCATAATGGTCTTAAAAACATTGAAGAGTTGATACATACGGTAAACTATTGTCGCCTTCGTATTGGAGTGGGCAGTAATTTCGGACAAGGGCATCAGATTGATTATGTCCTAAGTCGTTTTACGGATGAGGAACTTACGCTTCTTGACCCGGCTCTTGACCATGCAGTAGAAGCAGTAAAAACATTTGCAACTCTCGGTCCAGACCGAGCTATGAATATGTATAATTAACGATAATAGAATTCTACTTTTCAATTACTGTCGTAACCATTGTATAGTGCTCATGAACAACCTTATACTTGACATAGGCAATACACGCTCAAAGATTGCTGTCGTTTCAGATGGCGAGGTTGTTTACACTCAAGCTTGCCAAAGGCTTAAACCAGATGAATTAATTTCGGCATGTGGTCGCTTTTCTGTTTCTGCAGCGATAGCTTCTGTCGTCGGTTCAATGCCTGATTTTGATAAACTTATCCCATCGGAGATAAAAAACAATTTTCATCTACTCTCTTATCGTTCACGTCTTCCTATCACTATTGATTATGACACTCCCGAAACACTAGGTATGGATCGTGTGGCAGCCGCAGTAGGTGCTCGGGTCCTCTCTAGTTCTAAAGATCCTTTGCTTGTTGTTGATGCTGGAAGTTGCATCACAATCGACCTCCTTGACCAAAATGATGTTTATCGCGGTGGAGCTATTGCTCCAGGCTTAAGGATGCGTTTCCGTGCTCTCCATGAATTTACTGCTGCACTTCCTCTTGTTGATAGTGATGAGCAGTATACTTCACTTGCGGGTCGCAATACAAACGACTCTATTCTCTCAGGTGTGCAAGAAGCCGCTGTGCTTGAAATTCAAGGTTTTGCGGAAAGATATAGAGCTGCTATGCCTGCTCTTAAACTTTTTTTAACAGGTGGAGATGCAGATTTTTTTGCAAAACGATTATTTTTTCCGAAATTTGCAAATTCAAACTTATTATATATTGGTTTGGATAAAATTCTGAGAATGAACATATAGTATCAATTATTACACTCATATTACTCGTTCTTTTCAATATCATTTTTTAATATGAATCATTATAAAAGGCTGTTTCTCTTGCTTTCTCTCCTCTTCACCACAACGGTGTGGTCGCAGAATGGCATCAATTCCCCATTCTCGCAGTATGGTGTTGGCTTCAGCAACATGCCTTATAACTTTCCTGTTATCTCTGTTATGGGTGGTGTCGCCTATACAAAGTCGGCATCGAATATGATAAATCCTTTCAATCCTGCTTCTTATGCATCTGTGAAGATGGAATCTTTTGTTTTCGATATGGGTTTATCATTTGATATGGCTACACTGCGCGACAAGGAACAGAAAAGTTTTGATGCAGACGGTAATGTGGGTTATCTTTCCATTGCTTTCCCTTTAACGAAATGGTGGAAGACTGCTCTTGGCGTTATGCCTATGTCGGATGTTAACTATCGTACTGTCAACACTTCAGCAATAAACCCTGGCGGTGAGGTAAGTACTATATATGAGGGCGTTGGAGGTGTAAGCCAGTTCTTCTGGGGACATGGTTTCAATATTATGGGTGGCAATGATGATTCAAAACCTCAGCTACGTGCTGGTTTTAACCTCAACCTTCTATATGGATGTGACACTAGTGTCGTCACCTTCGACTTCGCAAAGAACGATACTACATATTTTATGGATTCACGTCGTCAGAAAAACAGTTCAATAAGTGGCCTGACTTTTGATTTGGGTCTCCAATACGAACAGCCTGTTTCTGACGATTATCGTTTCTGTTTGGGATTGAATATCAAGCCTGGACGCAAAATCAATATCCGTGAGAGTGCGTTGGTATATACGTTTGTATCAAATGCCGCTGTCGAGTTTATGCGTGATACTATATACCCAACTGATGGAAATACTGAGTTCAACAGCACTCTACAACAGGCTTTTACTACAGGTATAGGACTCTCTTTCCAACGCAACAATATGTGGCTCATAGCCCTTGACGCTACTATTGCACCATGGAGTGGTTTCAAATACGAATCGGGCTTAAGTCATCCAATTTTTGGTACTTCGGCACTGCGTTATTCCAATAATCAGCGTTATGCTCTTGGATTCCAATTGTTGGGTAATCCTAATGCTTCGAGTTATCTTCGTCGAATAACTTTTTCGGCAGGAGCACATTACGAAAGTGGACGCTTGAGCCTACAGCTCACCGATGGTCGTGATTACAGCCTTAATGAATGGGGTGTCGGACTTGGAGCGTCACTTCCTATGCGCAAAGGCCGTTCGGTGCTAAATATCTCCGCAAGCTACTCATCTTTCGGCACTACTGATCTTCTCCGTAGAGATGTCTTCTCTATCGGCATTTCTGTTGGAAGTTGCGAGAGTTGGTTTGTGAAACGTAAATTCAACTAATTCTTAATATTTCTTAAACGTACAATATCAATCTACATAACATTACTAACTAAAAACAAGAAATAAAAACAAATTACCAATAAAACCTTTATAATCTTTCAGCGATGAAAACCAACAAGATTCTTTCACTAGCCATTTTGATGGCAATTGCTATTGCTCCGGCAGCTGCTCAGTTCAAGAACGAACAAGACAGCATTTGCAAGACCAACCGCTTTCTGTATGGCGAGGCCTATAAAAACAAGCAGTATGAGGAGGCTTATGAGCCTTGGAAAATTGCTCTTCAGACTTGTCCCTCAAGCTCTAAAAACTTATACATCCAGGGAGCTGTAATCCTCAAACAGCTCTTTAATATCAACAAGGATGCAGAAAAACGCCTTGCTCTTGTCAATGAGCTTATGAACCTTTATGACATGCGTATCCAGTACTATGGCGAAGCTGCAGAAGTCACTGCTCGCAAGGCCTATGACCTTCAGGTTCTTCGTGGCGATGCCGCCATCAAAGAGTACTATGAACTCTATGCAGAAGCTATGCGTCTTGATGCCTCTAAGTTGGATGTGGCCTTCATAGAGCGCTACTTCGAGGCAACGGTACGTTATGTCACTAAAGGCGGTGCTGACACAACGCTTATTATTGACAACTACGATATTGCCAGCGATGCTTTAGACGCCATTGTCGCTGCCACGACAGACAGCGCTAAGAAGGCAGAAGTCTATGGTGTTATCGCCAATATAGAGAATCGTTTCTCACCCTTTGCTTCATGTGACCAGTTGGTAAGTATCTATACCAAGAAGTTCAACGCAAATCCTGAGGATCTCACTCTCCTTAAGAAGATTACCACAATTCTCCGCAAGAAGAAATGTATGAACACTGACCTCTTCTTCGCTGCTACCGAGAAACTACATAAATTGGAGCCCTCGCCATCAACGGCTTACCTCATGGCTCAGATGAACTATCAGCGCAAACATTTTTCCGAGGCTGCCAGCTATGTCACCGAGGCTCTTAAGGGCGCAGAGGAGAAAGATAAATACAATATGTATATCCTCCAGGGTCTCTGCTATACTGAAGCAAATAGCTATAGTGCAGCACGTGCTGCCTACAACAAGGCTGCAGACCTTGAGCCTTCGAAAGGTGAACCCTACCGTCTCATCGCCCAACTCTATGTTGAAGGACGCCGTAGCATCGATGACGGTATGAATGGTGCCTCCGCTTATTGGGCAGCTGTCGATATAGCTCGCAAATCCATGACAATTGACAACTCTCCTGAAAATGTAGAAGCTGCACAGCGCCTCATTAGCAGCTACTCTGCAGGTTTCCCAAAACAGGATAAGGCTTTCGACCTCGACCTCATCGACGGCAACTCCTTTACAGTTCCTGGTTGGATTGGTGTAAGCACCACAGTCCGCACGAGAAAATAGTTTAGTGCAGGTGAACAATTCCATAAATAATCACACTAACAGGAAGCGCATCGCAGGTGCGCTTCCTTGTTTTGCACACACATCTATACTCTTAGTTGCTTTTCTTCTCTCCGCTTGTCGCAATGATATGAATCAGGTTCTTTTGTTCGAACATCGCGACATCCCTCAGCAGGCGCTCGATTCTGTCACAGTGATTAGAAGCGACTTTGGAGACCGTCAGATGTCGCTCACCGCACCTTCTGTTGTCATGATTGACAAGCCGGAAAAAATGACCATTTTCCCTAAAGGGTTTGATATGCACATATTTGGAGATAATGGCAATAATGTTGTTGCAAATATTACGGCAGACTCTGCCACATCGCTCGATGATCGTAAAATAATCAAGGCACATCGCAATGTTGTCATCATGGATTTCCGTTCTGGAGACACCACATACCTTGATTCGATTGTTTGGGAGTCGGCAACACATACTATATACTCTAAAGCTCCAGTCAAATCGGTTAATGGCCAACGGGTTACATACGGAGACGCCTTTGAGAGTGACGAAAACTTTACCACTCCGATTATCTACAATCAGCGTGGTACAATGACCATAGAGGAATAGACACTATGACAAAACCAACTCGCAGCCAGTGGCGTGGATACGCCATACTCATAGGACTTCTGCTTGTGTTTATTATTGTCCTTGTGTTTTGGCCTATGCGCGAGGAAGGGCCTACTTCAGCCGATTGTTCCCAGCTTGCGGAAGCAGTAGATAAGTATGGTGACGAAATCATTCAACAAGAACAAGTACGCTATGATTCTTATCACCGACAGAAACAACGTCGCGACACATTCCGTTACGACTCATCGAAAAGGAGTGAACGAGTTACATATACTAATCCATACGATACTCTAATTGTCGATATCAATACCGCAGATACAACTCGTCTCCAGATGCTTCGCGGTATAGGCTCGGTTTTTGCCAATCGAATAGTGAAGTACCGAGCTCTACTAGGTGGTTTTGTAAACACAGAACAACTCCTTGAGGTTTATGGTATGACAGAAGACCGTTACCTTTCTATTGAACCGCACATTACTCTTTCCAAATCAAATGTCAAGATGTTGCCAATCAATCTTGCATCCCTCGACGACCTTCGACATCATCCATATATCGACTACTATCAAGCGCGTGCTATCATCAACTATCGCAACACTGTCGGACCTATCCGCAATAGTGAAGACCTCATGAAGATTTCTCTCCTTGATGAAAATACAATAAGAAAAATCGCACCTTATATACAATATAATTGACAATCTGTCGTTGTCAATACAATCAGAATATTAGATAATCTATTAAACCTTTTAAAAACGCTCAAATGAAGTTCCTCACCAACCAAATAGCTGCCCTCCTCGGTGGCACCGTCGAAGGCGACGCTAATGCCGAAGTATGGAAACTTTGCAAAATTGAAGAGGGTGAGCCTGGTGGCCTTTCTTTCCTGGCAAACTCAAAATATTCAAATTATATATATACAACAAAGGCCACTGCAGTCATCGTCAGTAAGTCCTTTGTTCCCGAGCACCCCATAAGTTCTACTCTCATTCGAGTTGATGACCCTTATCTGGCTTTCGCCATGTTGCTCAAAAAATACAACGAGATGCAGTTAGACAAAAAGGGTGTAGATCCACTGGCATTCATCTCCCCCTCTGCTACAATTGGAAAGGATTGTTATATAGGTCCGTTTGCCTTTATTGGAGAGAATGTTCGTATTGGTGATGGTGCAAAAATTTACCCTCAAACCTACGTAGGAGACAACTCTCAAATCGGAGACCAGACTACTCTTTTCGCAGGTGTCCGCATCTATCAGAACATTGTTGTCGGTTCCCGTTGTATACTTCATTCAGGTGTTGTTGTAGGTGCTGATGGCTTTGGATTCGCTCCTACAGCAGATGGCTCATATCAGAAAATTGACCAAATTGGTAATGTTGTCATAGAGGATGATGTCGAAATTGGAGCAAACACTACAATAGACCGTGCAACCCTTGGTTCTACAATCATCCATCGAGGTGTAAAACTTGATAATCTTTGTCAAATAGCCCATAATGTGGTTGTTGGCGAGAATACCGTTATGGCTTCCCAGAGTGGTATTGCTGGTTCAGGAAAGGTGGGCAGCCATTGTGTTATAGCTGGTCAGGTTGGTATTGTTGGCCATATTGAAGTTGGGAACAATGTCACTATTGCTGCACAGAGTGGTGTAACCCGTTCTTTCCCGGACAATGTTACGATACTGGGTTCACCTGCTACTGACGCCATCAAACAGCGCAAGACATACGTATTTGAACGTAATCTCGACCAACTTTACAAGCGTGTCGACGAACTTGAAAAGAAACTCGCTAAGCTTTGAAACTCTCTTCAACATTAAGATTCTTCACAATTGTCATCGCTGCATTGGCTCTGCTTTGTGTGGTGTTCCCTTCCGACGGCATATCCATTGGGAGTACTACGCTTCGTTTTCCTACTCTGCATAAAGTCTTAGTCCGTGAAAAGCAGAAAGGCATTGACGACCTTCTCGTTCATCGTCCCAAACGCGATCTTTCTGGTCTTCGCGACTCTATACAGGAATGCTATCAGTATATTTTTGAAGGGCAAACTCGTTTTTGGCTTCCCAATGACGATGTCTCATATTTCGACAACTTTTTCTCACGAGCTGAAAAAACTCAAGAGAAAGGTGATATCGTCCGCGTGTTACACTATGGAGATTCTCAGATAGAGATGGATCGTGTGACATGTCGTCTTCGTGAGCGTCTGCAGCAGGTATTCGGTGGAGGTGGCCCGGGAATGATTCCTCTTCGCCAGCCAGTTCCGACAATAACGTTCAATCAGTCAACAACAGGCTCACTTCTTGGACAGTCGACATGGGGAGACAGTTCCTTTACAAGGCGAGGAGCCAGCTTTGGTCCTATGTTGCGCAGTTGGCATCTTAATGATCCTGCAACGATGTCTCTTTCTGCCTCAAAAGGTCGCTATGCCTCAGAGCTTGCTGGGCGTTTCTCAACCATTCGTGTACTCTTCAACAATCGTCCTGGTCCACTCTCAGTATCGTTCCGTGACCGCGAGAGTGCTGCCTCTTTCTCCCAGTCGGTCAATGATGAGGGTATCGGTATGATTTCTTGGCAGATGGATTCTGCAACTTCATCGGCTACTCTTACACTATCCGGCAATGCTGATGTATATGGTATCCTGGTCGATAATGGTCCTGGTGTTGCTGTAGACAATATAGGTATGCGTTCTACCTCTGGCCATCAGTTCAGAATGGTTCCACTTGAGCAACTTGCGGAATCCTATCGTCTTATCGATGCTTCGGTCATAATAATGCAGTTTGGTGGCAACTCGGTTCCATATCTTAAGACAGAGAAGGTTATTGATGCTTACTGCTCTCGTCTAGGTGAGCAGATAGATCATGTACGCGAGGCGTGTCCCAATGCCGTCATTCTTTTCATTGGTCCTTCAGATATGAGCACAATGGTTCGTGGTCAACTTGCCACCTACCCAATGCTGCCTACTTTGGTTGAAAAACTACACCAAATGGCTACTGAGCATGGAGCTGCCTATTGGAGTATCTATGACGCTATGGGGGGGCACAACTCAATGCTTGTCTGGCATAAGGAGGGTCTTGCAGGCAATGATTATGTTCACTTTACACTTAAGGGCGCCAACATTATGGGCGACTATCTCAGTGATGCCATACTTAAGCTATATGAACTCTATACGATACGCAAACAACTTTCGACCAATGATTTCAATACTCTTTGGAAAGAAGTTGCTGTACCAAGCACACAGCCTCAGCCTGCAACACTATAACTAAATCTTTTTCTGTTGTGAGACACTATTTCATTATCATTTTCGCCATCTTTCTAATTCTCTCATCTTGCTCCCAGGCGCAGCAGGGGAGGGTAGGACAACCATACGATGTTGTTGATTCACTCCTCTATGTTCCCATCGACCGTTCTTATTCTTTCATTAATTACGACACTAACCACCTTGTGTTTTTTGGTGACAGCACCCAGATGCGACGCCTCTCTGCCAAATGGCACCGCATTCTCACCACAGGCGAAGGCAATTTGGTTATTATGCAGATAGGTGCTTCGCATGTTCAAGGCGGTTCTTTCCCCCACCAGATTCGTCGCAACATACTACTAGGAGCTCGTCGCTCACTTAAGGGTTCTACTATCGAAGGTACATTCCCATTTGCTTCTAGAGGTTTCGTTTTTCCATATTCAGCTGCACTAAAATGCAACAACCCATTTGATTACATTGTTTCACGTTCTCGTCCCCTGGAGCTGACTCGCAATGTATATAAGGAGCCTCTTGAACAGTTGGGACTCCCTGGTATAGCAGTCACAGCATCTGATTCTATGGCTGAAATAGGCATATCGCTTAATGACATTGACCTTAAGTTCTCCACTCAAAAGGTCACCTTACTTGGAGATGCTCGAGGTGATGTCTTCCCTCTATTAGGGGTGAGTTATACCGATTCGCTCCTTTTCCCCGACAGTATAGATAAGGTTACTCGCCGTTATTATTTCAATTTGGAGAGACCTATTGACACTCTTCGTGTCGTCTTGCCATGTGATAGTGGCGAATCGTTTGCCCTCACAGGAGTCCTTCTCGAGAACAATCTTCCTGGTATCACATTCCACTCCATTGGTGTTAACGGAGCGTCTGTTTCGGATTATCTTACAAAATGTCCATATCTTACTACCGATTTAAAGCTTGCAAAGCCCGACCTTGTAATCTTTGGTATTGGTATCAACGACGCATCAGGTCCAAATTATGACTCTTCCTTATTCCGTCAGCGCTACCTTCAGCTTGTAGACAGTATTCGCACAGTTAACCCTAAATGTGCCTTTATATTCATCACAAACAATGATAGTTATCGAAAGGTTAAGCGCCGTTATTCTGTCAATAACAATGGTCCTCTCGTACGCGAGGCATTCATGCGCATTGCCCAAGAATGTGGAGGTATGGTATGGGATCAGTTCTCTATTATGGGAGGACTGAATTCCATGAAAAAGTGGACGGAAAATAATCTTGGACAGAAAGACAGAGTTCACTTTACTCGTGCTGGATACCAACTCCTCGGTGACCTCTTTTCGAATGCTTTCTTTGAGGCTCTTGAGCAATTAAGGCCATCAATCCAACAGGTTGACAAATCCATAATAAAGCAACCAGCCGATTCAACGACCAAGCAACCCAGTGATTCTAC
Source organism: uncultured Bacteroidota bacterium (assembly GCA_902796265.1). Lineage (GTDB taxonomy): Bacteria > Bacteroidota > Bacteroidia > Bacteroidales > P3 > Colimorpha. The sequence goes on from CADBOG010000017.1 coordinate 13,765, forward strand.
AAACCAACAAATAAAGAACTCTTCATCTTCTCGCACACCTCGAGTATATCAAAAGCCCGCAGACCGTCGCAAAAACAAATCAGATAATGAAGGACCTATTTACATTTCTTATTGATATATTCTCTTTTGACAAGGATTACCCGTTGCTTTTCACCCAGTTCAACTTCTGGGCTTTCTTCCTTATTGTATTTGCTGGCTACTGTCTTCTACATAGCAACTGGTTCAACAACACCAAATTAGTAAAGTCTGCTGCCAATAATAATGCTATACGTGATTCGCGTTTCTCTAAGCTTACTCTTCGCAACGGTTATCTTTTTATTGTCAGCCTTTTCTTCTATTTTAAGACTTCGGGTCTTTTTGTACTACTTCTCATATTCTCAACCTTCCTTGGCTACTTTTTGGGCATCTGGATGGATAAAATTGCTGACTCTCAACAATCCAATACAACCACTTCACCACAATCCAACACTTACCGAAAAACTCTTATGGTTGCCGGGGTTGTTATCAACCTCCTAGTCCTCTTTTATTTCAAGTATGCCTATTTCTTCACCGATGTCTATAACAACATGTTCAACACTTCTCATGAAGTAGTGAACCATTTTGCCCAGTTTGCTAACCACTTCACGAAAACTCCACGATTTGATGCCTCCAAAATACTCCTTCCAGTCGGTATTTCCTTCTTTACTTTCCAGAATATTAGCTACATAGTCGATGTCTATAAGCGCAAGATACGTCATGCAGACAATGTCTTCGATTTTGGCTTCTATACCACCTTTTTCCCTCAGCTTGTAGCAGGTCCTATTGTTCGTGCCGATCAGTTCATCCCGCAGCTCTACAAACGTTATTTTCTTTCTCGTCGCCAGTTTGGCATTGCAGTTTTCTGGATTCTTAACGGTCTCCTTAAGAAGATTATCCTTAGCGACTACCTGGCAGTTAATTTCGTATACCGTGTTTTTGACAACCCGTTAATGTTTACTGGTTTTGAGAACCTTTCGGCACTCTTCATCTACTCCCTTCAGGTTTATGCCGACTTCTCGGGATACACTGATATTGCCATTGGAGTTGCAATGCTCATGGGCTTTTATCTGCCTCAGAACTTTAATTCTCCATACAAGGCCACTAATCCTGCTGGATTCTGGAAACGGTGGCACATGTCCCTCTCAAACTGGCTTAAGGATTATCTATACATCCCACTTGGTGGTAACCGTCGTGCTACAGCTGGCTCATATATAATACTTGGAGGTATGCTTATAGTCGTTGCCCTTATGGCTCATACAGCTTGGGTCACACTTGTCGTTACCTCTGTCATCGTTCTTCTTGTCGCTGTCTACTTCATTTTTCCTCGTCACCGCAAGGAGTTTAATACCAACGTCAACAATATGGATACTATGCTCTTGGGTGGCATGTGGCATGGAGCCAGTTTCAACTTTATCACCTGGGGCGGTCTTAACGGGCTTGGTATACTAGTGTATAAATGGTGGAAAAAGCAGGGCGCCCGTGCTCGCGTTGTCTCCACCGAGATTATTTTTGCCATCTTTCTTCTCGCTGACATTATATGGCCATCGCCAGCACTTAATCTCTTCGCAGTTTGGGCAGGCATTATAGGTTCTGGCACCTTAATACGCTACATGGTGGTGGCTCCGATAGTACGCAAGCGTCCTCGCCTTCAGGAATCAAATTTCCAGTTCAAGATTGATAAAGTATGGAATATTTTCCTCACTTTTGTTTTTATTACGTTCACGCGTCTTTTCTTCCGTAGCGGTTCTAATCTCGATCCAGCAGAGGCCAATCAGGTTGCATGGAATACTGCAAAAAATATGGTACACCAAATAGGCAGTCATTGGGATTTATCCCTTGTTCCAGATGTTGTTCATGTGTATTATAAAGTCTTCATTGTCTTCGTTATAGGTATGGTCATCCATTGGCTTCCCGACAACTTCAAGCGTCGTTATCGACTTTCGTTCGCTTTAATGCCCATTTGGCTTATGGTTATCGTAGTTGTCGTAGCTATCTTCGTCGTTTATCAGTTTATTACCGCGGATCTCCAACCCTTTATATATTTCCAGTTCTAATCGCATATTCCAATGAAACATCTTTTGTTCCCTTTTTTACTAGTAGCCATATCTATAGCTTCTGCACAGGAAACGACGCCTTCTTTGTGGTCTTTTGGTTTACGAGGAGGATGGACGTCAACAACTATTTCTCGTTATGATGGTGGCCGAATGGACGAGGTTTATTCATCCCGAAGTGGCATTGAGGTTGGCATACAGTCTCGATATGAGGTCAATTCATGGCTGGCTCTTCGTGCTAATCTCAGCTTTATGCAACGCTCACATCGTATGGATCGTAATCTAAACTACATCAATCCTGTCTTTACAGAGCATATCAATTCTTACCTCATGCTACCTATGATGGCAGACTTCTCTTTCGGTGGCGATTACTTAAGAGGACATTTATTTGCTGGCGCTTTTGCGGGTTATTGGCTTACCGAGCAACGACGTGGCAAAACATATTGGATGACTGACTATTACGTATATTTTGAGGATTTCGATGAGCGTCGCGATTTCACGTCTGAGGACAATAGATTTAACTTTGGTCTTTCCCTCGGAGCATCACTCTCCTATAGTTTGTCTTCAAAGGTGGACCTTGCCATTGATGCCATCTATTACTATGACCTCACATCGCACCATATCGGTTCGCCCCATCTAGCTGATCCTCGTTACCTGAATACTATCTCGTTGTCACTATCTGTCAATTATAAGTTATAAACATGAAAAAGTTCTTTGTTTTCCCCCTTTTGGCAGTTGTTATTTTCGCTTCATGTCGTAAGGAAGCTGATTATGTCCCCTATACAGGCAATAGTAGCAAGCTATCTTATAATAACTATACTGAACAATTCCAATATTTGTGGAAATGCATGAGTATAGGTTATGTTTTCTGGGATGTAGATACCGTGGATTGGGATGCTGCTTATGAACGTTTCCTGCCACAATTTGAGGCTCTTGACAAAAAATATGCTGATAGTGGTTATGTCCGCACAAGTGAGTTAGAGCAAATATATACAAAACTTGTGGGCAAGATGCGCGACCATCACATGACATTTGCTGTCAATAATCTCCATCCGGCTCCTACCGATGTCACCAAAAGGGTTATTGTTCGCCCAGGTCTTTTAGAAGTTCAGAGTCGTGACTATTACATTGAATCCCGTTCCGTGGCTCAAAATAAGCTGCGCTCGTTCCTTTCGATGATACATAGTTATTATACTGTGACCGAAAATGATAGTGCTACAGCCTATATTCCGGAGTTTGGCACGAACGTCCATTATCATTATTGTCTAATCACTCTATCGGATGGCCGCATTGTGCCGTATCTTTGGACATCTAATGCGGCAATCACTCCCGTTATGCGTGATATGGTGGGAACTACAGCGCAGATACTCCTCGACCGTTGGCTTACTGTCATCTGCACCACTCCTCGTGCCCAACTTGCAGGTATGATACTTGACACGCGTTCTAATGGCGGTGGTTATCAGGATGATCTCGACTATCTTGTCGGATCTTTTATAAACCAACGTACCGCCATCTTTAAAACCCGTTATAAGGAGGGTCCGGGACGCCTTGAGTATTCCGTTTGGTGTCCTTATTATCAGAATCCTAACGCTAACTATCACCGTGACATCACCGCAGAGAACATCCCTTATGTCGTTCTGGTAGACCTTAATTCGGTGTCGATGGCTGAAATCGAACCTATGGTTATTAGGGATGTTTTTCCGACGGCATATATTATCGGTGAGCGAACATACGGCGGCACTGGTCCTCTCCAAAACGATGCCCAGAGCCTCAATTACGGTGGTCCCTTCGGCGACATAAACAACTACAACCACTACGTCTACACCTCTACTTTTGAGGCACTCATGAATGGCAAAGTGTGTGAGGGGGAAGGTATTATCCCTGACCTCGAAGTGCTACGTATAAGTGATCCGAACCGCAGTTTCAAGCCCCAGCTGGATGCTGCCATCAACTATCTTCAGTCACGATAGTCTTTTTGGTTACACAATCTTACCTTTCTCTGGCCTTACTCTGGTTTACAATGTAGACACCGGCGAAAACAAGGATGGCTGCAGTTGCTTTGGTTAACGTCAGAGCGTCCATTCCGGTTGCGATAGCTGCAGAAGTGGCGATGATGGGTTGCATGTAACCATACATACTTACTAGTGTAGGACGAATGCGCTTTTGTCCGATGGGGATGAGAAAGTAAGCGATAAAGGTGGCAAAAAGTATAAGAAAACCTACCTCGAGCCATACCTTTGTGCTTACTGCACCGAAATCGGTTGCTGGCAATTGTGGTATGGTGAACGGCAATGAGAGTAGAAATGCCACAAGGAACATCCATTTCATCATCGTTACCGATGAATATTTTTCTGTCAATGGACGGCATGTGGCTAAATAGAGAGCAAACACAGTGCTGTTGGCAATGCAGAGAAGAATTCCTGCAGGCTGTGTTGCTCCTGCACCTCCTCCCATGGCTACACTTTGGAGTATCAGCCATATAACACCTCCGAAACTGACTGCTACACCGAAGGCTTTTTTCCATGTGATTGGTTCTTTGGCAAAAAATGCTGCAGCAAACATTGTTATGATAGGGGTGATGCTGTTGGTGACAGAGAGGTCGACAGGGGTTGTCATCGTGATGGCGAAGAGGAAAGTGAGCTGCGGTAAGAAGATGCCCAGCACACCTGCTCCTGCAATTTTGAGTAGGTCGTTGCGATCAACCCTCTCGGGAACAAATAGTGATACCAACCAAAAGAGGGCTCCGGCAAATAAAGCCCTCATGGTGAAAAGTACCATAGGTGACAAGCCGCCTTCTGTGGCGATGTCACGACAGGTTACAATGTTTATTCCAAATATTATGTAGGTGGCTGCACATGCAAGGTGCCCCACAAGGATGCTCTTATTCACAATTTATACGTTAGGACTTTGGCTTGTGTGAGAAACGCAGCAAGCAGAACGATAAAGAACACGCAGCCCCTCAGGCATTCAAGAGTCATCATTAGACATACCTCTATGGCAATAAGATAGATGATGCCGATGAGGAGTCCCCAACCGAAACCGCGTGTGCGGCGGGTGTCCATGATAATCTTATAGATGACAAATGCCAAGAGCAGAATTTCGGTGACTATCAGCATCCACGAAGATGTGACGGGGTTTGAGAACAATGCTACGGTGGTGGCAAGAGTTCCGATAAGCATCATGAATACGGCGACTTTCCATTCTTTCCATGGCTTTATCTCGAGACTCATACCGCCATTCACGCTCACTTCGGCAACAGTCTGCATCACAGCAGAGAGTATGGCGTAAATAACAAAGGTGGTCAATATTAGTGAGATGAGCGCCTTGCCCCATCCTACGATGCCAGGCATGCAGAACCATCCGATGAATGCTCGCGAATCGAAACTGACAGAACGGAAGCCAGTGCCCTCGAGATAGGTGCCTGTACGCAGAAAACTACCGTCAATAAAGCAATAATAGTACGATACGACAATGGTAAGTCCCAATAGTGTATAAAGCGTAGGATAAAGCTTCTGTTTCCCTCGGTAGCTGATGAGGATGTTAACATAGAACATCACAGCTGCAAGCACGAGGATTGCAATAAGCTGCACGGCAACGGGAATGCCCAAAGGGTTTGAATGATGGGTGCCTAAAAGGTCAGGCAAATTGGTTATGGGCGATTTCGATGCAATCGTTTCTGCTAGACTCATAGACTTTTACTTTTTTTGATTGTTGAAAAATATGTATGTTAATGTTTGATAATGATTTATTGGTTTGTGTAACTAACAAAACCGATTGCAAAGATAAGAAAAAAGGTACATAATTATTGTAATTATGCGGTGAATATGAGTTTTTTTTTGTACTTTTGCAATTTGGTTTATTATTACTGTTAACTGATTAAATTAAACTTAAGTTGCATAAATATATGTGATTATGTCAGTATAAAAACAGCCAACAGGCTTCAAAATAATCACTCAACAAATATCTATTTTGCAAATATGTCTTCGAAGTGTCTTTTTAACAAGTGTTTAAATAAAAGGTCGTTTTCTAAGAGGCTTAGTATTTCTGTAATTGGCATTGTCACATCAATCTTCATAGTTACACTTTTTGTTGTTGGCATTACCTCAGCTCGCATAATAGAAGACGAGGCAACCCGCTCGACCCAATATATGCTTCATGGCACAATAAGTGACATTGAGCGACCCTTGAATGAACTTGAGGTCCAGACTAGTACTGTGGCTGCACATGTTGGCTTGCAAATAAAAGATATCAACACTCTCGATATTATCAGTCAAAACACGGTGAAGATGAGTGAAATCATTGATGGTCTTGCTATCATTATTCCAGGTGCAACCCCCAGTGATGAGTATATCGTTTACAATTATCGAGATTCCGAGGGTGAGATACATACTCGACGTCAGAAAGGTGTGGGGATGATGCAGTCGGAATGGTTACAGGCTATTGCTAAGGGACGCAAACCTCTTTGGACAGCACCTTATTATGCCGAACATCGTGGAGGCGGCCAAGAAATACCTCGCGTCACTACTTATGGATTTCCAGTTTTCGATAAAGATAGCAATCTTCTCGCTATTGTAACCTCTGACCTCACTATCAAATGGATAGAGGAAAAAATGGCTTCCATTCGTCCTTATGAAAACTCTTTGGCTTCCATATCCTGTAGTGAGGATGTGGTTATCGGTATAGATGACTCCATTCAGTTGGCTCAAATCAGAAAAGCTTTTGCCGAAAGCGAGGAACTACGTGAACTTAGTGACGATATGCGAAAGGGTAAGGACAGTATACGTCGCCGTATCGGCAAGGGGCGAGATATGTTTTTTGTTGCATACGGACCACTTCATAATGGTTGGATGCTTTCAATATCATGCTACTATCGTGACGTGTTGAAGTCCGTCTCCATAATGAACCGCATTCTTTTAATTCTTGGCCTTCTCGAAATATTGTTGGTTTTTTTCAGTTGTCGCCGCATAATTAGCAAGATGACACGCCCAATAACTACACTATCAGATGCGGCTTTGAACATGGCTAAAGGCAACTTCAATGCTGATATACCCGAGATACGTAGTCAGGATGAGATGAAGAATTTGCGTGACAGCTTTGTATACATGCAGAACTCTATAGTTGATTATATTGAAGAGCTTAAAACCACAACACGTGCCAATGAACGCATGGAATCAGAACTCAATGTGGCACGCAACATTCAGATGGGTATGTTACGCAGCGATTTTTCACAGCGTTTGCATGCTCTACTCGTTCCCGCCAAAGAGGTTGGTGGAGACATATATGATTTTGTTATCAAGGACAATACACTTTATTTTGCAATAGGTGATGTGTCGGGTAAGGGTGTTCCTGCATCTTTGATGATGGCAATTACGCGTGCGGCATTACGTTTTGTTGTTGGCCTAAATCTGCCGATGGATCAGACTCTAGAACGTATAAATAAAGGTGTGACCGACAGCAATAGTAACGAAATGTTCGTTACCCTTTTTGTGGGACGAATAGACATGGTTACGGGACACATGGAATATTGCAATGCAGGTCATAACCCAATAATAGTCATTCCTCCCGATGGCGAGCCGTATTTCCTTAAAGCCAAGCCGAATATAGCAGTGGGCGTATTCCTCGACTTCCATTATCAGTCTGAGACATTAGATTTAAGACCTGGTACTCGCATCATTGCCTATACCGATGGTGTAAACGAGGCTGAGAGAAGTGATGGTAGCCAGTATGGTAATGAACGCCTTCTTGAGTGGGCAACTCAGCCAACGAACCGCAGTTTGGCGACCTCAGATAAAGAAGTCGTCGAGAAACTCTATGATTCGGTCAAAGAGTTTGCCGACGGCAATCCTCAAAATGATGATATAACAATAATGAGTATAACGATATGATAAAAAAACGTTTTAATCCCATTAAGGACAAAAGCAGTGAAATTATAGAGTTCCTGATGTCCTCGCCAGATATTCCCGAAGACGACGTTTTGCGTTTCAAACTGCGTCTTTCTATAGAGGAAGCAGTCGACAATGTTGTCCGCTATGCATACGATGGCGGTATTGGTTGGTTAGAAGTGGGTACAAAAATAGAAGGTGATTCTCCAGTCCTTGTTATAGAGTTGCGAGATGCTGGTGTGCCGTTCAACCCTCTGGAACGTGCCGACCCTGATGTCTCGTTGGGTGCCGAAGAACGCGAGATAGGAGGCTTGGGCATTTTCCTTTGTAAGCAAATGATGGACAGCATTTGCTATCGTTATGAAGATGGCAACAATGTCCTTACAATGACAAAGAAAATCGTATGAATGTAGAAGTCTGCTCAATGCACACCTACACAATCAAGCAATAAAAAAATAGAAATAATGAACGTTAATATATCAAATCAGGAAGGGAAGACAATTGTGCGTCTTGACGGACGCTTAGATACATCCAATGTCGAACAATTCCAACAAGACATAGCTCCCTTGATGCAGGGTGAAAAGCCGAATATTGAAATCGACTGTACAGGTATGACTTATACCTCTTCACAAGGATTGCGTATGTTCCTTATGATGCAGAAAAGTGTTATGTCTCGTGGTGGCAAAATGGTTATGATCCACATGAACCCACAGGTTAAGGAGGTGTTCGACATTACTGGTTTTTCCAATATCATAGCAATCCTGTAAGTCATGAAACTGGATATGCACTGCGAGATGATACTCGACGAGTATCGAGAAAGGCGGCAGGAATTCGAGCAAATAAAGAATGTTGTCATCGATACCTTGCGACAACGTTTGGAAAACAACCACATTGTCGTTGCGGGTCTTGAGGGTAGAGTGAAGACAGAAAAAAGCCTTACCGGTAAACTAGAGTTGAAAGGCTACAAGTATCGTATTCTCGATGATATTACCGATATTATCGGAGTTCGTATCATAACATTCTTCAGCGATGAAGTGGATGTCATCTCAGCTCTCGTAGAGCGCATCTTCGAAATTGATTGGGAGAACTCTGTCGACAAGCGTAAGATGCTGGAGATTGACCGTTTTGGATATATGTCTCTACACTATATCTGCCGCATTCCCGCCTCCCTTTGTACTGACCCTACTATCCCTCAGCTCAATACCACGCGCTTCGAGCTACAGATTCGCAGTGCGCTTCAGCATGTATGGGCGAACATGCAGCACGACACAGGATACAAGAGTGATGTCGAGGTGCCTGTCGAGCATCAACGCAGTCTTAACCGCTTGGCAGGAATTCTTGAGCTTGCAGACGAACAGTTCAGCCGTATACGTAAGGAAATCAACGACTACCGTCGAAATGTCCAGTCGCTTGTCGCTAATGGCAATTTCAATGAGGTTCCTCTAAATGGCGATACTTTTCGCAGCTATTGTGAGCATAAGCCTTTCAAACGTCTTGCTGATAAAATTGCCACCATTAATCAGGCCGAACTGTACGAGGATAGCCTTATGCCGTACTATAATGTCCTCGTACACATGGGTATGAAGACTATAGGTGACGTGGAGCGGATGCGTCTTGATTACAGAGACAGTGCCTACCAGCTCGCCCTCATTCAGCTTGCAGGTACGGGACTGGATATTGTGGCATATTCAGTCACCCTTCAGAATCTCTGCATAGTCAAGATACTCAAAGATGGTTTTGGTGAGGCAGGCTTAATCCGCATGTTCGCGGCTCTCTATGGTGAAAGCAGCTACAATGCACCTCGGGCCCAACGTATTTACCAGCAAGCCCAAAAAATAAATCTAATATGAGCAACGCGTATACCGATACATCTCTTTTCGACCGTGCCGCTCTGATGGCTATTTCCGCACACGGAGGAACAGAACGTCGAGGGAAGGGTTTCCCTTACGTAATCCATCCAATGGAAGCGGCGGCAATAGTCGCCAGCATTACGAATGATCAAGAGTTGCTGGCGGCAGCTATTCTCCACGATGTTGTTGAGGATACGGAGATTACCAACGAACAGATAGAGCGTGAGTTTGGCCGTCGTATCGCCGAACTTGTGGGATATGAGACGGGGCCTTTGGAGAAGATGTCATGGCGAGAAAAACGTAAACGCCAGATTGAGAAGATTCGCAATGCGCCACGTGACGGAAAAATCGTTGCCATTGGCGACAAGCTTTCAAACCTTCGAGCCATAAGCAATGACTATAGCGTTATTGGTGACGAGCTATGGCATCGTTTTCATGCGCCTGAGGGCAAGATTGACATTGAATGGTACTATAGAGGACTTGCAGATGCTCTTTCCGAGATATCTGACACTATTCCATACCAAGAATTTCTTGTTCTATTGGATAAACTTTTCGGTTCACGATAATTGTTTGTTTGCCTTTCCGTTTGGCAAAAATATTGTGTTCAGTAGTTTTTTTTGGAATACATAATGTGTGGATTCCAAAAAAATGTGTATTTTAGCATTTTGAATCAGTGCATTAAAACCACACTTAATGGGGTTTTAATGCAGTGATTGTGATATACTTATAATCGTAAAATATCTTTCATACATATATGAAAATGTTCAAAAAAAGTCTTTTGCTGCTTGCAGTTTCTCTCTTTTTTGCCTCTGTAGGCTTCGCTCAGACAAAAAGTCTTGCGCAAAAAGCCGATGATCTTTTCAATCAAAAGCAGTATATTGCGGCTCTTGACAAATATGAGGAGGCCTACAATAAAATCTCCTCAAATAAGGCCGAGAAAAACCGCTGCTACTTCCAGATGGGCGAATGCTATCGCCTTATGAACAACTTCCCCAAAGCGGAACGTGTTTACAAGCGCCTCATCAACCAGAAGTACTACACCACAGAGCCTAAACTTTACTATTATATGGCAGAGATGTATCGCTTCGAGAACAAGTTTGACGAGGCTGATGAATACTATGCCAAATATTTAGAGTTGGTCCCCGATGATAAGCTTGCTCAGCAGCGCAAGGCTTCTATCATTTACGTCAACCAGCTTTTTATGAATCGCACTCGCCACAATATCGTTAAACTTGATAAGTGGTCTACCGACTTCAATGATTGGGCTCCGCGTTTTGTTGGTGATGATACTACCAAGTTGGTTTTCACCTCCTCCCGTTTCCCTGATGGTGAGCGCGATAAGCACGATGCATGGACTGGTCAGGCTTTCTCTGATTTCTATGTTGTTTTTCAGGACCGCAAAGGTTCATGGTCTGATACCCCTGATTTATTCGACAACTCAGAGGTTATCAACTCGCCTGTGAATGAGGGTGAGATTTGGTTTGCTCCCGATGGCAACACCATTTATTTCTCTCGTTGCGATAGCCGCGAGCATGAGACTCAAGGCTGCTACGTCTATTACTCCAAGAAAGGAGGAGCTTCGCTCGACGGAGACAAGAACAAAGGAAAATCAAAAGGTAAAAAAGGGAAGAAAGACGAAGGAGCAGAAATGAATGGCGAATGGTCGGAACCTATCAAGATTAACCTCGGTGATACGACATACAATTATCTTTACCCCACCCTGACACATGATCAGTTGACGATGTATTTCTCTTCAGATATGCCCAACGGATATGGTGACTATGACCTCTGGGTAGTTACTCGTAAGTCGGTCGATGACGAGTTTGGTACTCCTGTCAACCTTGGCAGTACGGTAAATAGTGCTGGACGTGAGGTGTTCCCCATCCTACGCAATGACTCTACTCTCTACTTCTCTTCGAATGGCCTTCCAGGCGTTGGTGGTCTTGATATCTTCAAGACAGCCAAGAATGGTCGTAAATGGGCAACTCCAGAGAACCTTGGTATCCCCATCAACTCTTCGTACGATGAGATGTCTATCGTTTATTATCCGGAGAGTGATCACTATATGATGGAACGTGGATATTTCTCCTCAAACCGTCCGTTTGATGACCCTCACAACAAAAAGACCGACAAGAAGGGAAAGAAAGTGCCGCCTATCAACGACGACCTCTTCTATTTTGAGCTTCCTCCGTTACTCTATAGTATTGAGGGTACCATTCGCGACGAGAAATCCATGCAACTTGTAGAGAATGCCAAGGTGCGCATTGTTGGATCTGATGGCAAGGAATATGAGACCTATACTAACAAGCAGGGTTTCTATCGTTTCGACCAGAAGAAAATTATGCGCAACGTTGTCTATAAGATGTATGTCTCGAAAGTGGACTACTTCTCTGTAGAAGGTTCTGAAAGTACCTGTGGTTACAATACCGATAAGGATCTTGTCCACGACTTCCGCATAGAACCAGTCCCGAAGCAGCCTGTTGTCCTCCCCGAAATCCGTTACGATCTCGCCAAGTGGGACCTCAAAGAAGAATTTATGGATTCGCTAATGGACCTTTACCTCGTGATGGTAAACAATCCTAACATCGTTGTCGAATTACGTGCTCATACCGACTGCCGTCCCTTCCTTGGACTTACAAACGACACACTCTCTCAACGTCGTGCACAGTCGGTCGTTGACTATCTTATCTCACGTGGCATCGAACCCGAACGTCTTGTTGCTAAAGGCTATGCAGAGCGTGTCCCTCGCACCCTTGATCGTAATATTACTGTTCGTGTTGATGGAAAGCCTTACTCTTTCTCAGAAGGAACAACCCTCGAATGCGACTATATAGAACACATGGGCGACAAGGGTCGTCAGGAGGCAGCACATCTTCTCAACCGTCGCCTCGAATTCCTTATCCTTCGCACCGACTATGTCTCCAAGACTCTTATCAACAACCTTGCAACTGGTAATCAGACAATCAAACGTACTGAGGATGGTAAGGTTATTGACCTTGTGACAACTCCTATTCCTGAAAGCGATTATAAGCCTGAAATCATCCACGATGAGGGGACAATCCCTGCAACTATGATTTCTTCTGCCAAGGGTGAAATAGAATGTATAGTCAATGGTTCAATGATGCCAATGCTTATCGATGAACGCTATGCCGAGCCAATAGCCATCTCTTGGGAGGAGGCTATGAACTTCCTTTATCAGCGTCGCATCAACAAGGAGGATTTCCCTGATCGCGACAACGCTTTTGATCCAGATGGCAATATTCTTGACAAGACCACAATTATTTTCCACGAGATGCAAATAGGTCAAAAGCATCTTTTCAATGTCGAAGCTGTGGTTGTCAAGGGTGTCGACTACAAGTTTATTATCAACCGAGAAGGTCTTGGTCGTTTTGGCGCATACCAGTTCGACAAACAGCGTGGTAAACTCACTTTCGAGGATTGATACGCCACCAATACTAAACATAAATAATAAGTGGACTGGTGTCATTATCCCCATCAGTCCACTTTAAATATTCAATTCGTGACGCTTGCGTCGGTTTATGAAATAATTACTATTAAAGTTGTCACTTCTCCTTACGATATTAGGTCCTACTGCCACGGGAAAAACAGCTCTTGCTGTTGCCGTCGCTGAACAAATAGGCGGCGAGATTATCAGTGCTGACTCCCGTCAGGTTTTTCGTGGTATGGATATAGGAACGGGCAAGGATCTTGAAGAATATAACCTTCCTTCTGGTCGCATACCGTGTCATCTTGTTGACATACGTAATGCAGGAGAGGAGTATAACCTATATCATTTTCAGAACGACTTTATTAAGGCATTTGAAGGTGTCATCGCACGTGGCAACAAGCCTATTCTTTGTGGCGGTACGGGGATGTATATAGAATCCATAGTCCGTGGATATCAATTGCCTGACGCACCGATAGATCTTGAGTATAGGCGTTCCCTTGAACCTTATAGCGACACGGAGCTTGCACAGCGTCTTGCCGGACTCATCAAGCTTCATAACCATACTGATACAGAAACACGTGATAGGTTGGTTCGTGCTCTTGAAATACAGGAGTTTCGCTTGAAGAATCCTGAAGCTTTTACTCATTTGCCTTCAATGCGACATCTTATTATCGGTCTTAGAAGCGATCGTCAAGTAGTTGTTGAACGTATTGGTAAACGACTACGGCAGCGTCTAGAGAATGGGATGATAGATGAAATCAAACGACTGCTTGACAATGGTGTACCTAAAGAACGCCTTTTGAAATATGGTCTTGAATACAAGCATATTGCCCGCTATCTTACAGAACCTGATTATTCTTATGAACAAATGTTCGAAAACCTATATACTGACATTCGTCGCTTCTCAAAACGCCAGATGACTTGGTTCAGACGTATGGAGCGTAATGGTATCTTAATTCATTGGTTAGACTCACAGTCACCATTACAATCCAACGTGTCTGAGATAGTTGGGTTATATAATGAGGCAGAGTAGAAACCGTTTGTTGAGGGTGAGAGATTATGTGAGATTTTTTTTCTTCTTTTTTCGCAATATTTCTGCAGGTTGACATACTAAAATAAAAAATATTTCGTAGTTTCTTGCTATTTAAAATTTTTTTTGTATTTTTGCATTTTGAAATATATGTCAAACTAAAACCGTTGTCTATCGAACACAACTATCAATTTTTTTTGCTAACCAATTTAACAATAGGTTATTATGAACGTAGTAACATCCGACCTCACAGACAATGAGTTGATTTTAGGTTACAAAGAAGGTGATTATTCGTGCTTCGAAATATTACTTTCGCGTTATCAATCTAAGGTCTATGGCTACATTATTTCTGTAGTCAAAGATAAAGATATCGCGGACGATATTTTCCAGGAGACCTTCTATAAGGTCATTTACACCATCAATTCTGGCGTTTATAAGGATGAGAACAAATTTATCCATTGGGTAATGCGCATCGCCCATAACCTTATAGTTGACTATTTCCGTCGCATAGGCAAGATGCCAATTATCCCCAACCGCCCAGATTACGACATTATCGATACTTTAAAGCTTCATGATGATAATGTTGAGCATCAGATAATGCGCAAACAGACCAACTCAAATATTCGAAAGCTTATTAAGAAGCTACCTCCTGAGCAGCGTCGCGTAGTCATTATGCGCCACTATGGACGTCTCGATTTCAAAGAGATTGCAGAACGCACCAATGTTAGCATCAACACGGCTCTTGGACGCATGCGTTATGCCATAATCAATCTCCGTCGACTGGCTCGTGAGCACAATATGTTTATTGAGTTTTGATTCTCATTAAATCTAACCCTATAGGTAAATGATCACTGTACCCTCCGAGGTACTTCATTCCTTGATAAGTTCTCAACGGCACCTTTCCGAGGTGCCGTTCGTCGTCTACTAGCATGAAGTCGAGAGCAAAAACTTGAGCGTTGCCGACTTGCATTGGGCATTGCCTATCGAGCATTGCACTCGAGACAACTATTTGATCCAGATAGGCCCATATTCCCTGATATTTGTGACTTCCCATACCGTTCTCCATCTTCAGCATCATATTAACAAAACCATTACCATTGAGACATGCAATTTCGCGCTCATCTGGACTTGCATTAAAGTCTCCCATAGCTACAATGGCAGCTTGAGGATGCTGTTCTTTTATGGTGTCAAGACATGAACGCAACTTTTTTGCCACATGCTCTCGTCGTATATCGGCAGCTGAACCACCTCGTTTCGAAGGGAGATGGCACATGACAACAATTAGTGTGTCGCCTTCTATGGTAGTTCCCTCTACGAGGAGTAGGTCTCTTGTTATTAGCTCGATAATGCTATCAGTTACATCTATGGCTTGTGAAAAGAAGGGCTTGAAATAATCTTCACGGTATAGCAGTGCGTTGTCAATTCCTCTTGCATCAGGAGAGTCAAAGTGGACGAAGCGGTATCTATATTTTCTGAGAAATGTTCCTTGAGTCAAGTCGCGCAATACTTTGTCGTTTTCAACCTCAGCAAGTCCAACTATTGTAGGCATCACATTCCCAATCTCGCTTGTTGCGGCCAATACGCGACAGATTTTGTTTAATTTTGCTATGTATCGTTTCTTTGTCCAGTGGTTTTCTCCTTCTGGTGTAAAGGCATCATCGTTTTTTAAAGTATCGTTGTCTGTGTCATAAAGATTCTCTACATTCCAGGAAATCAGTCTATAAGTGTATGCAGAGTCTGTTTCTTGAGCATTAGATATTATACTCGATGAAAAGAAAAATGTTAAAAAACACATTTCGCACAATAAAAAGCGAAATCTTTTGTTTTTATGTCGAAAATAGTTCATTAATCAATTAATAAAGTGCTTATGACGCAGGAATACGAATTCAAACAGGGTCGGCGACCCGTAGGCACAAATACATCTTCGAATACTGCGAGCACACTGCAACCCTCTGGACGCGTAATCCAGAACATCTTGAACTACGCACGCTGCACTCAATGCATCTGTGTGAAAGGAGGCAAGATAAGGTTGTTCCTTAATTAATCACCTAACAGTTGCGTCGGATTATTAAATCCGACGCAACTTATTTTAGGCTCTATTGTACTTACAGTTTTTCTACCCATTCTTTTATTTTCTGCTCGTCAGCGAGTTTGCAAACAAGGAGAGATTTGTCACGATAAGCAACAAGATAGCCATCAAGTCCTTCAACGATTGCTTCCACTCCCTCTTCAAGGTTTACTATGCTGTTGTGTGTATCCACAATAACACTCTTGCCTTTCCGTGCGTTTGCGTCGCTGTCTTTCTCAGCATGGGTATATAATGACCCCCAGGTTCCTATGTCACTCCAACCGAAGTCGGCAGGAATGGTGTAGCGTTTCGTCGCTCTTTCCATCACACCGTAGTCGATAGATATGTTTTCGCATTCGGCAAACTTGCGGTTGATGAATTCTTGTTCTTCTGAAGTGCCAAAGATGCCGTTACCTTCATCAAAGAGTGCTGCCATCTTGGGAAGGAATGAGCGGAACGCACCCATGATTCCATTGAGAGACCAGATGAATATGCCCGAGTTCCAAAGATAGTTGCCGGCAGCGAGGAACTCCTTTGCTTTTTCCAGGTTGGGTTTTTCTTTAAAGCCGTTGATGGCGGTAACAGTACCCTCTTGTGTATCTTTTGAAGGCAGTTCTATATAGCCATAACCTGTTTCGGGACGGCTTGGTTTGATGCCTATAGTCATTAGTGCCTCGCTGTTCTCTTTTTTTGCCACAAAGTCGAATCCTGTGCTGATTATTCGTTGGAACTCGACTTCGTTAGTTACCAGATGGTCAGCTGGGGTAACAGCGATCACGGCGTCGCTACACTGTGAGGCTATTCTGTAGCTGGCGTAAGCTAT
The DNA here is from genome assembly GCA_902796265.1 of uncultured Bacteroidota bacterium. Classification (GTDB taxonomy): domain Bacteria; phylum Bacteroidota; class Bacteroidia; order Bacteroidales; family P3; genus Colimorpha. The sequence continues at coordinate 30,935 of CADBOG010000017.1, forward strand.
ACAGGGTGCCGTATTGCGGCGCATAGGCTCACAAAGCACTTGCTCTGGCTTCAGTTCTGGTATGTGTTCAAGAACAGCATCTTTGTAAGCCGCATTGGTAACCACCAAAAAATTCTCCGTTGGAACAACAGGAAGAAATCGCTCGTAGGTGCTGCGTATGAAGCTTTTGCCAGTTCCGAATATGTCTAGAAACTGTTTTGGGTAGTTGTTTTTGCTCAATGGCCAGAAACGGCTTCCGATGCCCCCTGCCATTATTATACAATATTGATTTTTCATATTCTAATGTTTATTACCATGCATTAAAAAAACTCTTTTGGCATTTTCTGTAGTCACACGATCAACTTCCTCAATGGTTGTTCCAGTTATCTCTGCCACTTTCTCTGCCACATACCGCACGTAAGCGCTTTCATTGCGTCTTCCTCTAAAAGGAATAGGAGCAAGATAAGGAGAGTCTGTTTCAAGAACTATATTGCTAAGTCCCACTTGACGGACGATTTCAGGCAATGTTGACTTTTTGTAAGTCACAACGCCTCCTATACCTATCATGAAACCTATCTCAATGGCTTGTAAGGCATCGTCGATGGTGCCGCTAAAGCAGTGCATGATGCCTTTGGGATGTGTGCTGGTTGGTTTCAGCTCATTTAGAATCTTAAACATCGTCTTGTAAGCATCGGTTCCGTCATCGCCATCTTTCCCACTGCGCAGGTGAAGCACTATGGGCAACGCCAATTGTTCTGCCCATTGCATCTGAATCTTTAGCGCGTCTATTTGTTCTTCGCGATAGGTTGTGTCCCAATAGAAATCCAACCCAATCTCACCTACAGCGACATAATGTGTCTGGCTATTGAACAGTTTTTCTTTAACAATCTCCAAATCGGATAGGTAGTCACTACCTACCGATGTGGGATGGAGTCCCATCATCTGGTGGAAAAGTTGAGGTCGGGAAGCTGCAAGTTCCTCCTGTCGAGCGTATGACTCCTTGTCTATGGCAGGCAGGAATATTGTATCTACGCCTGCTTCTAGGGCACGGATTATTACTTGCTCCCTGTCTTCGTCGAACTCTTCAGAGTAAATATGTGAATGGGTGTCTATCAAGAGTCTTTTTTTCTTAAAGTGTTTTCTTGTATTATTTCTGTTAGGAGTTCGTAGAGTTTCATTAGCTTATTATCATCTACAAGCATGCTTCTGTGACGGTCGATGGTTTTCTGGTCCTGTCGTCGGGCTGGTCCTGTCTGCTGTTGCCAAAGGTTACCATGTTTGAGCTTTTCGGCAGTCATCTCGATGATGGGGTGGAGTATCTCGAAAGGAATGTTGTGTTTGAGTAGCATGTCTTGTGCTAATGCGTTTATGGCATTGCCGAAATTGTTAGTCATCACAGCTGCGAGATGAAGCCATTGTCGCTGCTGTGTATCGATGTTGTATATATGCTGAGATACGGGCAGTAGAAGTTGCTGTATCTGTTTGGTCACTTCTGGTGAAGATCCTTCGATGCAGAAGGGTAGGGTACTATAATCCATAGCCACGTCGCGGATGAATGTTTGTGGCGACCAAATGACTCCATGTTTGCGGCTTATTGGTGAAAGAACCTTGAGGGAAACAGAACCGGCGGTATGAAGCACAATGGCATCACGTAGCTTGAGGTCGAGTGCCAGGTCGAAGAGTGCATCGTCAGCGACAGCAAGTATGTAGATGTCAGCAGTGGGATAGAGAAGCTTCAGACGGTCGATGGGTTCAGCAAACACTTGGTTTGCGAGATTCTCTGCATGGTCGTACTCCCTCGACCAAATCTGCAATATCTGATACCCGGCAGCATATAATGCTTTTGCCAGATGTGTCCCAACATTACCTGACCCTAATATCGTTATCTTCATCGTATGATGATTGGTGAATAGTGATTGGTGAAATGATAATTGGCAACCTCTAAAAAATGCTTTCCAAAGAGTTCGAGGCTACTTTTGAGCAGATTTCTGTATTGAATGAAGGAGTGATGCGGTGCATCATGACTGAATGAAAGA
>CADBOG010000018.1 GCA_902796265.1 uncultured Bacteroidota bacterium
CATTGGCACGGAATAATCAATTTCCCACTTTTGTCAATGAAACCCCATTTTCCGTTCTTGTCTCGGACAGCAGCAAGTCCTTCGTGATATTCATTTATAGATTCCCATCGACTACCTCCCTTGGCAGGTTTGGGGCTCTGTTTCGTTTCCGTCCGCTTAATCACCGTTGTCTGACCCCATGCTGGCAGCGTGGCCAGCAGGGAGAACAACAATTGGAAATAGAAAAATCTTAGTCTCATAACAACTTGAATGTAGGTTAGTTTAAAGCTGTAATCTGCTGTTTCATCGTAGGTGGTAGGATTTGAAGGAACGCATCTGCCAAACGACCGTGAGACACAGTGATGTCATCACCTTCATATCCGGAGAATAGCACCGCCGTGTTTTGGCCTACCTTTATTTCAGACAGCCCACTTCCCTCTGCAATAGTCCTATCCTTTGTTTTTTTGATGCCTTGGTTGCTCAGTTTACTGACAAATTGCTCGTACTGACTTCTGGTGATATCTGCACGTTCGCTATAGGTGGTATTTTGTTTTTCCCCTTTCTTGATGACAAGCTGCACAGTCTGTTTGGTCACCGTAATAGTATAGTGGTAATAATACTGTGGCGGCACACTTCCGTTGTCGCAATAGTAAATCACGCTTGTTGCTTTATCAAGCGTAGAGCGCGACAAGTTTTCTGCCTTACCACCTTTCCTTGCTTTCTCTTTCTTCTGAATTGTAGCAATCTTTGCAAGGGCATTTACATCTTTTTCCTTTTTAGACTGCCCGTAAACTACAGCTGACGACGTTAATGCCAGCACTAACAATGCTATAAATCTTATTCTTTTCATCATTATGCGTGTTTATAAAATTACCCTTTCTTCGTTCTACGCCACAGCAGGAAATACCAAAGTAATCCTACAAGAAGCATGAAGGAAATAAAAATAGAGAAGTGAACAGCATCGGGATTTGTAAAATACAGCCTATTGAAGAAAGTATACATATTAGAAACAGGCTTCCCGTCAAGGTCGAAATATTCTCCAGTACTGCGATCGGCAATCAACTGGTCGTTGTCTACAAGTTCTAATGCTAAATATAGCATAGCATCATTTGAAGAATTGATTACTTTCCGGTCATTCTCAAACACAGCTTTGCCACCAGGACCGTATACATTCCAGCTTGCTCCCTCTTTTACAATGGCATAGCCACGCGTTTCACTCATGATTTGAATTTCATTGTCTGCCTTTTCTATCGAAGATCCAACTCTGACGATCTTTTCTTCTGGAAGATAATAGAGTATCTTCAACCAGTCAGGATTCCCATCTTTGAAATGTTCTATATCCGTCTTGTCTCGTACCTCGTAAGTATCTGTCTTCCTTTCGTCATACGTATCCAAATCTCCATAGTTGATATAATCTACTATTTGATAGGCCGCATATAATGCAACTAACTCTGCTGCAATAAGAATACAAAAAGCAATTGATTTCTTCATAATTAAAAACTATTTAATGTTTACATCTTGAATTTTTTTCCCGTCTTTACTATACCATGCTCCTATACTTGGCTGACCATTGGAGAAGATTCCTTTAAAATATTCTCCATTGACTGCCTGTGTGTAGGTTCCCTCTTCAAAATAGTTGTTTTTGAAAGATCCTTTAAACACATCTCCGTTTTCCATTTGTAACATGCAGTCTTCTCCTTCAAACTTGCCTCCTACAAACGGACCTTGATAGATGCGCCCATCAGGTTCACCATGCTTTGTAAAGCGGGCCTTTCCGATTCCGTCTGGTTGCCCGTCGGCATTCAATGTGCCTGTGTAGAGGTAATCACCCAGAACTTTATTTGTAAAGGCCTTGTCCTGAACAGAATCAGGAAGCACTGTTTCGACCTCTTCCGCTACCCCTAATTGACTATTTGGATCGGTTTTCGGCATCAGGATAATGGCCAAGATCAGAACTGCCACTACAGCCACACCAATTTTCACCCACTTCTTCATTCCACTCTTGTTCTCGTCTGAATCAAGCTCTGGCTGTGGTTTAGGTTTGGGCTTAGGCTTTGGGGGCGTTACGGACTCCGGTTGGGGTTTTGGCTTGGGTTCCGGTTTGGGATTAGGTTTGGGCTCTGGCTGGTGCTGTGGCTCAAATCCTGTTAAAATTGTTTCGTCACCATCTGGATCCTCTTTCCCTGGGGGAGGGGAAACAGACACGCGTTTCGACTCAAACGAAACATTCAGGTATTTACGGACATCAGCCACAGACTGAGGACGGTCAAATCGCCGGCCTTTCATCATCCAAATGACAAGCTCCTGCATCTTTTTGCTGACTGTTGGCGGGAATTCGAATGCCTTTTCTCCAAAGTCAGAGATTTTACTGGTTGACGGTGGCGTCTTGCCTGTCAACACATTATACAGCGTGGCGCCAAGGGCATAGAGATCCGTCCAAGGTCCGAAGTTCTGAAACTCCTGATCCTTCTGTTCAATAGGCGCATAGCCTGGCGAATAACAGATAGCGCTGCGTGAGGTGGCTCCACCATCAGACTTCTGCTGCTTGCTGGCACCGAAGTCAATGATTCGCAGTATTCCTTTCTTATCAACCATCAGGTTGGCGGGTTTCAGGTCGAGATGGAAGATACCTTGATTATGTACAACTTCCAAAGCATCAAGCGTCTGGTTCAGATAGTCAAGAACCTCCTGCTCGACAAGCTTTCCACGCTGTTGTACCATGTCGCGCAAAGACTGCCCGTCAATATAGTCCATTACATAATAGGTCGTTCCGTTTTCATCGAACAAGTCACTGACGGCTACTATATGAGGGCTGTGCAGGTTTCTCAGTCGCTTAGCCTCTTTCTTGAATTTCTCCATCTGCTCCTGGAAGATCGGCATCTGGGTGATATTACTCAGGCTAACAGCCGTGGAATCATCCACGCGCTGATTGACATCCTTCATGAAGAACTCCTTGATGGCTACCTGCTCGTCAAAGACATTAATACCCATATAGGTGTTTCCGAACCCACCGGAAGAGAGATACTTCTCAATCCTATACTTGCCCATCTGCAGGGTAGACCCCACACGGAGCATTGTTTTGTCCGCATTCATATTATTGTCGCTCATTGCTTAATGTGATTTGAAGATAATATAGCCAATCAGGACGATTATAAATACCAGCACCAGCGAGAGAATGGCAAGCCAGCAATAATTTTCGCACTTGTTCCTCAACGACGTCACCCTCTGCGGCTTTTGGGGTTGGGGGGATGTCGCGGGACTCACAATCTCGATGTCATCGTCGTGCTGCACGTTTAGCACCGGATGGATGTTGACGGCATTGAAGCGAACTGTCTGCTCGTCGTCCAGCAAGTCAGCATCACCATCTTCTGCTGTAACATCTTCCACATGGATGATGTAGGCAGAGTGATTATCATCATTGCCAGCGGTCATTTCTACAAGCTTGCGGCACTTCTGTTCATCACTCTCGCCTGATGCCAGCAGCTCCACTAACGCTCCATCCTCCATTTTCTCCAAGATACCATCAGAGCAGATGAAGAAATAATCACCTGGTTGTATGTCGGTTATATGCACGATGTCGGCTTCCTGACGGTTATCCTTACCAGGGATCATGGCACGACTCACCTGATTCTTCCTTGGATGGGTTTTCATCTCAGAGTAACTGATTTCTCCCATCTGGTAGAGTTCGAATACCAAGGAGTGATCGCGCGATATATATAATAAGGTACTCGCAGATGGACGGACATGGTAGATACGGCTGTCACCGATATGGGCTGCAGTGCATCCTCCACGGTGGAAACAGAGCAGGGTCATTGTAGTGCCTGCCTTTCGGAAAGCATTGTTGTCCTTGGTGTCAAGAACTCCATAGGCATATTCCAGAGCGGCCTGCAGCTGTTCGTCTGTCAAGACATCCTCTGGACGGATGTGCTCCTTGAAGTAGGTGGACAGTCCCTCGCAGACAGCCGCACTGGCAACTTCGCCTCTTTCGTGTCCTCCCATACCGTCGCAGAGTACGAAAAGGGTGTCGTCTGCCGTGGCTTTTCCGAGCTGTGGATACAGGCAATCCTCCTGATTGGATCGCTGTCCCATCTCATAGATGGCTTGTGGCGGGTAAAGTTTTATCTTCATATTCTACTACTCTTCAAAATATACAAGTGTTGTATTTCCCATCTTCAGGCTCATTCCATTTGTAAGAACCAGCTCGTCTCCATCCAAGAGCTCTTGACCACTTACAAAGGTGGAATGTTTGTTTTTGTAATTGCTAATGAGGGCTTTCAGGCTGCCATTGGCCACACGTGCCATTTTAATGGCTGAGTGCTCGCGGCTCATGAAATGGTCGTTGGTCTCAATCTGGACATTAGCTGTCGATGAAGAAGCTCTTCGCCCTACAATGTTCATCCCGTTTCTCAGTGCATAGCTCTGGTTGCCGCATCTAAGGAAACCTTGCCTAGCCACATTTGCACTTCCGTACACCGTACTGCCATCGTCAGCTGGAGCGGCGGAAGCGCCTTTAGCTGCTGATGCACCACCATAGACAGTCTTACCGTCATCCTCCTGCCTGGGCTGTTCAAAAACAACCCTCAGCAGATGGCTGCAATTGGGGCAACGTATATCTCTAAATGGTTCGTTCCCCTGTTGGAGCACCCCCAGCGAAATGCCGCAGGAGGTGCACTTGACCATCTTCTTCATCATGCAAAATCGTCTGTGGGGATATCAGGAGTGGAATCGATTTGATCGACAGAGATGTTCATCGGATCGAGATGGGAATCCAGGATGTCGCCAGTCATCATATCCATAGCTTCTCCATCGTCCAGCATGTCGTTGTCGTTCAGGTCTACGAGCGCTATATCATGCTTGGCATCGTCGACATAATCGACCACATAGGCATTATGTCCATCCACCACGTAATTATCTATCACTGCCACATCATCGCCAATAATATCAACGTCAGAGTCAACATAGCCAATCACGTGTACGTCGTCGTCATTGTCATCCTGAGCGTAATGAACGTGCAATTCCTCAATATTGACATTGACGTTCGGATCCTCTGTCTGTGATTGATGAGCCGTGTCGACGACATGTACGCGCGGATGAGTCTCAGAAATCCGAGCGGTATCGACTTTGTCAACACCGTACTCTGGCTTTACTGCTTCAGCAAAGTCATGCTTCTCCTCGGCACTTAGAGAGTCCCATTCCTCTTTTGTATATGTGTTGTAGATACCGCCATTCCAATGGAATACGCCTCCAGGCCCCACTTCAGCGCGAGCTTCGGCAAACGCCTGTGAGAAAGAAGATCCCGCTGTAGGATGTGCGACATTCAGAGACTCGCCACCAGCGGCACCATTTGCAGCACTGCCATGACCACTGCCGCCTTGCTGAGAAGACTGTGATCCATTCTCGTCAGCTGCCAATGCGGTTGTCGCATAGATAGCACCGGCACCCATCAGGATTCCTGTGGCTGCACCAAGGCCAACCATCTTCCACTGGGCTTTCTTCTCGCCGCTCTCATTCTGGTTCTCAACCTGAGGATTTTCCTCGTTTTCTACTGCATTACCATTGTAGATAGTTTCATCACTTGGTCTCATAATTGTTACTTTTTAGAGTTGTTAATAAATGAATTACGCTGCAAAGTTAATAATAAAACAGGCTTTTGTCAAGCATTTATGTTGTGTTTACAACAAAATGGCAGGGTTTCGTTACGAAATATCCGTTTTATGCTATTTCTTGAACATGACCCTACAATAGGGGCAATTGTCCATCAATTCCAGCTGTTCATAGGGCTGGGCAAGATAGCGTCCGCAATTCGGACAGGAATAGTCGTGCATCAGTTTGTTCTGCAGTTCTTCAAGTTCTTCACTGCTCTTGTCATCCTTCTGTTTGTAGATACCGTAGAGTGTAATAATGAAGGCGACGATAGTTAAACAAATGGTAATAGGTCCAGGAATGATAGCTGCCAGCAAACCGCCCAGCATTGTGAAAGCGATGGGCACTCTGGCGAGAAGAGCATTGTTTTTCTGCCGATCAGCGATGGCTTTCTTCTCCTTCTTGAAGTTGTCCATGACTTTTTTCAAAGGTCTGATATCTACAATTTTAGGCACCAGTCCTTCGACGTACTCCCAGTTAAGCAGGTAATGGTCTGACCCAAGTTCGACAACATCCTTCACTGTCACATTCTTGCTCTCTACCTGTACCCCGTTGACATAGGTTGCATTTTCAGCATTGAGGTTCTTAACGCAGAAGCCTCCGTCGGCTTTCACTTCCAAACTACAATGCTGACGGCTGACAGAAATTGGCACACTCCCATTGGCTCCAAATAGCTTTGACTGTTGGCCGACAGTCGCCTTAAATCTTGAGGTGTCACGATCTCTTCCTAAAATGATTTCCATAATTCTTTTATTACTTTTTATTAATTAGCACAAGTTCCTTTACTTTTTTCAACGCTTCCTTCGAGATTGGCACTTGAAAAGAGAAATTGCGGTAGTCTGACAATACCAGATTCTGCTTGGCAACGTTTATTAGATAGATGTAGTTCATATTAATGATGAACTTCTTTCCTACACGCATGAAGAAACTGGCCTTTTTCCCATATTGCGTTGCCAGAAACTCTTCCATCTTGCCAAGATTCATACTTACTGTACCCTTCATCTTGTTGGAGGTTACGATGTAAGTGAGATTGCCATCTCCTTCAAAATAGACAATCTCATTCATGTCAATCCGAAGAAGCTGGTCGCGAGAGTTAAAAATTATTAGGTTCATACGAATTATAGTTTATGCCCAACAGAGCGATGTTGCAAAAATAATCATTTTTTAGGAAATGAACAAGAAAAACACCTAAAAAGTTCAAATTTCTTTAAAAAATATTTGTTGATATGACAAAATTGCCCGATTATGATGATAATCCTTAGGTTAGAAACTCCTAAAATCCGCAGATAAAAAACTATAAAATCCAAATAGGCAGCATCGTTGTCTCTTTTGCTGTTTTTCCCTCCTTCAAGTGCTTTTCGCGGTTTGGATGACGTGTTACGCGTTAGTACGGGCATGAAATCCCCTTACCCCATGAAGGCTGGGGGCGTTGCCTTGACATTCCTCGAAGATGCCTGCTTTATCCGTAATTCTCAACCTACTCGAAGTAAGGATATAATTCACTAAAGCCATTGACTATCTCATCAAGCAAGCCAGGGTGTTCGGCAAGTTCCTTCCGATTAATAAGCATGTAGGCACTTTTGGAAATGTTGTACTTA
>CADBOG010000019.1 GCA_902796265.1 uncultured Bacteroidota bacterium
CGGATTGTTTCTGAGCGTTGACCCGATGAGCAACAAGTACCCGAACATTAGCCCGTATGCTTACTGTGCCTGGAATCCGGTGAAGTTAGTGGATCCGGATGGTTGTGAAATTGGAGACTATTATACAGAAAAAGGGAAGAAAATTGGGTCGGATGGGGAAAACGATGGCAAAATATATATAGTCCCATTTAAAGAAGACCAAAAAAAAATTAAGCGCGGAATTTTTGAATTCGAAAACAAGTTTGAATTACCATCCCTAGAAGCAAGGCAAAAAATGTGTAACTATTTAGAAACAGAAGATGAGAAAGACAATCTTAGGGAATACGGTGGCGCAATATGGGAAAATGAAAATGATATACAAAAACAGGAAATAAGGGCTGCCATACCAGGTGACCGTTGGAATGGAGTAAGCCCAGAAGCATCTATTGCAACCAATGAATATGGAAATGATGGATTTGATGCAACAGGGAAAAGACCTGTGACTTTTTTCCATTCTCATTTTAGTGGAATAATAAATGGTGTGGGATTAAGACAATGGCCTTCAGGAGATGACGATGGTCTGCAGGGAGACGTTCAGAACGTGTTGAGAAATGGAAAAAGATCATGTGGCGCACGTTTGCCATATAATATCATGGTTGCCATGAGAACGAAAAGGGTATTTCTATATACTGAAAAAGGTGTAAAATGTACCATTGATTTGGATATCTTCAAAACAATAGGAAAATAATCTCCATGAAACGTTTATTTATTATCTTAACTTTACTTTTCAACGGCATTTCTTATGCGCAAAACACAATTTGCGTATATACCACATCGATTAGTCTTTATGAAAACGAAAAAGTTTACAAGGAAAAGAAAAGTACTGTGAGTAATGGAATAGTTTATGTTTTTGATACAACATTGAAAGAGGTGTCAAAATATTTGATATCGGATGGCATTATGAATAACCCCCATCCTATTATAGGAAATGATTATTGGATTGCCTTATATTTTAAAGGGCTGTATTATTTCACTGAAGTCTTCAAGGCGAATTCGATTATTGCCAATTCCGAATATTGGATTTTTAACATTGAAGAAAGTGCAGAAAGCAAAGATATCTTCGGCACTTATTACTTTGCGTTATCAATACCTCCATTCGAATATGGTGCCACAAAATACAAAAACAAAAAAGCATATCATAAAAGAGGGAAAAAGTCTGTTAGAAAAGCTGATAAAAACTATCAATCTCATTAAAACTTGAATTTCAAACGCAAGAATTCATAATGTAACAATGCCCAAAAAACAAACAAAGCGAACTCAAAAAAACACACCTGTTTATGCCATCACTTTCACCGGCAAAGAATGGTGCAAGAGCCAGTGGCTCGCGCAGAGGGGACTTGAGCGTGGCATTTCAGAAACGGGCTTTTCATACTTCGGTGCGAGGTATTATGATAGCGACCTGTCAGGTCTATTCATCTCTGTCGACCCGATGGCAGACAAGTACCCGAGCATTTCGCCGTACGCCTATTGTGCGTGGAATCCAGTTAAGCTGGTAGATCCGAATGGAGAAGAAGTAGTATTCGCAGGAGAGAATGAAAAGAAATTATATGAAGAATATAGAACTCTTGTGTTTTCAAGCGATGAATACAAGGCTGTTCAAAATGAATTGATTGAACTTGAAAAATCATCCGAGACCTTTTGTATTCGTATGGGTGATAATATTTCTAGTAATAGTGAATCAGGAAATTTTGGATACAATGTCTCAACTGGTCAATTTGATATCAATATTACTAGTGACAATTCTTGGACAAATGTTGAGAAACTATCACACGAGCTTAAACATGCTGATCAATATATTAATCGGAAACTATTTTTTGAAATTAGTTCCAAAGGAGTTGTGAATACAATGAATTATAGTATCGATGATGAAATGGAGGCATATGCCAGACAAGGAATGTTCGGTAATACTTTATCAACAGAACAGGTACACTCACAATACAAATATTTGAATTATTATGGTAAAAATACGGTTTATAAACCTGTAGTGGAGGAAATCCAGATTAATAATATTTTCTACAATGGGAAAGGATATCCACGATTTATGTATCACGGTTGGAAAAAAGACATCGAAGGGATAAAGGAATGAATGTTTTTTTAATGCTATTATTCTATAGTGTTTCGAGCCATTATTCGAACGCTTTTCGAGTGACGAGTTCAAATCTTTATTTTGCTCTATGCGGATTGAAATATGAAACTGAGCTGAATATGGATTGTGAACAAACAATAAGGTTTTTCCCTAATGGGGAGTTCATCTATAATTATACAGGATGCACATCATTGGCAACACCTTGTAATACACAAAAAGGAAGATGGAAAATAACAGGAGATACTTTGATATTAAACACTTATTATCAAGATAGGCTCGATGATTATTTCAAGGAAGAAGGTCATATTTGCATCGACAGTATTGGAGTTTCTGTTTTCTCAATGAACACACTACGTCCAACAGATGATTTTGTTTATATTGATGACGATATTGGATTCTTTGTGCCTGACAGCAAAGGATGTATCTTACTGCCTTGTACAAAAAAAGAGTGTTTAGAAACGCTAATACGAACAGAATTAATTCATATTATGGATTCAATTGGAAATTTCAAAATGGAATGTGGGAAAAAGTATCGATATTATCTCAAGGATTGTTATCAAACAGTAATGAAAAATGAGAGATTTGTCATTTTAGACTCTGTAATAATAAATTGCAAAAATGGTACAGTTTATTATTTCAATTCTGAAAATGTATTGGACTGAAGAAAGTTGACCTCCTTTCCAAGTCAACTTTTTTCAGTCCAATACAAAAAAAACCATCATGATAATTTCTTCACTCTTAATTATGGGTTGTTCCTGCCATTCACATCGATACTCCTTCCATCGTTAACAACGCCTTTTTGCGGTCGATGCCTCCGGCATATCCTGTCAATGTACCACCGCTTCCCACGACTCGGTGGCAGGGAACGATTATTGATATAGGGTTGTGCCCTACGGCATTGCCTATTGCACGTGCTGAGAGACATCCTACTTTCTTTGCCAATTCTCCGTAGGTGATGGTTGCTCCGTAGGGTATTCTCAGCAGCTCATTCCAAACGCTATTGCGAAAAGTGGTGCCGTTCAGTACTATTCTTGGCGTGAAATCTGGCTCTTGACCTGCGAAATATATGTCCAGCCACATCCTTGTCTCTTCGAATATCTCCAGACGGTCATTCCTCCACGTTGGAAGTAGCAAAGGAGTGTGTTTTTGACCTTCAAACCATAATCCGCAAAGACCATCGCTGTTGCCGCCAAGCAGGATTGTTCCTAATGACGATTCCGCTGTTGTCCATTGCATCATTTCCATGTTACGGCACAGAAGGCACGCATCAAAGAATCCCACCATTTTGCAGGGAGCAGCCAATGAAGGAAAACCCCGAAGTGAGAGAACCTGCCTGTGCGGTAGCGTGCGCGAGGACAACGGCTGTTGACAGCTTTGGAGATGACTCTGGTTATTACTCTTGGCGACGAGAGATAGTTGCCCGAATAGCCTTTATGCATCAGTCGACTCTCGCTTAGGGCTGCATTTTCGTATGGAGTGCCAATCGAGGTCTCCTTCAGGTGGCGCGCAGCAATAATGCCCCAATCGGTCTTGATGCCGCCAGGTTCTATTATCGACACATCGATTCCGAAAGGCTTCATCTCCATCCTAAGAGCGTCGCTCAGAGCCTCAACAGAGTATTTCGACACATGATACCATCCTCCGAAGGGCAGTACCATCTTGCCGGCAATGGAAGCGGTGTTGATGATGCGTCCGCTCTTCTGCTTGCGCATGTAGGGCAACACCAGTTGGCAGAGTCGTGCCAATCCGAAGACGTTGACCTCGATTTGATTGCGAGCCACCTCCATAGTCACATTCTCTATGGCTCCGAAAAAGCCGAATCCGGCATTGTTGATAAGCACGTCAATGCGACCCTCGGCATCAATGACCTTTTTTACGCCATCTTGCATCGATTGGTCGTCGGTAACATCCATACGCATGGTAACAATACCGTCGGCTTTGAGAGGCTCCATAAGATTTGTGCGTCGTGCAGCGGCATATACCTTATGCCCTTGTCGGGCCAACTCTCTTGCGGCATCAAACCCTATACCGCTGCTGGCTCCTGTGATAAGAATAACTTTTTTGTTCATAATTGTCTGTTGAAAATATGAAAAGGAGTAGACTAAAAAATCTCTCGCATCTGCGAGTCCATTATTATTGTTACGGGTCCGTCGTTGATGAGCGACACCTGCATGTCGGCGCCGAAAGTGCCTGTTTCCACGGGCTTGTCCAACAACGATGACAGCTGTGAGCAGAACTTCTCGTACATCGGCACTGCAAAGTCGGGCTTCGAGGCGTGTATATAGCTGGGACGGTTACCCTTGCGAGTGCTTGCCATGAGTGTGAATTGGCTGACAACCAGTATGCCCATTTCGGGGAAGTCGGTTATGGGGCGATTCATCACACCTTGCTCGTCGTTGAAGATACGCATGGCGACAACCTTATGGCATAGGTAGTCGATATCGTCGTCGGTATCGCGGTCTTCTATGCCGAGTAGCAGCATCAAGCCTTGTCCTATCTCGGATTTCCGTTTGCCCTCAATGTCGACGCTTGCCGACAAAACGCGTTGTATTACTAGTCTCATTTCTTGTCTCTTATGATATAGTTGAATTTGTCAATCTTTGTTATCCCGATGCTCTTCAGCCACTCTATGCTTGCGTCGCGGTCGCTCTCGCTGTTGTGGTTGGGTATCAGCGGCACTCGCACCATGATGTGGTCGGCACCTTTCTTCTTAACCAACCATCGTAGATTGTATAATGCCCGACGGTTGCTGTGTCCAGTATAGGCTTTGTATATCGCGGGATTGCAGTCCTTTATGTCGATGATGAAGTCGTCGATGACCTCTGCTGCTTTCTTCAGGTTCTCTCTCGGGATGTTGAGTGCACTTTCGGCTGTCAGTCGCCATCCGTTGCCACACAGCTTTCGAAATTCGCTGATGAAGTCGACCCTAATCAGTGGTTCGCCACCTCCGAAACAGATGCCTCCACCCGTAGCAAGAAAATAGAGATTGTCGATGTGCACGCGGTCGAATAGTTCCTGTGGCGTGAGCCTCTCGAGTCCTTCCGATGAACCGAGGCAGATGGCATTGAGACAGTATTTGCACTTGAGCGTACAGCCATGAAAGGCAGCCAAGGTTGTCACACCAACGCCGTCGACACCAATACGATGTCTCGAAATCCCTATAAATGGTACTGCTTCGTTCATCTGTTCTTCTTTTGTTGCACTACTTGTCTATTGTCTTATTGCTCAATTTTGTATACCCATGCGTGGTCAAGTTGCTCTAACTTTACGGCACGCAGGTTGGCGATGGCATCGTAGAACCTCACGCTTTGCGATTGGCGCACCTCTACATCGAGGCGGCAGTCAAGGTTGAAGTCTTGGTTCTGCGGCGTAAGCCCAAACTCTTTGATGATGCGCATCACGTCGTTCATCAGCGCGTATTCGAAATGGAGACGATAGCGGATGTCTATGGTTTTCTCGATGATTTCGGCATGCTCTATGGCATCGCGGGCAGCCACCTTATAGGCGTTGGCCAAACCAGAAGCTCCCAAAAGTATGCCTCCAAAGTAGCGCACCACAACGACAAGGGTGTCGGTAAGGTCGGCAGAGAGCAGCTGGCCGTAGATGGGACGTCCGCCTGTGCCGCTAGGTTCTCCATCGTCGTTGGCACGCCAAGCCTCCTTTGTGGCTCCAAGGATGTAGGCATAGCAATGGTGGCGGGCGTCGAAGTAGTCCTTGCGTAGCTTATCGAGGTGGCTTTTCACCTCCTCTACGGTGCGCACAGGGAAGGCAAAGGCGAGAAACTTGCTGCCTTTTTCCTTATATAACCCTTCGGCTGTTCCCTTTATAGTTCTGTATGTGTCGTCAAACATTATGCAATAATAAAGAAGTATGTAAAATTGCAAAGCAATTTTTGCATATAACGCAAATCCATAAAAAAAATTGTTTTTTCAACTCTAACATAAGTCTGACTTAAGTCTAACTTAACTCTAACCTATTGTTGGGCGGCATAGGTTATCTGGCGTTCGATGGAGTACATCTCCCTTCCGTTGAGGGAGTAGCGGCATGTTATCCAATTGCCATGTGAGTCGTAGGTGTAGGAACGCTTCTCGACGGTAACGGTCTTCTCGTTGTCGTTGTAGAATGTCTGTGTGCGCTTGGTAAGGTTGCCGCGACGGTCGTAGCGGCGCGATTCTTCCCATAGTAGTAGCTCGTCTGCCGAATATTGGCTGACGGATTTGAGACGCTCCCGATTGTCGTATTGTGACACGGTGCGTTTAATAACCACGTTGCTGTCGGCATCGTAGGTGTATTCTATGCTTTGCACCAAGTTGCCGCCACGTGCGTAGATGCAATGGGTCGAAGCAATAAGTCGTCCGCGAAGGTCAAACTGGCGTAATTCGAGGACGTCACCATCGTAGTCAAACTTGTATTGACGGTTCTTAGATATGTCCTCGAGCGATAGAGGATAGTTGGTCACCTTTTCACCACCAAAGCCCCGCTTGCGGTATTCGGTAAGGTTGCCTCTCGTGTCGAAGAGGTATGTTTCCTGCAGATTGTTGTCGTTGCCCGAAGCATAGCGCTGAATAACGACAACCTTGACGGGCTTGTCGCGAAGGTTATGGCTGGCCGTTGTGGGTTGCAGGAGAGTCATCCTGTTGAGTTGTGCGGAAAGAGGAGTCGCAAACAGCATGCAAAACATCAAAACAACTAACGAGAAACGCATAAAATTAAGAATTTAGATTCTATAATTGTGGTTAATTACAAATTGCAAAAATACAAAAAAAACTCTTTATTAAACGATTAATCACGAGAAAGAGATAAATCATCATCTTTTCTGTCGTTAATTCCAATTATTTTTGTATTTTTGCAACGCGAAAAACCGTTTGGGTTGATCGTGTTATTCGCATCAACAACAAGTATATGAAGATAGCAATAATAGGATATGGCAAGATGGGGCATGCCATTGAAGCTCTGGCGGCTGAGCGCGGCCATGTAGTTATATGCACCATCGACAATGCCGAGGAACTTGCCGCAAAAAGTGCAACACTCAAAGCGGCTGATGTCGCTATTGAGTTCACCATGCCATCGGTGGCTGCTGGTAATATACGTTACTGCCTCGAACACGACATCGCCATAGTGTGCGGAACCACTGGATGGTATAATGACTACTACGAGTTGGCGGCACTATGCCACAATAGGGGAGGTGCCATGCTCACAGCTACTAACTTCAGTATCGGGATGAACATCATGTTTGCCATCAACGAGCATCTTGCACAACTGATGAGCGGACGCAAGGAATACAAAGTGGACATCACGGAAATTCATCATATTCATAAGCTTGACGCCCCAAGCGGGACGGCTATCACGCTGAGGGAGCAGATTGAAGCTCATAAGATGGATTGTGCATCGGATGCCAGTTGTGGCTTGGATACGAACAGTTCAACAACAAAGGAGGAGATTCCTATCACCTCTATCCGTGAGGGTGAAGTGCCTGGCACACATACCGTTCGCTACCAATCGGAGATAGACACAATCACCATTACCCATGAGGCTCACAGCCGCAAAGGGTTGGCTCTCGGTGCCTTGATGGCAGCTGAGTTTCTGCGTGGCAAAAAGGGTGTCTTCACGATGACAGATGTGATAAACGGAACTAAGAATTAAATAAATCATTCTGTGGCAGGAATGCCTCAATCAATAAATGGCAGGAATGCCTCAACCAAGAAACAATCATATTTTGACAGAACAAGGAAACGAAAAAATAATATCGCTCGAAGACATTGACTACAATCACTTTTGGGGAGCCAACGAGCGGATGCTCGACTTCGTAAGGCTGCTTTTCCCGAAGGTGAAGCTTATTGTGCGTGGCGAGATGCTGAAAGTGATAGGTGCTGACGATGATATAGCCTTCTTCGAGGAGAAGCTTAACGCCATGATGACCTATCACGAGAAGTTCGGCAACCTGACAGAAAATGCTATTATGCAGATAATGGAGAACGGCGGGGGTCCCGACAGCGAACAGAGCGACGAGATACTGGTTCACGGCCGTAATGGGCTCCTCGTGAAGGCTCGCACCCCCAACCAGCGTCGACTGGTAGATGCCGTGAAGCAGAACGACATGGTCTTTGCCATAGGTCCTGCAGGTACGGGTAAGACCTATACTGCTGTTGCACTGGCCGTAAGGGCGTTGAAAAACAAAGAGGTGCGTCGTATCATCCTTACACGTCCCGCTGTGGAAGCTGGCGAGAACCTCGGATTCCTCCCTGGCGACTTGCGCGACAAACTCGACCCCTACCTACAGCCTCTCTACGATGCTCTTCGCGATATGATACCGCAACAGAAGCTCCTCTCTTATTGGGAGGACAATACCATTGAGATTGCTCCGCTTGCTTTCATGCGTGGCCGTACACTCGACAATGCTTTTGTGATTCTCGATGAGGCTCAGAATGCCACACAGTCGCAACTCAAGATGTTCCTCACCCGTATGGGCCGCAACGCCAAATTCGTGGTGACGGGCGACATTACCCAGATTGACCTTCCTCGCAACCAAAAATCGGGGTTGGTGCAAGCTACTCAGATACTTAAAGACATCGATGGCATTTCGGTGATAGAACTGGACAATAGCGACGTCATCCGCCACCGATTGGTAACCAAGATAATACGCGCCTATGATAACTCATCCCAACTGCAAGATTAACTTTGGACTTCATGTCGTCAGAAAGAGGGCTGATGGCTATCATGACCTCGAAACCATCTTCTTGCCGGCACCTCTTTGCGATACCCTCGAGATTGAGAAGGACGATGAGTTCCATTTCTCTCAAGATGGCATCGCCATAGAAGGTTCTGCTGAAGACAACCTGGTGGTTAAAGCCTATCGGATGATGCAGCGTGAGTGCGGAATAGGCAACGTCAGTATACACCTGACCAAAACGATACCCTTTGGGGCTGGTCTTGGTGGAGGAAGCAGCGACGCTGCCTTTACGTTACGAATGCTTGACGAAATCTTCGAGTTGCATCTCGGCAGAGAGAAACTCATATCGATGGCTTCCCGTCTTGGTGCCGACTGTGCCTTCTTTATCGACAATGTGCCTGCATACGCTATTGGGATTGGTGACAAATTGACACCGTTGGGGTTCAACCCCTTGGATGGCATGGACCTGAGAATTGAGAAGCCCGATGGGGAAACAGTATCGACGGCTGAAGCCTATCGAGGTGTGACTCCTCGCGAATCAAAAGGAAAGAATGGGATTGACGGGATGCCTCTTCAAGCTGAGTCAACCCACAATGCTGCTCTGCTTGTTGAAGCCGCCAAAGAGAATCCAGAGAAATGGAAAGTGCTTATCGTCAACGATTTCGAGCAATCGGTATTTGTTAATCATCCGAGGATTGCACGGCTGAAACAGAGATTTTATGACGAGGGAGCTGTCTATGCTTCAATGACTGGTTCGGGAGCCGCTGTTTTTGGAGTTTGGAAGATGTAGGGTTTCAAGTTTCAAGTTTCAGGTTTCAAGTTTCAGGTTTCAGGTTTCAAGTTTCAGGTTTCAGGTTTCAAGTTTCAAACATATCAACAATAAATCTTTACTATATGAATAAAAAAAGTACCTTCTCTCTCTTAACTGCAATGCTCGTTTTTGGATGGGCATTGGCTCAGAATGGCTATCAGTTGCCCAACCCTGGATTTGAACAATGGGATGGTGGCGAGACATCAGAACCCACCCATTGGAACACGTTCTCTTCCTGCGACGGATCATTCGCTGGCTTGGCATCAAACAATCACCACTATCGTCGTGGCGGCCATCGTCCAGGTGGCAATGGGGATTATTATCTCACCATCTATACTCAGTCAATTCTCGGAATCAAAGCCAATGGCAACATGACTACCGGTCGTGTCCATGCTGGCGCAATGTCTGCCAACAGCAGCGAAAACTACAACTATACTCAGCGTAGCAACAGCGACCACAACCAGCCTTTTACTGCTACCCCCGATTCGCTCTACGTGTGGGTCAGCTTCTATGCCGAGAGTAATTCTTCGATAGCACAGGTTACTGCTATCATCCACGGCGACAGCGACTACCGTTCGCCTAACGATGACGGTGACCCAACACAATACAAGGCTATTGCTCTTGCCCGCACTACGAGAACCACAACTTCGGCATCATCTATGCAATGGAAACAACTCCAGGTGCCTTTCAAATATCTTGGATCTGCCGATGCTCACTATATGCTGATAAACATGACCACCAACTCCGAACCGGGTGCTGGTGCTGCCAACGACTCGCTATCTATCGACGATATCGAGTTCATTTATAGTGCATGGCTCACAGACCTTAAATATAAGGGAAACACTATTGCTGGTTTCGAGAAAGGAAAACTCCATTACGAGATTCATGTCGATGACATCAACAATGTGACACCTGCTGATATTGCATTCACGACCGAGGTCAATGACGCTTCTGCTAATGTGGAAGTGTTGCAACTCGACTGCGACACCGCTGTTGAGATAGAGGTGACTGTTACCGCAGAGGATGGAACAACGCAGAAAGTGTACACCATACTTGCCACTACCAGCAACTATGTGTCGGTTATAGCACCAGAGAAGGTGGCATTTGACCTATACCCCAATCCAGCAAGCAACAAAGTTGAGATTGTAGGCAACACGGCTATCAGAATTATCGATATGCAGGGTAGGGTAGTGATGTCACACAATATCGATGGCAGAAAGTGTATCGATATCAGCAGCTTGGCAACAGGATTGTATGTTGTGCAAGACGAAAATGGTAATGTAAAGAAGTTATTCAAACAGTAAAATATTGTATTATGTATTCAATAGGTATTGATATCGGAGGCACCAACACCGATATGGGCCTCGTTCGTGAAGACGGCAAAATTATTGCTCGCTCAAATATCCCCACCAACGCTTATACCGAGTTGGAACCATACGTGCGCGACATTATGGATTCTATCTCGGAATTAATGAAAGACAACAATGTGGATGCCATTGAGGGTATCGGTATTGGTGCACCTAACGGCAATTTCTACACAGGTTGTGTCGACAACGCACCCAATCTGACCATTAAGGGTGTGCTCAATTTCGAGCAGGAGATGCATAAATATATGAATGTCCCCGTGGTGCTTAGCAACGACGCCAACGCTGCTGCTTACGGCGAGATGATATATGGTGGTGCCAAAGGTTTGCGGCATTTCATCATGTTTACCCTCGGAACAGGCGTCGGTAGCGGTATCGTCGTTGACGGCAAGCTTGTACATGGAAGTACTGGTGGCGCTGGTGAACTGGGTCACAATATTCTCATTCCTAATGGTCGCCAATGCAGTTGCGGACGCAAAGGTTGCCTCGAGACCTACACTTCGGCTCGCGGAATTGTGCAAACTTATCGCGAATTGAAAGCCGAAAAGGGTGAGCCTTGTCCAGAGAAAGTGGATAGCAAGATGATTGGCGACATGGCTAATCAAGGGGACCCTACTGCCTTGAAGACATGGGAGGTCGTTGCCGACCAACTGGGTTTGGCTATGGCCAACAGCGTTACCTTCTCGGCACCAGAAGCCATTTTCCTCATGGGTGGCCCTACAAAAGTGGGCGATCCGTTGCTAAAACCGTTGCAGAAAGCTTTCGACAAATATCTGCTTAACATCTACGAGGGCAGCTGCCATATACGTATGTCGGAGCTCAAAGCCAATGAGGTGGCTATCCTTGGAGCTGCTGCATTGATTAAAATGAAACAATAACTATTGAATAGAGATAAAGGCACTATGGGCAAAAATGGCTTTTTAGGCAGAATAGGCATCATTGGCCTATTGGCTGGTGTGATGTGTTTTAATTCCTGTCAGCGGTCGCTGACCGACTATGTTAATCCTTTTGTAGGCACCGATGGGCATGGGCATACTTTCCCGGGAGCCGTACTGCCTTTCGGTATGGTTCAGGCAAGTCCCGACACAAGGCTTGACGGATGGGATGGCTGTAGTGGTTACCACTATTGTGCTGATACTACACAGACGGATACCGCCTACATCTATGGTTTCAGCCACACTCACCTCAGCGGCACGGGATGCAGCGACTATGGCGACTTGCTCATCATGCCTTTCTCATACGAAAATGGGGAGATTCCCGACAGTTTGGGTTACAGCTTTTACCAGTCGACCTTCTCGCATCGCAACGAGAAAGCCGAACCAGGGTATTACCGTGTGGTTCTTGACCGCAACAGGGTTATGGCTGAACTTACGGTTCACAAACGCAGCGCTCTCCACAAATATACCTTTCCAACCAATGGTCAGAAAGGTGTCGTCATTGACCTCAAGCACCGCGATGTGGTTATTGATTCAAAGATAGTCCTTAGTGAGTCTACTCCCGACAACGAAAACGACCATTCGACACCAATAATCGAAGGTTACCGCATATCGTCAGCTTGGAATCCAGAACAGCATTTCTATTTTGCTATCGCAGCCGACAGTCCCATCGAGAAGGTTGTCTTCTACAAAGATGGACACCCGGTGGAATCTCTTGACCCTCTCAGCGGAGAGGATTGCAAAGCATTGGTCTTCTTTGAAGATGACGACAAAGAGGTGACTCTTTATGTGGGAATCTCTGCTGTCGACGAGAAGGGTGCACGCAACAATTTGTTTTCCAGCGTTGGTGAACATTGTGACATGACCTTCAGCAAGGCGAAGAAGGCTGCCTCGGCTGAATGGGAGAAGGCTCTCTCAGTCATCGAAGTGGAAGGTGGTAGCCGCGAAGACCGTCGTAATTTCTATACGGCTCTGTACCATTGCATGACATCGCCCTATCTCTACACCGATGCCGATGGGAGATACCGCCCCATGAAAGGAAAAGATTCTACTTACAGTTCCCTTTTGCCACCAAGCGAGGACTTTACTATTCCAGAACACAACACTTACACGGTATTCTCGGTGTGGGACACTTACCGTGCCCTACATCCGCTGCTCAACATCATCGACCCTGAGCGAAGTCGCGATTTCGTGCTCACCATGCTTGACCACTACAAGCAGAGTGGCGAGCTGACTATGTGGGAGCTTTCAAGTCATGAGACGCATTGTATGATTGGCTACCATGCAGTTAGTGTCATCCTTGATGCATATCGTACGGGTGTTCTCGACGGCTTGGATGAAGGCACAATGAACAATTTGCTGGATGCCATGATTAATACCAGCAACCTGCCTATGCTTGGTCGCACAGAGTATGCCCGCGACAACTATCTCAGCAGCGAATACGAGAACGAGTCGGTCAGCAAAACTCTAGAATATGCCTATGACGACTGGTGTATTGCTATGATGGCAAAATACGTGATGGATATAGTTGCAAAGAACCATTCAGGCTTGTGCGTGAATTATTGGGCTTGGACAAGCGAAGCATATTTAAGCCATTGCCAGGCATGGAAGAACATCATGGATGAGAACGGTTTCATGCATGCTCGCCGCAACGGTGCTTTCGTGACTCCTTTCGACCCCACTGAGGTCAACAATCATTATACAGAAGCTAACAGTTGGCAGTATTCCACTTATGTGCCTCATGATGTCAACGGATGGATTGAACAGATAGGAGGTCCGGAGCGTGCTGAGCAGTTCTTGGACAGCTTGTTCAACGGCAGTTCGAAAATGACGGGACGCGAACAGAGCGACATTACCGGAGTCATCGGACAGTATGCACACGGCAACGAACCTTCTCATCATGCTGCCTATCTCTATGCCTATTTGGGACGCCAATGGAAGACAGCCGAGCTGGTTCGCCGCATCTGTAAGGAGCTCTATCATGATACACCTGATGGTTTGTGCGGCAACGAGGACTGCGGTCAGATGAGTGCCTGGTATGTCATGAGTGCGCTGGGTTTCTATCCTGTTTGTCCAGGAAGCGGCAATTATGTTATCGGTTCGCCTCTCTTCGACAAGGCTATCATCCATCTTCCCAGCGGCAAAGATGTTGTCATTAATGCTCATGGTCAAGGGGAGAAGAACTGCTATGTGCGTAGCCTTAAGGTTAATGGCGCCAACTATGACCGTTCTTACATCACCATCGAACAGCTGAAGGAGGGTTCCACCTTCGACTTCGAGATGTCGTCGAAGGCAGACAAAGAATGGGCATCGGCCGAAGAAAACCGCCCGAAAAGTCCAGATAACGACTATAATTGGTTCACCCCAGCACCCGTCTTTGATGACTGGCAACAGAGCATTAGCGGAGAGAGTATTGTAAAGATTCGTGCCCAAGGCAATGACAGTATCTTCTACACGCTTGACGGTAGCGACCCCACAACAAGTTCTAACCTCTATACTGCTGATGGCATTAACGTTGACAATGATGCTGTTATCAAAGCCATTGCATACAATTACAAAACGGGTTACAGCTCTGTGGTCACCCATAGCAAGACTCGTATACATAAAGACCGCTCTCTAACTTATATTACCAAACCAGATCCACAATATTACGAAAACGGTGAAACGGGTCTTATCGACCGTCTTCATGGTTCTGAAAACTATCGCATTGGAGGTTGGCAGGGATGGCAGAAAGATTGTGAGGTGGTAGTAGACCTTTTGGCTCCCCGTGTGGTGAGTGGTGTTGGTGTTGAGTGCCTTGAGAACATGAAGTCGTGGATATTCTTCCCGACGCGTGTCGTGGTTGAGATTTCGGATGACGGTACCAATTACAGGCCTTTCGGTTCGGTAGAGAACACTCTTTACCCCGCCACGCTCGAGCGTCAAGAGCAAAGCAACATGCACAACTTCGCCGTCAAATCCACTCCTCAGTCGGCACGTTATGTGCGTATCAAGGCTGTGAACTTTGGCAAACTGCCTGCTTGGCATATTAGTGCTGGAAACCAGGCATGGCTCTTTGTCGACGAAATAGAGATTTACTAAGATTTAACAATATAATTGAAAGATGAAAAAGCTCGTTATTCCTACAATCGCCATCATTATACTGGCAATAATGGCATCATGCAATACTAAATCATGCAAATGCTACATCTATGATGGTGTGAACCGTCCGGAACGCGTAATTGAATATGTTGATGAGAGTTCGCCTTGTTCCTCTCTCGACTATACTCGCACTCCGCGCTACAGAATGTGCACCGAATACAACGAACCTGACATCAATCCAGATGATATAGGACAGGAATATAAGAAATGAATATAGGAGACCCCTATATGCAGGGGTTGCCTATAAGTACACTATTACGGGTTTTACATTTGAGTAGCCCATTGCCGAAAGAGCACGAGCATATTCAGCCACTTGTCGCTGGTATTTCGCGTGACTCTTTTCGTCGCGTGTTCCTGTCTTGAAGTCTACCACAAAGGTCTCGTTCTCGGCAAAGACTATTCGGTCAGGACGTTTCACGTTGCCATCAACAGCCATCGGGACTTCGCACATCACTTTACAACTGCCATCAAAGAAACGGCGATTGGTTTGGGAACCAGGGGTTCCACTTTGGTCACCGACATCGTCGCGATCCAGCATGGCTTTGATGCGGGTTAGGATATCGTTGCGGATGGAGTCATTCAATTCGTGCTCTTCGCAATAATTGTCCACCACCTCATCTATATCCTCCACCACTCTCACATGCGCCAACAAGTCGTGAATCAAGATGCCATACCGACGGTTGTCTTGGTCGAAGGGGGAGAGTAGTGCTGCACTCTGTTGGGCGATACTCACGCGGTTTTCCCATTCGGGGTATATTATCTTATCGACACCAATCGTCGACTGGGTGTTCTTTGTTTCTCCATGTTGTGGCTTTTCAAAATCCTCTCCCACAGTATAGATTTCACCGATTAATGTGCAATCCTTTCCGTTTTGGCCGTCAGTATTGGTGGCAATGTCATCACCGGTAGCAAGGTCGTTGTTAGCAATTTCCACGTGTTTCGTCTTCTCGTCGGATTGAACGAAAGCTTTCAGCAATGCCTGATTGCTGGTAGAGTCATCTGACCCGTTGTCGCTTTTGCGCTTTGTTGAACTTGATGCACTCGAGCTTGTGTCTTCACAAAAGATAAAGAGTTTTTCCTCGGGACGCGTCATGGCCACATAAAGGACATTGATGCGGTCCATATCGTTCATTCGTGCCTCTTCTTCGAAAGCGGCATCGAATATCGTGCTGTTCTTCTGTATACCTACAAAAGCTACCGGAAGTGTGACATCGCCACGCTTGTTCTCTTCAACTTCGACCCACATGTTGTTATTGCGAGCCCTTTTTTGCGGAAGAGCGTAGAGGACAATCTTCGCCTCCAAACCCTTGGCTTTGTGGATGGTCATCAGTTGCACGGCGTCGAGGTCGGTGGCTGTGGCCGACGAGAGTTTTTCCATCTTTTCTTTCAAAAAGACTACAAATTCGCCCAAATCTGCTCGTCCTTTCTGTATGAAATTGTTGACGACATTCATGAACGTAGACAAGAACCGGTTGCCCTTACCTTCGAGCTTGAATATGCGTATCAGCATCTCGCAGAGGTCATATAGCGGCAAAGTGCGAAGGTAGTGGACATCGAAAGCCCGTCGGTCATTCTCTTTAGGCAACTTGTTCTCCATCAGCTTTTCCAAGTCGTATTCCACATCGCGAAGCTCCCACTCGTCGCCTTGATTCAATAGTCTCACCGTTTGCAAAGCTGCCACTCTGTCGCGTGGGTTGTATATATATTCCAGCAGCGACTGTAGCAACAGTACTTCGGGACTCCCAGAGAGAAGAAAGGATTCGGACGACACTATGGGGACTCCTGCCGCTCCTCCATTCTTTGAGATATAATCGGCAATGCGAACCAGCGTATCGTTGTCGCGTGCCAATATCATGATGTCACCATAGCTATAGCCAAGGTCGTCAACTTGATGATGTATCGTGTTGAGAATGTTTTTATAGATGCCATCTCTGTCGCTGAACGATACCTGAACATAACCACCTTCTTTGACGGGTTCTTGCACCAAGTCGGCCTTGTTTTTGGAGGCTGTGCCAGCTTGATTAATAAGAAAGGTGTCACCTTGATTAATAAGAAAGGTGTCACCTTGTTTATTAAGAAGGGTGCTAGCTTGTTTATTAAGAAGGGTGCTGGCTTGTGTTTCTCCTAAATATAATTTCGCTAGTTCGGGGTTAACTGTCGCGAACCTATTGCGGATGATGCTTTCAAAGAAACGGTTGTTGAACTCCACTATATTTCTCAGGGTGCGATAGTTAGAACGCAATGTCTCAACTTGGGCATTGCCTGCCAATGAATGTCCATGCAGCTTGCTGTCGACTTGAGGCAGCATCATGAATTGACGTACATCACCTTGACGGAAACGATAGATGGCCTGCTTGCCGTCCCCGACCACAATCGACTGGGTGCCGGGAAGTGCTGTATCTGAGGAGAAGTCATGCGTCATTGCCTCATCCAGGAGGGGCAGGAAATTGCTCCACTGCAGCTTGCTGGTATCTTGGAACTCATCAATCATATAGTTGTTATACCGACTGCCGATTCGCTCATAGATAAAGGGTGTCGGCTCGTTCATAACCTCTTCAGCAATCTTCTTGTTGAATTCCGAGATATGGACAATCTCATTTTCTTTATAGTATTCATTCTTTATTTGGCTTAGCTGACTCAGCAGAGCCAAACCGAAGATGTTCGACAAGAGCAGTTGTCGACTATTGTATGTGGTCAGTTCCTTCGACAATATCCCCTTGACTGTCTCATAAGCTTTCCTGTAGGCTGGCATCAGACTTTCCATTCTTGCTCTCAGCTCCTTAGGTGTCTTGCTGCCCCAAAGACCTTTCTCGTATGCTTCATCAGCACGTTTATAGGAATCGTTAAGCTTTGAATAGTCGCGGTTGGCAAGCCTCAGGAAGAGTGATAATGCGCCACTCTTGTTGTATGGAAAATCGTCTACCGTCAGTCCCTCTCTGCTCACGGCCGACATCAGTTCCTGTGCTGCCGCCGTCAGCTGAGCCTCCACCTTGCGGCACTCTTCTGCCAACTTTTTATGGATATCAAGGTAATCCTCCATATTGACATCCTTCAGCTCCTCCAAATAGCGAGGTGTCTGCTCCTTGAAAATCTCTTTCGCAAGTTCCTCTATTTGGCTTTCAAGCCTATAGCTTTTCCCCATATCCATACGGCTTTGGGTATAGGCACAGAGCACTTTGGTAAGCGGATTATTGCCCTCTGTGCCGGCAAGGGAGAGTAGCTCGTCAACCGACGACTGAACAATCTGCTGGTTGTCAATCATCACATCGAAATTCATCGGGAGCCTAAGGTCATGGGCAAAGGTCCTCACCAGATGGTGGACAAAACTATCGATGGTGCATACCGACAGCTCTGAGTAATGGTGCAAAATGGCTGTCTGCACTATGGCGCAGCGACGGCGTATTTCGTCGACGGTGACCGATAGATGTTTGGCCATCTCACCACATAGCTCTTCGGATTCTCCTTCAACAATGCTGTGCAGCTGCGACATGATGCGTTCCTTCATGCCGTTTGCTGCCTTGTTGGTGAAGGTTATGGCAAGGATATGCTCAAAGCGGTGCTCAAGTTGCGACGGAGATGAAATGGCCGTCTCTATGAATTGGCGAACAAGCGTATAAGTCTTTCCTGAGCCTGCTGAAGCTCGGCATATAATAAAGCGTGACATAGTGTGTTTTTACCTTACAATGATACAATTAGAAACACCTCTCTCTCCTTCATAATCGAAACGTCCGTTGTCGGAAGGACGGTTGACAATACCGCCATGGGGTTTGCCTCGGACATACATTGTCGTCGAGCCGCCCCCATCCAAGTTAATGGCATCGCAGCAGCCAAGATAGTGCAGCAGACGCTGGAAGTCTTGAAGCGACATACCTTCCGATTGCTTTGTGCGACCGTCAACGGTAACCAACAGCACCGTTCCGTCGTTAAGCGTGCCAATAGCTGTGCGGTTGTGGCGGTAGGTGACGAAGGTCTTGTCGTCACGCATAGGCAACAGTATGCCGTCACGTATCAGCAAAGGACCGGCTGTCATGATGTTGCTGTCAGTCCATTCCCTTTCGGCAAGGCGAGCACTATCGGGAACAATGTATACAGGTCTCCCTTCACGCAACACTATCGAGCCATACTGATAATACTTTCTGTGTATGCTGTCGGTTGCCTGCGGTGTGTTGACTCCCAATTCTTTTCCATCAATGCGGAGATAGCAGATGGGGTTATGCCGTTGCATATCGAAGAAGGAGCCATTGACGGCAGCCAAAGCTCCATTGTGGATAGCATGAGTCGTAGTGGGTGTGCGACGCTCTTCGTATGTGAATGCCAAACGCCTCGGTGAGTCGGCAGGCAACTCTATAATACATATATTTTGGTTGGAGCCCAAACAATTCTTCTTGGTAAAATGCTTCTGTTTCAATACAAAACCATCCATGCTGTCTATCTGCCATTTGGCTTGAACCAACTGAAGCGAATCAGACGAATATTGACTTTCTCTCTGTGCACAAGACACAAAGCCTAGTGCCAAAAGAAAACTAAATAGTACTATCCTTCTCATCGTTAATAATCTTAATTATTTTCTCATAGTCTTGTTTCATCATACAGTCAAAATGACCTTTCGGACATTTTTCTATCCCCATACGTCTGCACGGCCAGCAATGCAGTCCTTGTGGTGTGCAATCAATTCGTTCTGTGCCGTATGCCCAGAATCCGAACCGAGGGGATGTGCATCCCCAAACGGCTATCACTTTGCGATGATATGCCGCAGCCACATGCATCATTGCCGAATCGGGAGTAATCACATAGTCGGAGTGGGCAATCATCGCAGCCGATTCCCTAAGCGTTGTCTCGCCACAAAGGTTCAGCACATTGTCACTTAATGTAATAGACTCCATCCGCTGACGGTCGTTCTTGTCGCCCACAAGCACCACTTGTTTCTTTATGCCTCTTGCAAGAAGCGCAATTTTCTCAGGAGGAATGCGTTTAGTCTCATGCTGAGCTCCACATGCGATAACAACGTATTGTCTGTCTATGGGGCATGGCGAGGGGGATTTGTTGTTTTGGAGTTTGAGGTTTGGAAGTTCAAGTTTTGGAAGTTCGAAGTTTTGGAGTTCCAATCCGTGGTTGTCGTTTTCAACACCAAGATGTTCGACTGCGTCGAAATATCTGTCCACCACATGCCTTCCTGACATGATATCCAATTTGGTCAACACCAGCATGAATTTGCCAAAATTTTCCTTTCTATAGACAAGTGCCCGCCTCCTTAAAGCTCGACGCAAGCGACGTGAGCGATGGTTGTTGTGCAAATCCACAACATAGTCATAATGCTCTTTCCGCAACATCCCTTCTTGTTCGTCCGACCCATCATATTCTATCAAACGGTCAACATTGGGATTCCCTTCCAGCAGTTCGCCACAGATGCGTTTCGTGATGATATGCAACTCACAATCTTGCAGCTGCCTCTTCATGCAACGCAAAACCGGAGTAGTCAACACAACATCTCCGATAGAACTCAAACGTATAACTAATATCTTCACTTCTTTTTCTTTTTGCGGAAAAGGTCTCCAAGACGATCAAAATCGCGGGTGTATTTGACACCGAGACCTTGCTTGTAAGGTAGGTCGGAACGCGTATAGTCGTTGGTGTTGCTGCGGTTGAAGACGAAGAGGTGGAGGCGTGGATTTATTTTGTAACCCACCAGCATGTCGCCTGTCATATTGTTCGTCCCTTGTCCCGATGTGGCCATCTCGCGACTTTCGCCACCAAATCCGAATGTTGTCTCAAAATAGAACTTGTTCCATTCTTTGCTGATATCAACAGCATACTGGTCGGTAGTGACCCCGTTGCCCGACTGATAGTCGAAGTTGACGTTGACTACCTGCACCATATCGCTTATGACGCTGCCGAGGGTACCCATCACAATGCCATAAGCTTGACTGCCCGTGGTTGATTCTCCTCCACTCAGGTCGGCATTAGCCGATGCATTGTAGAATCTCTTGGCCACCAACAGCGACACCGTTTGGGTCAACATGTCTCGTTCGTTGTTGCGGTCGATATAGGAGAATACCTCTTCTTGCACACTTTGGTCGGCATTAGGCAGACGGATATCAAAGCCAACATTGGGAGATTGAAGTGTGCCGCTGAGGGCTATGACGTTCTCCACTTGGATGGGCTTTTGGGAATCTGTGCTTGAGAGCGAACCTGTCAGCGACGAGAGGTTCACGCGTTGTGAGAGAACTGCGCGGATATCGAACATGGCTCGCTCTATATTACCTGGGAACGAGATTGAACTGCCATTGTCGATGGTAAATTCCTTGCTGACTACTCCGAGAAGGTCGAGGAGCAGGGTTCCGCCGCTCAGCTCATAGTCGCCAACCACTCCGAATCCTCTTCCTGTCCCCAAAGTCAGCTGCAGGTTGCCTGTTCCTTTAGTCCTCACATCGACATCGATAGAAGAGAACTCCATTGGCAAACGGAACTGCATATCGGGAGTGGCATCCACATTGATAGTGAGTGAGTATTGTGACTTTTCTGAACTCTCAGCATCCGAAGCCTGACCGTTTACCTGATTGCCTTCGGCCTCATTGGTTTGGTTTTCTGCATATAACAGCAATGCCTGACTCTCGTCATCTTCAGATGCAAGCATTTCATAATCATCTGATAGGAATTGGATATAGTCTGCTTTCTCCATCTGCTTCTTATCGTTGATGGGTACATTGAGCGATGTGCCCTCAAGTGTGCGTGCGTTGAGCACTATGTCAAGGTTGTTGAATGGACCTTTGACAATACCGTCGGCTGTGGCCACGATGCGGCCATAGAATGCGCTGTTGTCTTTGGCACTCGTATTCATGCATAGTAGCCGCATGCTGCGCAACGTCAGGTCGACTCGCATATCGTTGAAGTGCTTGTGCTTGATTGCGCCATCAACATGTGCGACGCCTCCATCGGGGTCGCGTAGCTTGAAGTCGTCGAAATGTACTGACGTTGAATCTATATGTATAGTGTCGGAGAAAGTGTAAGCCACATTAAGGAAGTCGACCTTCATCAGGCCGTCGCCAACCGATAGCATACCTGTTACGACAGGAGCATCTGTCGTACCTCGCAGCTTGATGTTGGCCGATGCGTCACCATCTATGTTGGACGAGAAACTGCTCACAAAAGGTTCAACCACATTCAGGTTCAGATGACTTATGTTGGCATCGAAGTGCAGCTCGGGATTGTCTTCGTCGAGCAACGTATAACCGTCGAGATAAAGATGAAACTTGTCTGTCTTCTTCTTTGTCTGATTGCTGTAGGCTTTGACATTCAGGCGCTGAAGACTGTCGTCGAGGGAAGAATAGATGTTGATGTCGCCCAGGGGCTCACCATTGAAGGCAAGGTCGCTAACCTGCAGGTTGCCAGTGGTTACATCCGATCTGGTCACAATTCCGTTGGCATGGCCGTCAAGTTGTATGCCTGAGTTGGCGACGAAAGGATTGATGATGTCCAAGCCGACATTAGTGAGTTGAAGGATTATGCTATCATTATGATTGTTCTTTTCTGTCGTTGGTGCCTCGTCGGTTTCGGGTGTCGAGTGCAATGTGCCATAGAAAACCAGCTGCTGCTCGCCTGAGCTGATGCCAAGTCGGTCGATATGCAAGATGGTTTCTTTTGCTGTATCGGAAGGCGAGGTGGCTTCGCGGCCGGGAAGCATCAAATAGTTATCTCCTGTCGACACTACTTGCCAATCGCGGTTGCCTAATGCCAGATGCGAGGGGTCGACCACCAAACGAAGCAAGTTGCTGTCGGCCACCATTCGCAAGTTGATATCACCACCGCCTATCGTCTGACTGCTGTTTTGCCACATGAGGCGGCATGACATGCTTTCGCGCGAGGTCTCCATGCGGACGGTTCCGAAATCCATCATCTGCAGTTGTCCCAACATCAGTCGGTCGCTCTTCATCTGCAATCGATAGTGGTCGGAGATGGCTTCGCCATTTATTCCTACATCGTAGAAACGCAAATTGCCCCATCCTATGGAGTCGCTTCTCACGATAGGCTTGAATCCGTCAGCAAAGTTATAGTTGGCTTGAATCGATGAACCTGGCGATATGTAAAGGTCGGGGACAAAACTGCGAATCAATGCTGAAGTGTCTTTCCATTCGAGGTTGAATTCGAATCTCGAATCAGCGAGCGATGAGGTGGCGATGTCCGACGGCTTGCTCCAGGGGGATTCGATGATACTGTTTGGCAGATAGTCGTCGATGATATGGCTGAGCAGTACGGGAAGGGAGGAGTATTGGTAATAGCCCCTAAGATTGGCATCGGCAATGTCGCTGCGAAGTGTGGTGTTCATCCAATGATTCTGCATCCTCGACGAGAGTGTCAGGTTCTTCAGATGGATATTCCTGTTCACAACATCGTCGGACGATACCTTCTTCTTGCCAATGGTCAGCAGATGCACATCGGTGATACCTATACGAGAGTAGCTGTTGGCTTCGTCGGGCTCCGAATGGCGTGCCGTTGCGTGGAATGCCACTTGAGCCACACTGTCGTTTTCGTTGTTCCAAAGGCCGAAACGCTTGAGGTCAAGATGCTGAGCATCAACTGTTGCCCTGTATACGGGATAGTCTTCTCGCCAGTCGCCCTCGCCATGCACTATGAGCGATGCCAGCAGGTCGTCAATAGAAGCATCCAATGTCACCAAGCCGTTGGTGGCATCGGCTTCCAAAGCCACTTCGCCAATCAAGCGTTGTCCTTTCACGACGAGATGGTGTAGCTGCCCTTCTGCAGAGGCGTTCATTGTCTTGGGGTCGAAGCCATTACCTTCGAAGGTGAGGTCGAAGCCACCGCGTGAGAGCCATTCGTTGGGTGCCACACGGCCTATCTTGAATCCCGACGATGAGAGTTGCCCTGTGTATCGGTATTCCTTCTTTTGGTGGTTCATAGCCAACAGGACATCGCCTTTGATGTTGCCCAAGTCGCTTTGTAACCCTATGGTGGCATAAAAGTCGTATATCGTGCCCGTGAACGACGCCTCCAAGTCTATGTTGTTCAGCGCCTTCATTATCTTTTCGGCCTTCATCTTGATGCCGTCGGGGTGACGCACGGCGGCAAGGTCGGCATAGGTGGTGTGCAAATGGTGGATGTCGGCACCGATAATGGTCGTGTCGATGTTGGGAAGACCGTAGATATAGGCATCGAGGTCAATGGTCGTCTCGTCTCCGAAAGCAAGCTTTACGTTGTCGGCACGGAAGTCGCTTATGGGTCCCGCAAAGTCGCCCTCTATATAGACTTGGTGGTCCATTCCCCAAAGCGGCGATGCCCAATATGCTGCATCTTGCATCCCGCCGTAGCTTCCCTCGTCGAAATGGATGGTGAAGTAGACGCTGTCGAGGAATTCGTCCATCGATTCCCAGTCGCGGTAGTCGAGAAGCACATCGCCACTCAGCTTCGAATCGGCTGTCTGCAGGTTGAGGTTGGTGACGCTTATGCCTGAGCGAGTGGCATAGACATTGCCTCTCAAATCCTTGACCTGCAATCCGCTGCGCTCGGTGGTGGAGAACTTGTCGATGCGGCAGGTGACTCGGTCGAGGTCTACACGGACATTGCGTATGTGGGCATCTATCTCGCGATACTCCATGTGGAGGACGTCAACACCAGGTATGCTCAAACGCTCTAAATCTGTTCTGTCATCCTCAAGATCTTGGCGGTAGCATACATTGTCCATCACGAGGTCGTCGACCAATACCTTAAAATCTGTCTCTTCGTCGCTTTCCTCCGACGGTTCGTCGCTATAATAGTAATTAATGATGAAGTCAAGGTTAAGCCCAACGCTGTCGATTGAAAGGTGGTATAGTACATCGGATAGCTGCACCTTGCTGAAGGTAAGGCCATGACTGTCAAATGGGAAATCGTCGAATCGTAATGCTATCTTGCGAGCCACACAGACGGTATCGTCGCCTGGCGCAATCAGCTCTACATCGCGCAATACGAGGTGGTTCATAGGGTTGCACCCCAATGAACCTATGCGTACTTTTCCTCCCCATTCGCTGGTGAAGTAGTCGCTTGCCACAGATCCTATAACGCTCTGCACCACGCTGTAGTTGACCAAAGCCACTACAACGTAAACCAGCAAGAAGATTGCCAGCGCAAAACGCAGAAGTATTTTACCTATTCGTTTCAACAAGATTCGTTGTTCTTTTTAGGGTTAAACGTCAAACCTCAAAGTTTATTTTAGAACAATAGTAAAAAAAATTCATTCCTTGCTAAAAAAAAATCGTTTCTTAATCCATTAATCTTTAATCTTTAACCGATAGTCGCCTTCTATTTGCGTGAAAACAATTTTATCGTTTCGCAAAAAAATCTTAATTTTGCAACGCAAAATTTATCGGTTACCGTTCAAAATCACACTTCAAATTAACGATATAGCGCACGAGAAACAAGGTGAAGAGATGTCGCAATTGGAGTAACTCTAACCTAACTCTAACCTAACTCCTACTTAAGTCTAACTTAAGTCTAACTTAAGTCTAACCTAACTCCTACTTAACTCCCACATATCTCTTAACGACAACAAAGAAGCCTTTCCCCAACGACAGTACCGATAATAAACCATCTGTAAAACCTTTAACATTAATCTATTAACTCTCATATACTAAGTGTCTCTCATTCTTGCCATAGAATCTTCTTGCGACGATACCTCGGCTGCCGTACTTCGCGACGACCGTCTGCTGAGCAACGTTATTGCCTCTCAGAAGGTACACGAGCAATACGGCGGCGTGGTTCCTGAACTCGCGTCGCGCGCTCACCAGCAGAACATTGTTCCTGTTGTCGATACTGCATTATCGCGTGCGGGCATCAACGCCCACGACCTTGACGCAGTGGCTTTTACACGTGGACCTGGATTGCTGGGTTCACTCCTCGTTGGCGTCTCTTTTGCCAAGTGTTTCGCCCTCTCGTTGGGCATTCCTCTCATCGAGGTCAACCATCTTCAGGCTCATGTCTTGTCACATTTTATTCGCCAAGATGACGAATATGAACCTCCTCGTTTCCCCTTGCTTTGCTTGCTCGTCAGCGGCGGTCATACTCAGATTATACTGCTACACAGCCACTTCGAAATGGAGCTCATAGGACAAACCATCGACGATGCAGCTGGTGAAGCCATCGATAAGGCTGCCAAAATCATGGACCTCGGTTATCCCGGAGGTCCTATCATCGACCGTCTGGCAAAAGAGGGCAACCCGGATGCCTATCAGTTTGCAACTCCCAATATAGCAGGCTTCGACTATAGCTTCAGCGGCATCAAGACTTCGTTCCTCTACTTCCTTCGCGACCAACTGAAGGAAGACCCCGATTTCATAGAGCATCACAAAGCCGACCTCTGTGCATCGATACAGAAGTGCATTGTCAGCTTCTTGCTCAAGAAGTTTGAGAAGGCTGCTCTCAAGTACCGAGTGCGACAAGTGGCAATTGCTGGAGGCGTTTCTGCCAATAGCACTTTGCGTGCCGGTGTCCTTGCCCTTGGCGAAAAGCACCATTGGAAAGCCTATGTTCCTACTATGCAGTTCTGCACCGACAATGCCGCTATGGTTGGCATTGCCGGTTACTATAAATACCTGAAAGGCGATTTTGCCGACATATCTTTGCCACCTTACACGAGATGAAAAGATGGAAGCCAAAAGGGAAAATATCAAACGAAAAGTAGTAAATGCCGGAAGGCATTGCTGCTTTCACTTCCCTCATGCTTCTGTTGAGCTCTTAATAATCATTCTTTTAACTATCTTTTTCAATAATCCATTGCACGCTCAGGACATACATTTCTCGCAGATTGACGTCAACCCCATCATCTACAATCCCGCCTATACGGGTTTCTTCGATGGGGGTACACGCATCGGTGTTGCCTACCGCAACCAGTGGGCATCGGTAAGCCGCGCTTTCCAAACGGTGGCTGCTACCGCTGAGTGTGCCTTGCTGCGTAGACGCTACTATGGCGACGGACTTAGCGTGGGTGTGATGCTTTACAACGACCGCGCAGGAACGCTACAGTATGGCTCTACCGTCGGCAACCTCTCTTTGGGTTACTTCAAAGCCATCGGCAACAAGGGAAACAACTTCATCTCGCTTGCCATCCAAGGGGGTGGGGGACAAGCTGGTTTCAACACCGCTGAGATCGATATGGAAGACCCTTCTGACCTCATCGAGAAGACCTCTGCCACTTTTGTCACCATTGCCGCTGGCGCTGCTTGGTTTTATCAACCTAACGACAACCTCTATTTCAAATTTGCCCTTGCCGGCCATAACCTTAACAATCCCGACATTTCCTACTCGTCGATGGAAAACGCTCGCATCGAACGACGTTTCAGCGGCTATGCCAGAGCTGAATACCGAGCTTGGAGCAACATCTCGCTGATGCCAATTGCCACCCACATGTGGCAGAAGAACTATCACGAGACGCTCATTGGTTGCGACGTCAAATGGTACGTCTCCGAGTCGACTGGCAACATCCTCAATTTCAGCGGAGGTATTCATTACCGCTGGCGTGATGCCGCCCTCGTGGAACTTTTGGCCGAGTGGAATTCGTTCATTTTCGCAATCACATACGACGCCAACATCTCAAAACTCACTCCTGCATCTAAATCCATTGGCTCTTTCGAGATAGGCATAGTTTATAGAACCATCTCTGGCAAGCACGTGAAACGCAAGGCCTTGCCTTGCCCTGTTATGTAATATTGACCAAATACATTAATTTAGCATATATCGCCCATGAAAAAAAAATACGCATTACTCTTTGCTTCTTACATATTCATTATTGCATCCGTCGCCTTCGCCCAATCGAATGTCGAACAGGGCGATGAGGCATTCCGCTATGGATACTACAAGACGGCTATCGACCACTATCTGCCTGTTTATAAGAAAAATCCCACACCAGAGTTGGCTTACAAGATTGCCGAATCTTATCGTTTGTCGAGCAACTACCGCGAGGCAATACGCTTCTATCGTGTTGTTAATGACTCGCCTAAAGCTCTCTTGTATCCCCATTGTGAATACTTCCTCGCCTCGATGTATCGCAACAACGGCCAACCCGATACTGCTCTCATCTATTATCAGAGCTACCTGAAGACAGCAAGCAACGAACAATTGGAGAATCGTGCCCGTCAGGAGTCTCTTGCCTGCCAATGGGTGCTCGACCAAGCTAATAACCAACCTGCTGATAAATACAGCGTCAGCCACCTAAGCAAAAATATCAATACTGAATTTAGCGAATCGGGAGCAATACTTGTGGGCGACTCCCTTTTGCTCTTCTCCTCTATGCGCGAAATGTCTGCTCCTGGCTCAAAAGACGCCATCAATACTGATTTGGCTTTGATGCAGATTTTCCAGAGCGACTTCAGCACCGGAGAACCCAGCAAGGGTGTACCCAACCAGTGGGGGCTTAACAGCAAGGAAAAGCACTCCTGTAATGTCGCTCTCGACCCCATCCATCATAATATCTATTTCACACTTTGCCAAGACGATAACTTCTCCGAAATACCTTGTGACATCTACGTCTCTCACATGCGTCGTGGCCGTTGGATGAAACCTAAGAAACTTGCTGGTGATGTCAACATGGAGGGCTACAGCTCAACCCAACCCTCAATCGGATACCTGCCCGACAGCACTACAATTCTATATTTCTCCTCCAACCGTCCGGGAGGTAAAGGTGGGTTCGACATCTGGTACACTATCATATCTGACGGCAAGACACCTACGCCTTGTGTCAATCTCGGAGATCCTGTGAACACCGTCGGCAATGAGATAACTCCCTACTACGACTGGCATTCGGGTGAGGGTCGCCTCTACTTCTCCTCCGACTGGCATTTGGGTTTTGGAGGATATGATGTCTTCTACAGCACCGGAAACCGCGATAGCTGGCAGGAACCTGTCAACCTTGGCAGCACTCTTAACAGTCCTGCAAACGATATCTACTTTTCGGTCAACAACTCTAACAGTCAAGCCAATGCATCAGGTTACCTGACTTCAAACCGTCGCGGCTCTTATTTCATTTCCGACAACACTTGCTGCAACGATATCTACAGCTGGGAGTTGAATGGATCGAGTAAACCTAAACAGGTTCAGCAAAAGCCCGAAAAGAAAGACCCCATACCTGCCGCCATCGCACAGAAATCTGCTGTTCATCACATTCTGCCCATCAAGCTTTACTTCCATAACGATGAACCTGACCCCAAATCAAAACTCGCAACCACTACAACCACTTATTTCCAGACTTACAACCGCTATATGTTCATGCGTGGCGACTACAAGCGTGCTCATACTCTCGCCAACGGCAATGTCGTATATGATTCCATCTGCGATGCTATTGACTATTTCTTCGACTACGATGTGCAGTACAACTGTGAGCGCTTCGAGCAATTCCTTAATCTTATGCTCCTCGACCTCAAAGCAGGACACCGTATCAGCATGACCGTCGAAGGCTATGCAAGCCCTATTCATACTTCTAAGTACAACGAACTCATCTCTAAGCGACGCATTGCCAGCATCGTCAACCAGATAATGGATTACAAGAAAGGCATCCTAACCCGTTTTATGGGCAGCAATGGAGGTTCCCTTCAGATACGTGAAGTAGCATACGGAAGTAGCCACGCTCAGGAAGGCGTCTCGGCTGACCGTCAGAAGACAAACAAATCTGTCTATAGCGTTGAAGCCGCTCGCGAACGTCGCATCGAAATACAAGATTACCAATACCTCGAGGATGACAGCAGCCTTATCTCCTGTCTCCATCTCCCCACAAGAGCTATGCATCTTGGCACTTATTTCACAGGCGAATATGCCGACATCGAAATCCACCTCAAGCATAATGCTGTCAGCGAAACCACTCTTGACTTCATAAGTCTTGGCTCTCGCGACGCACAAGTGGTTGGTTATAGCAAGCTAACCCCTGGTCGCGACCTTGTAATCTATATCCGCATGGACAACCGTCGGGCAGAACCTGCTGTAAGTGCATTCCTTCCTATCACCCTTCGCGTCAAGGGCGAACAGATAACTCAGACGATGTTCGTCGAATACCAGCTAGAGAAATAGAATACCTACTCTTTATAGTACAAGGCAATTACTTCACACGACATGTTAAGATGTGGCGTCCTTGAAGCACACCTTCGAGCGTGTCGCCAATTGCAACAGGTCCTACACCCGAAGGAGTTCCAGTATAAATCATATCTCCTGTGCGAAGCAACATGAAATCGGAGATATAGGATATCATCCTGTCAACGCCGCAGAGCATATCTTTGGTATTGCCGCATTGCACCTGTTCGCCATTACGCATCAGCGAGAAAG
The DNA here is from genome assembly GCA_902796265.1 of uncultured Bacteroidota bacterium. GTDB lineage: Bacteria > Bacteroidota > Bacteroidia > Bacteroidales > P3 > Colimorpha. The sequence continues at coordinate 30,344 of CADBOG010000019.1, forward strand.
AGAGGTTTTGCACATCGCCTCCTAATTCTGAAAGCGGTACAAAGTCACTCACAACAGCAGAACCGTCAAACCCCTTCGATAATGTCCAGGGCAATCCTTTGGCCTTAGCCTCGCGTTGCAAATCTCGGGCAGTAAAGTCAATGCCCAAAGCCACGGAACTATAGTATTTGTGTGCAAAGCGTTCTTCTATACTCTTACCCACACGGTCAATACGCACCACAACCTCTATCTCATGCTCCACTTGATGACTGAAGTCGGGATAGAAGAATGGTTGGTTCTTGATCAAAAGCGCACTATCAGGTTTCAGGAAGAAAGCAGGGCTGATGGCTTCTTTGGAGCCACGCTCAAATTGAGGAGCCCCCATCTCTGCTGCATGCTCAGAATAGTTACGCGCGATACATATTATTTTCATCTCGGGCTCCTTCAACCTTCGAACTTGAGCTTAAGCTCCATAAGCTTTTGCTCTTTCATGCGTTCATATACCTCTTTGACAACCTGTTTGGTTGAACGAGGGAAGTCGGCTTTAATCATCCAGTCATAGTATGCTGGCTCTTGCTGAAATACCGATTCCAATGTCTTACCCTTATGTTTGCCAAAGTTGAATATCTCCCGATGTTGCTTGTCATACCCGATATGTCCAACCAAATCAGCCCACTGGGGATTGCCAGTGAAGGAGCTCAACGCGGCGATATCATTCACTACGGGATAGCTACTTGTTCCGTCTCGGTCGACAAAAGGAGTATCCTTGTATCGGTCGAGCTGTGCCTTAAGGACCTCGTAGGTGGCTTTGGTGTCGGCATCGGCACTATGCGCACCATCCAGTTGTTTGCCACAATAGAACTTATAAGCGGCCACAAGGGTGCGTTGCTCCATACGGTGGAAGATATTCTGCACATCAACAAGTCTACGTCCTTTGATGGAAAAGTTGAAGCCGAAACGCAAGAATTCCTCTACCAACAATGGTACATCGAACTTGTTGGAATTATAGCCTGCCAAGTCGGCATCACCTATAAATTCTGCAATTTCCGGTGCCAATTCGGGGAACGAACGCTCACCGGCAACCATGGCATCAGTAATATGATGAATTGCCGTACATTCTTTAGGGATGAGAACAGTCTTTCCAAAATCGTCAACAGGACGAATAAGATAAGTGCGTTCTTCCTCGCTGCCATCAGGCGAAACCTTGAGAAGGCAAATTTGGACTATGTGGTCGGTACCAACCTGAACACCCGTGGTTTCAAGGTCGAAGAATACAATAGGTTTAGTTAGATTCAGTTGCATAATCACACATTTATAGCTACCTGATGAATTTTGACCAACTTGGCCAACAAAGACTCAGCAAGGTCGAGCGGCAGCATATTGGCACCATCAGATTTGGCGTTGCGTGGGTCTGGATGAGTTTCAAGGAATATACCGTCACAGCAGTTCGCAACAGCTGCACGACCGATAGTCTCAATCATCTCGGGGTCTCCGCCGCTGATACCATCCGGCTGGTTGGGCTTTTGCAGCGAATGAGTGATGTCAACCACCACAGGCACGTTGTTGCGTTTCATAATGGGAACGCTCCGGAAATCGACGACAAGGTCTTGATAACCGAAAGTGTTGCCACGCTCGGTGAGCATTATGTCTTTGCCACCGTAATAATGGATTTTGTCTACTGCATGTACCATGGCACTTGGTGAGAGGAACTGTCCCTTCTTGACGTTCACCACTTTCCCTGTCTCTGCAGCTGCCGCCAGAAGCGAGGTCTGTCGACAGAGGAATGCGGGAATCTGAAGAACATCGACAAATTGAGCGGCTGTTGCAGCCTCTGTCTCATTGTGAATGTCGGTAACTACAGGAATATGGTAACGGTCGCGAATATGTCCAAGTATTTCTAGACCTTCCCAGTCACCAATTCCAGTAAAGGAGTCGACACGCGAGCGGTTGGCTTTGCGGTACGAAGCTTTGAATGCAAAAGGTATTCCGAGACGGTCAGTTATCTCAACAAGACGCTCGGCAATCTCGAAAGGCGATTTCTCGTCCTCTATCACACAAGGGCCAGCAATCAAGAAAAAGGAGCCGCCATCAGTATGGCGCAGCGTTGGCAGATTAGGGTACAAGACCATGACAGTATTTAGATTAGTAGTTAGTGATTCGTGATTAATGCAACATATATTATATATGATTAGAAATCGAAATTAGTTTCGTTCCCGTAATCATCGTTGACGATGTTGTCGTCGGCATCTGAAACCTCGTTCAATGTGGTTTCCTCCTCGTCGTTGTGGCGAGTACGTTGCAGAGAGATGATAAGAGCGCCAATCATTCGCGTCTGCTCCATAAGGAGTTCGCGTGAGCGTTCAGTCTGAGCCTCGTTGAGCATACCAAGGCCTTTGGCCATGGTGGTGAAAACCACACACTCGCGTATTGCCGTCTTGGCATTCTTCAGGTAGTGGTCAAATTGCACTTTGCTGCGAGACGAGCCCTCTGCGATACAGACAGCGATACTCATCGCTGACTTCACGAATGTTTTGTTGAATCGACTCTCATTTTCATTGTGCGCCTCGCGTAGGTTCTGGATAACCCATTTCCCGTAATCCAGCGCCTTGCCATAGATTCTTAAATCCTCGAAGCGAAAAAAACTAGGAACTTTTTCTTCCATAATTAATGATTTTTATGGAGGACTGTTGAATTTTGATTATTGAATTCCGAATTGTGATTTTCGGGGGAAACAACTTTGCAAGAATGCAAAATCCTCCTTGTTAGAATAAAGATTATTTTGTTATAACAGAAAGACTCTCTATGTTCTACAATTGTGCGAAATGCTTCATGAACTGTGTGCGGAAGAACAGCGAAGCCTGCTCGTTGGCCTTCACGGCAAGCTTACCTGCAAACTGCTGGATAGAATCAAATCCTTTCTCAGCCATCCACGAACGCAAGCCCTCGTTCAGAGTACGCATGTATTCTACACCATTTTTATAAAGGCACGAAACCACTTGAACACTTCCAGCTCCTGCCAACAACAATTTCACCACATCTTCAGGTTTGTGAACACCCGTCGATGCAGAGATGTCGCAACGTAGCTTCTTGCTCAGTATGGCAACCCAGCGAAGTGTCTCATAAAGTTCCTCGGGAGTGGAGAGTGAAGGTGCATGTTTTATCTGCATGGTATCGGTGTCGATATCGACATTCAGCGACTTGTTAAACATCGTGATACCATTGATACCCATCCACGAAAGACGCTGCATGAAGTTGGCCATGTCAGTAAAGTTGTGGCTAACCTTGACGCTGATAGGAATAGAGACCGATTTGCGTAGAGTGTTAATGATATCCGAGAAAAGACGATCGACGTCTTCACATGACAGCGTTGTCTCGTAAGGCAGAATAGCCATATTCAATTCCAAGCCATCACAGCCTGCTTCCTGGAAACGTTGAGTATATGTCATCCAATTCTCAAACGAGTAGCAGTTGATGCTGCCAATTACAGGGATATGCAGCCGTTTCTTGGCTTCTTTGATAAAGTTGAAATACTGACCGAGAGAGTCGTCAGCCACATGAGCGGCGATATACTCATAACTCATGCCATAACTGTCGGTGGGAGCCATCATGCTAAGGTTGCGTTTGATGTCATAAATTATCTGCTCCTCGAACACCGATTTCACAATGACAGCACCAGCGCCTGCATCTTGCAGCTTCACCAGATTGTCTATATCATTAGTAAGCCCACAACTGCCTGCAATTATGGGACTTTCAACGTCGAGACCTAAATATTTTGTTCTAGTATCCATAGTTGTATAAAACATTGTTTGTAAAATGCAAAATTATAACTTTTTTCACAAAAAAAAACACTTTTTGTTCGAATATTTTTTTTAACATTTTATCTTGTTCATAAACAATATCTTAATATACATTTTTTTTTAAAAAACATCTGTCATTGTTCGTAAAAACAAAAATAATTTCTTCGCAATGAAAAAAAATGACTACTTTTGCAAACTCAAATTTCGCAAAAAAATAAGGAAAAAAAATAAAAAATGGAAAAGAACATTGAAGAAAAGCGCACTGACAACATCAGTTTTATTTCTAGAAGTGAGCAGTTTATCGAAAACAACCAGAAACTAATCATCGGTGTTGTTGTTGCAATCGTTGTGGTGGTCCTCGCCATCTTTGGTGTGAAAAAATTCATTATTGAGCCCCGCAACCAGAAAGCTAACGAGATGATTTTCGTTGCCGAACAGTACCTCGCCAAAGGCGATTTTAAATCCGCTCTCTATGGCGACAGCACCAGCACAGACCGTTTCGGTGTTGGCTTCTTGCAGGTCATCGATAAGTATGGCTCTACCAAAGCTGGCAAGCATGCCAAATTCGAGGCTGCTATCTGCTTCCTCCGTCTTGGTCAGTATGAGGATGCCCTCAAGTATGCTGGCAAGTACAACGGCAAAGACCAGCTCACCCCAGTCATCAATGAGATGATTAAGGGCGACGCTGAAGTGGAAAAAGGTAACAATGATGCCGCCATCAAGCACTACACCAAAGCCGCTAAGATGGACAGCAACCCCATCACAGCACCTTTTGCTCTCTTCAAAGCTGGCGTTGTATACCTCATGCTTGAGCAGAACAGCAAGGCCGTCGAATGCTTCCAGAGCATCAAGAGCGACTATCCTGAATCCTCCCTCTTCACCGAGATGGATGGTTTTATCACCTATGCTCAGTCACTGTAAACAATTACCTTATTCATAATTGAAAAAGCCTCGCAAGAAACGAGGCTTTTTTCATATTAATAATTCATTATGAAACGGACAATACTCATAACAGCTTTCATCATCATCCATTACCATTTTTCGACTACTGTTGCCCAGACTTTCCCGTTCCAGGACACATCCCTCACTGTCGAGGAACGCGTCAACGACCTCATCTCGAGACTAACCCTTGACGAAAAGGTGGCTTTCCTCGAACACCAAAACCCTGCCGTGGAACGACTTGGCATCAAGCCTTATAGTTGGTGGAACGAGGCTCTGCATGGAGTAGGACGCAACGGCAAGGCAACGGTTTATCCTATGCCTATTGCCCTTGCCGCCACCTTCAACACCTCGCTGGTCAACGACATATACGGCTACATCGCTGACGAAGCTGCCATGAAATACCGTGAAGATCAAAAGGCCGGTCGATTCAGCGACTACAACGGCATAACATTCTTCACTCCAAACATCAACATCTTCCGTGACCCACGTTGGGGACGCGGCATGGAGACGTTCGGAGAGGATCCATACCTGACAGCCGTCATGGGACTGGCTGTCGTGGAAGGTTTGCAAGGCACCGGAAGACTGCCAGAAGAATACGGTAATCAAGCATTGCTAACAGCCGCCTGCCTCAAGCACCTCGCCGTACATAGCGGTCCTGAGGGTCTACGCCATCAGTTCGACAGTCGCATAAGTTTTCGGGACCTTTGGACCACCTACCTGCCAGCCTTCGAGTACATCATCAAGAATAGCGATGTCCAGCAGGTCATGTGTGCCTACAATCGCCTCAATGGCGAGCCATGCTGCACCAACCGCCACCTGCTTGTCGACATTCTCCGCAACCGTTGGCACTATGATGGTATACTCGTCACCGACTGTTGGGCTCTGAATGACTGCTGGGAGCCAGACACCGTCATCCCTCGCCACCGCACACATCCTACTGCAGCGGCTGCAGCAGCAGCTGCCTTTGGCTCTGAGGTCGACCTTGAATGCGGCTCAGGGCTGGCAGCACTCAAAGAGGCTGTGGACAAAGGGATGGTGAGCGAAGCCACCATCAACAAACACTTGCAGCGACTGCTCCGCACCCGGATGCGTCTCCGTCCCGAACTATTCGATCCCCTGCCCGAAAGCGACCCGGGAACGATGGCATGGAATGCATCTGTCCAAAGTCTCGTTATGTTGAAAAACAACGGAATACTGCCACTTCGCAAACTAAAACGCATAGCCGTCGTGGGTCCCAATGCCGCGGATTCGGCAATGGCTCTCGGCAATTACAACGGCACTCCCGACCACCAAACCACCATCCTCCAAGGCATGAACAACATATTGGGGATATTGGGCACACCTAAAAGTGAGTTTGTCACTGGGGATCCTTTCAAGAGCATATACTTTGATACAGCATGCCACCACGTCAACAACGACTACCGTCTGCCAAACGATTTCTGGAATAATATTAGCCAATGCGACGCTATAGTGTTCTGCGGAGGACTCTCTCCAGCTCTTGAAGGCGAAGAATTGCAGGTGGAGCTGCCAGGATTCCACAAAGGCGACCGCACTAGTATAGAGCTTCCGGAGTCTCAACGCGACATGATAAAGGCGATACGCAAACAGACTAACAAACCCATCGTGCTTGTGCTTTGCACAGGCAGTGCCATAGCCCTTGAAGATGTGGTTGACGATGTGGATGCTATTGTCGTGGCATGGTATGGCGGCCAAGAGATGGGCGATGCCGTGGCATACGCGCTGACGGGTCTTAGCAACGACTTCGGGCGGCTTCCGGTGACCTTCTATCGTTCCACAAGTCAACTGCCAGATTTCGAAGACTACAACATGCAAAGGCGTACATACCGTTACATGAACGACAAGCCTTTGTTTGCTTTCGGCGACGGACTGTCATACGGCCATTTCAGCTACAGCGACGTAACTTTCGACCGCGAAAGCCTTACACTCAGTGCCACACTGAAACTCGAAAGCGTAATGGAAGGATGCCAAATACCGGAAGGCAAAGAAGTTGTACAGGTCTATTGCCACTCGTCGCTGAAGGAACCTTTTGGACCATGGCACCAACTTGTCGCCTTGGAGAACTACGATCTTGGCATGGATGCCAACCCAAACCCCTTCCGCTTTTCCATAAAGATTGACCCTTTCTGGCTACGCCACTACGATGAAGCAACGGACAGCATGGTGCCGCCCGCTCCAGGAACCCACTTCACTCTCGAAATCAAAGGCGGTCCATCAGTAGCATTCACATGGTAGCGCTTAGGACCTCGCAAAGTGAAATTTGCTATTAGGGACGCAGAACCTTATAATGCAGAACTATATAATATAATGAAAGGGCTTGGCAATGTTGCCAAGCCCTTTCATTATATATAATAAGATGATAAATCTTAGAAGTGGAAGCCGATGCGAAGAGAGAGGAGTCCGATGCTGCGGTTCTGTGTTTTGGTGTCAGCAGCGTAGGTCGGATTCAGGAGGTCGCCAAGGTCTTCAACCTGATTCTTATTGGGCTTGATGGCATGCTTGCCATAGCCGTTGTAGTGGATGCTGGCGCTAACATGCTCGCCAAAATAGCAACCTGCGCCAATCTGCCAAGCAAGATTGATAGTGGTGTGGTATTTATAGTCGAACTCCTTGGTGGCGGTGTACAGGGCATTGTACTCATCTACAGTTTCGTAAGAGAATGTACCCTTCTCCTTGCTGATGAAGAGGATGTCAGGACCGATGCCGAACTCAACAAAAGGAGTGATGACATCATTCAACTGATAGCGATAGTTGACACCAACGAAGATGGGCAGGTTGAAGTAGTTAGGAGCTTTGCCGTCGGCATCAAGGAATTTGTCGCGGACAGCACTTTTGGTGCGGTTCCAGTTGAAGTCGGCATGGATGTAAGGCGATACTTCACCAAATCCCACGTCGAAGCGGTAGCTGATACGATAACCGATACCAACACCCAGTCCTGAATTCTTGCCTACATTGTGGCGGGTCAGGGGGATAGTCTGGTCCTTCAGGGTGAGGACATCGGTTGCCAAATCATCATTAAAGGCTGCCGTTGCAGCATTGAAGTTCAGGAACACCGACTGTTCCAAGTGTGTCAGCTGGGCATTGGCGGTAAATCCAGCGAAAACAAAAGCCACAGCTAGGCACAATGATTTGATTGTACTTGATTTACGCATATTATTAGTTTTTAGTTTTGTTGGCAAAGATAGAGTATTTTTTTGAAAAAATAACATTTCTCGTATTATTTTTTTGACAATCGGACAAACTTACGTATTTTTGCATTTTTAACAAAGAAACAATTAAAATCATAATACTTTGAAAACAAAAAAATTACTCCAATCAATTGTCCTTGCAGCCCTTTTCTTTTCGGGCAACCGTGCAGCTGCTCAGGTTGTTTTCTCACCGGTATTCACTCAGATAAGGCTTGAGGCACGAGCCGACTTCGACTATTATCGTATCGAGAATGACGGCACCACGACCAATCCATTCGGTTTTCATGGCAAATACTTCAACTTCGTCGTTGGTGGCGACCTCAACGACAAGTTCAGCTATTTCTTCCGTCAGCGTGTCATCGCGCAGGATGGTTCTGTTTCTTTCTTCGACAACACCGACTTCCTTTATCTGACCTATCATCCCAACAAGAACTGGATGTTCCGCTTGGGTAAGGATGCTTTGGCTGTCGGTGGTTTTGAGTATGATGCTGCGCCTATCGACGTGCTGTTCAGCACCAACTATTGGGACAATTTCTATTGCTTCCAGCTTGGTGGTGCCGTTGCCGTCAAGAGCGACGATGGCAACCACATGGTCCTGGCTCAGGTTGCCACATCACCATACGTACATTACGGTGCTGCTCTCGGTTTTCCTGCAGGACAGGAATGGCGTAGCGGCCTTCTTTCCTACAGCCTTTATTGGTCAGGCAAGATGGGCCATTTCAGCACACTCTATTCTGTCAATATGTTCGAGAGGAATGACAATAGTTGGATGAACTATATTGCGTTAGGTAACAAGCTTATCTATGACCGCTGGGATCTCTATGTCGACCTCATCCATCATGCTTTGTCGAGAAAAGACTGGGGCAAGAACTTTGCTGCTATAGGCTGCTTCAACTACCATCTTACTGAGGAATTCAACATCTATGGCAAAGTTTCCTACGAACAGAACAAGTCGGAAGTCGACCTTCAGTCCGTAAACCCTCTCGATTGCCTTATTACTGCCGGAAGCAAGATTTCCAAATATGGTATTGGGTTCGAGTACAATCCCTCGTTCTGCAAGGATGTGCGCTTCCACGGAGTGCTCTCCTACTGCCAGAATCATCGTGAACAACCTCTTGTCAGCATAAACAACTCTACCAATACCTTCACGGTCAATTTCGGCATCACTTGGCACATGAACATCCATCGCATGTTCATGGAACGTGGAATGTAATCGACTCTTGGCAAGCATTCAATTAATTACATCATAATCATTTTAACCCTTCAAACCATCTAAATGGAAGAGAAACACAACAACCGTCTTCTCAATTCGCTGCTCACAGTGGTGGACCCTTTCCAGGTGTTCCGTCACCACGAGACTGGCGAGCACAAAAGCAAGAAGCCTAGCCGTCTGAAATTCACCACCAGCCGTAGCTTGGAGGCTCTCATTTTCCTAGTCTGCTTCTTCGCCTTTTTCGGCTTCTTGTCATATAAGATGACATTGCCGCACATGCTCAACACCTTCATGCAGACAGCATACAGCCTTCTGCTCGAGACGGTGTTTTACATCATGGCCATCTGCGTTCTTATGGGTGCCATCTCTAAGCTGCTCACCGAGTTTGGTGTGGTTCGACTGCTGGAGAATATCTTGCGCCCCTTGATGAAGCCTGTCTACAACTTGCCTGGTGTTGCGGCTCTGGGTGCCGTCATGACCTTCTTGAGCGACAATCCTGCCATCATCTCGCTGGCTAAGGACAACAACTTTGCACGTTATTTCAAGAAATACCAGCTCGTGTCGCTGACCAACTTCGGCACGGCTTTCGGAATGGGTCTTGTTGTCATCGCCTTCATGACTGGCAAAGGTTATGGCTCTGGCGCTCTAGTGGGTCTGCTTGGCGCTTTCATCGGTAGCGTCATCAGCACGAGACTCATGCAACGCCTCACTCTGAAGAGTTACCCCGAGCTGGATTGTCCTGTGACTGAGGAGGAGGGCACCGAGCAGAACATCTCGTTCAAGAGCGAGGGTTCTGTCTTCCAGCGTTTCCTCAACGCCATGCTCGATGGAGGTAAGAGCGGCGTGGGTATAGGTGTTGCCATCATCCCTGGTGTGCTTTGCATATCTACCATCGTCATGATGCTAACCTTCGGACCCTCAGGTGCCAACGGTGAGTATACTGGAGCCGCATACGAAGGTGTGCCTGTCATCACTTGGCTTGCCGACAAGGTCAACTTTATATTCTATTGGCTGTTTGGTTTTGAGAGTGGTGCTTTGGTCGGATTCCCGATTACTGCTCTCGGTGCCGTAGGTGCTGCCATGGGTTTGGTTCCCACATTTGATGCCGCTGGCATCATCAACAATAATGCCATAGCTGTCTTTACCGCTATGGGTATGTGCTGGAGTGGCTATCTTAGCACCCACACCGCCATGCTCGACAGTCTTGGCTATCGCAACCTTATTGGTAAAGCCATCGGAGCACACACCATTGGTGGCCTCTGTGCTGGCATCGCCGCCCATTGGCTCTATGTGCTGCTTGCAATGATATTCTAACGCAAAGTGGAATTAGTTGCCATAGAATAACCAGAATGACTATCAATATTAAACAAGAAAAAACAACTGATATGTCCCCAATCGTAAGCATAATCATGGGCAGCACCAGCGACCTGCCGGTCATGGAGAAAGCCTGCCAGTTTTTTGAGGAGATGGAAATACCTTTCGAGGTCAACGCCCTCTCTGCCCATCGCACTCCTGCCGAGGTGAGCGATTTTGCTCGTGGTGCTGTCGCTCGTGGCATCAAGGTCATCATTGCTGGTGCCGGAATGGCAGCAGCACTTCCAGGTGTCATCGCTGCCGAAACACCGCTTCCCGTCATCGGTGTGCCTATCAAAGGCTCGTGCCTTGAAGGCCTCGACGCCACTTTCGCAATCATGCAGATGCCTCCGGGAATCCCTGTTGCCACAGTCGCCATCAATGGTGCTCAGAATGCCGCAATCCTGGCCATGCAGATGATGGCTCTCGGTGATGAGGCACTGATGCAGAAGCTTATAGCTTACAAGGCTGGCTTGAAGAAGAAGATTGTCAAAGCCAACGAAGAACTTGCAAAATTGGAGTACAAGTTCAAGTGCTAATTTGAGCTTCAGTTTTGCAATGTTGCCACGGATTTGCATTACGCATTTCCCATTTTAAAAAATATGTGTATATTTGCAATCTGTAACATTCTGACGAATAATATATAAAATACTGATAATGAGACCTAATTTTTCAAATGTCAATTTCAAATCCCGCGACGAAAAGCAAGAAAGCTTCGAACAGTGGGAAAAAGAGAACCACATTGAGAAAAACTGGACCACTCCAGAGCAGATCGATGTGAAGC
>CADBOG010000020.1 GCA_902796265.1 uncultured Bacteroidota bacterium
GTTCATGCGGACAACGGCAGCGCCGTCGGCCTGTTTGGCCAGCTTGCCGGTCTCGATTTCGATCATGCGGCCGTCGCCGAGATCGAATTTCTTTGTGATAATGTTCATTTTTTTATTGTTTTCTATTATATTTACCGCAGCCTCGGGGACCGTCCCCAAGACCATTAAAAGTATTAATATTCAAAGTTCTATCTACATCGTCGGGCAGCTAAAGACCGGCAAAAAGAAAGTGCAAATATACTACCTTTTTCTGATTTACTGAAAAAAGATTTTGCCGCTAGCAAAAATATACGTACTTTTGCAACATCATTTGCGTTTGGGTAATCACCCTAACTCAAACAAATTGGGATAGATACAAAATAAACATTATAGAATTCATAAATCTACTTTACGGATTCATATCGTATAAGTAGCCATAAAAAGTTATGTTAATGAAAAGAAAAACATTTCCAATCTTCATTATTGCACTGCTGTGTGCCTTCATGCAGAACGCATTGGGACAAAACACGTACACCATCGGCTGGGGATCTGCATCTGGAGAGGCGGGCACCTATACCAATTTTGCGGAAACATCAGGTACAGTTGAAAATGTTTTGAGTTTTACGACAGATAAAAACGATGCTGGCACTGCCCCAGCTTACAATTCCACCAATAATGAGTTGCGATTGTATTATGCTTCGACGGGCAATGGTGGCTCTATAACCATCACTCCTCTTCAAGGAGTAACCATAACAGGTGCGGTAATAACTACCTCAACTGAACCATCTGTGGCTTATTCTGTTGATGGAGGAGTTGCCGAAAGTGTTTCACATTCTGATAATTCTGATAATACTTATACTTATACAATTTCGGGCATCAGCGCGACATCCTCTTTAGAGATTAAGAATGTCAACACCTCGAATACACAACTAAGAATCAAGACAATCGCTATAACCTATATTCCCCCGACCACCTATACAGTATCATTCGATTCGGGAGAGGGCACTTTCTTCCAAAACTCCGACTTCCAAACCACATCCAATTCAAAGCGGGCCGGCACATACACACTCCCTTCGGCAGGAAGAGTAGGCTACCACTTCGACGGCTGGACGACTGCAGGAAACGCAACACCTGTGACCGGAAGCTATACGGTTTCCGGCGATGTTGCCTTTACTGCCTCCTATTCGGTATCCAACGAACGATGGGTCAGCACCTCGCTTTCAGACCTCACAGCATGCGACGAGTTTGTTATTGTGTGTGACAATGGCAATGGCCATTATGCCATGTCTAACGACAACGGCACAAGCAGCGCCCCTGCTGCCGTTGAGGTGACTATAATATACGATGAGCTTGCCTATGATGTTGCCGACAACATTAAATGGAATGTCATCGGTAATGGTCAAACTGGCTACTATTTTATGCCAGTAGGTTCAACTGACAATTTGTATTGCTCAAACAACAACGATGGTGTCCGTGTGGGAACAAATGAGAGTAACAATCTGTTCATATTAAACAACGGTTATCTAAAAAACACCGCCACAGAACGTTATATAGGTGTACTGAAAGACAATGATCACCAGGAATGGAGATGCTACACATCTATTGATGGCAACAGCAATATAGCGGGTCAAACATTTGCCTTCTACAAGAAAGTGAGTGACAATACTCCGACCTGCTGTCCTATAATCATTCCTTTGGGCAACTCGTGGACAGAAAACTTCGAGAACTTCGAGCCATCGTTCACACCGAAAACCAGCCTTCAATCCACCGCCGTAAATGACTACAAGGCTTTCAGGATGGACGACGGCTGCTGGGACGAATTGATGGACAACGGCGAACGGACGGTTTGTAATCCAGCCTTATATACTAATTATCACATGAATGCCTTGGGCGGAACGGAATCTGACAACAATGCTTCGGTGCAGTTCTACAACCGATTGGGTTCGGACCCCTGCACACTCATTCTGCCTGAATTCAGGAACGACCTCACCACCTTGCAGTTCTCGTTCAAAGGCTGTTATTATACCACAAGCGGGACACTCCAAATCGGGTATTATCACAACGGGACATTCACCTCTACGACAGGTGCCGGCTTCACGATTACCACAGGTCGAAATGCCAACCCCTCCACCGCCAACTATGGGCCCTACACCTTCCCCGGCGCGCCTAGCGGCAGCCGTATCGCCCTGCGCTACACGCCTGTCACCAACGCAGGTGGCATCAACATCGATGAATTCTGTGTAAGCCACTTGGATGGCCTCATCTTCACCACTAATGGCAACTGGAACGTATGGAACAACTGGACACCAGCTGGCATGCCCTCCAGCACCACCGATGTATACATTGCCGCCACTGCCACCATACCCGTCGGATATGAAGCTCATTACAAAAGTATCACCATCCAAGAAGGTGGCCAGCTGAGGGCACCATACACCCTCCCCGTCACCGTGCAGAAGAGCATCAGTGCCGCCAAGTGGAAGGCCATCGCTTCTGCGGTATGCGACGACGGTGAGACCCACCTCAACCTCGCAGGCAACACCAACCTCACAACTGGTACCTACGACTTGCTGGCCTACGACGAGGCCTCCGGCACCTGGGTTAACCAGAAGGCACACAACGACTTCACCCTCAACCGTGGCCAGGGATACATTTACCGATGCAAAGCCAATAATACCCTCACCTTTGAGGGTAAGACTACCGTCGACAATGTCACCATCACCCTCACTGCGACTGACGCTGCAGGTGACCTTAAGGGTTTCAACCTCATTGGTAACCCCTTCCCGCACAAGGTGATGCTTGACAGAGCCTTCTATTCGCTGAACTCCGATGGTTTTTGGGTGGAACACCCCAACGGCGATAGCCTTCTGGTAGGCGAGGCCGCCCTTGTTCACGTCACCAGTAACGAGGAACTCACCTTCTACGCTGCTACCCGCACCACCAACCCCGGCACCAAGGGCTATCTGCCTCCACTTCCTAAGGGCTTCTGTCTCAATGGCGACTGCGATGATGACTTGCAAGATGTCCAATCGACCCAGTCGGCCTTTTTCGCCTATATCGATGGCAACGACATTATTGTCAACGGCAAAGGCATCCTTTATGTCTATGACATCATGGGACGTCTCCTCTTCAAGGACGACGTATCGACGTATAAACCCGTCAACCTATCGTTGTTCCCGAGCACAGGCGTCTACATCCTCCGCCTCGGTGAGAAATCCCAGAAAATAGTAATAAGAAAATAGTGGCCTTCGGCCGTTTGACTCGCTGTATCTGATTTTATTCTAAGGTGCTCGCAGCCTTCGGCACAGGTTTCAAGAACATGGAGGATCCGAAGGTCTAATGAAGTTTAGGAAATGTGCAGAGGAGATTTGAGCGTGAGAAGATAATGGTTTCTGGTTTCAGGTTTAGCTTCGCTGACATTGCTTTATCTCGGGATAGAAAGCAAGCTTTCTCTCCTCTCGATTTGCGCAATGTTCAAGTTTCAGGTTTCATTGGCCTTACGGCCGTTTCAAGTTTCAGGTTTCATTGGCCTTACGGCCGTTTCAAGTTTCAGGTTTAGCTTCGCTGACATTGCTTTTGATCATCCGAAGACAACCATCCGAAAACAACCAACCGAAGACAACCATCTGAAGACAACCATCCGAAAACAACCATCCGAAGACAACCATACGAAGACAGCCATCCGAAAACAACCATCCGAAGACAACCATCCGAAGACAACCATCCGAAGACAACCATCATTGCTGGTTGGTATCTGAACCGGCCTTTGCCATAAATGGCGTAAAGAAATTTTCGTTGTGGAGCGTTAAGAAACGTCTGTGGGGTACAACTTCGAAAGTTAATAAAGACGGAGAAAGCAAAGGCCTCATTCAAAAGTCAAAGAAAAGACGACAGGTAACTTTGACGTTTTAGCTCCTAAGACGGAAATTTTAGCCATTTTGGCTCGGCCGGCGTGCTTTCTTGCTTCGTTCTTTCGCACGAGCGAAAGAATGAAGAGAAGCCTTCAATTGAAAGAGAATGATGGATTACCTTCGAAAGAATGAATGGTAATCCGTATTTTTAAAAGCGATTTCTAGAATTCTAGAAATCGCCACTATTACTTCTGCCGAGGCTCACCCCTAAGCCGGCAAAGAAGGAGCTCCCTTCCCAAGCCTTAGAAACAGATTCCTTGTTGGCGAGGCTGAACTCATCACGGTCGATAAGACCAATATTGTAGCCGGCAAAAATACGTACACGATAGAACTGGATGCCAGCGCCAATGGTGCCTCCCATATCGAAATGGATATCCATCTGTTCGCCTACAGACCTGAAGTTGGCAAGGGTGGACAAGGCGACATTAAATACCGGTCCAACGAAGATAAAAACCTTAGAGTCTTTTCCTAAATCGTGGTCATAGCTCAGAAGGGTAGGTATTTTGAGCATAAAAGATGATGTAGTATAGCTGCTGGTATCGGAGAATGCACTCTTTATCTGGCCAAAGCTTACAAACACACCTGGAGTGATGCCTATCTTGCCGATAAGAGGCACACTCTGCGTAAGACCAAGGAAACCGCCTTGGAGCCAAGCACCATTCTGCATCAAATTGTTGAGTGTGTCGACAAGACTGCCCCTATAATTAAAGGTATGCTGCTGGCTGAGGTAACCCGCAGCGATGCCCGTTTGTGCCGACACGCGGTTAACACCAAGCAATGCCACAAAAAGCAACAAGACAGATACTACTTTTTTCATATTCAATAATGTTATAATTAATAAATTACAATTGTTTATCACAAAACCAATAATAGGATTTGACTTTGCAAATATAAACAAAAAAACAATATCTGACCATTTGGGGATAAACCAAAGCAATTTTTAGAGGTTGCCTTTTATGGTATTTTTGAAAAATCACAACTAAAAAACAATAAAACAGAAACAGTTTTTGAGGGCAAATTGTTCCTTTTAATAATTATTAACAAAGTTCAGAGCCTTAAATAACAGTGATTTATAGAAAAGGAGTAGATTTTATTATTAAAAAAAGCTCATAATTAGAAAAAAGAATGTACTTTTGCAATCGAATTCGAAAGAAATAAACAACAAACATTAACAAAATAAATTAACCATACATAATGTATCTCACAAAAGAAAAGAAAGAAGAAATCTTTGCCGAGTATGGCAAGAACACCCAGGATACCGGTTCTGCAGAGGCACAGATTGCAATGTTCACCTACCGCATCCAGCACCTTACCGACCTGATGAAGAAAAACAAGAAAGACCAGGTCTCAGAGCGCGCACTCGTTGGTCTCGTCGGCAAGCGTCGTCGTATGCTTGACTACCTGAAAGAGAAGGATATTGAGCGCTATCGTGCTATCGTCAAGAAACTCGGTCTCCGTAAATAAGACCTCTGTAGGCACAGCCCTGCTATCACAGAAAAGAAATAATAGTTTTTCATATTTATTTGGTTATGGTTGGGACTGCTGGAATTTTTCCGGCAGTCCTTTTTTTGTGCACTACCTTTCCTATATTCAGACCTAAATCTTTATTATCTGTGAAAACTGTGAGACAAAGAAAAACCCTGCAACCTTAGTTGCAGGGTCTGAGCGACAAACGGGGCTCGAACCCGCGA
>CADBOG010000021.1 GCA_902796265.1 uncultured Bacteroidota bacterium
ATTTTAAAAACCAAGTAATAACGAATTGACCACATCTGCACATAAAACCGAAGATGTAAACCGTACGAAAAACATATGGTTTTCCCCACTTGTTTATGTTCTATGACGTGACACCTCTGTGACACTTTCGAAGCTATATCGAAGCTACATCGAAGCTACATCGAAGCTACATCGAAGCTACACCGAAGGACATTTGCCATTTTGGCCGGGCAGCGTGCCAAGTTCCTTCATTCTTTCACACAAGTGCAAGAATGAAGGAAATATTTGACGTTATCTGACTGATTATCCGTTTGATGTAGCGTTTTTGTATGAAAATTGTTTTTCGGATGCCAAAATTACAATTTCTTAATCAAAAAAATACGCATTTGTAACCTTCTATGAATGCTAAAAAATCATAAATGCAACATTAATTGATGTTGAAAATCAGGTGTTAAGATTGATAATGCCAAAAAATATTAAAAAAAAGATTGTCGGTTTCAAAAATAGTAGTACTTTTGCACACTCAAAAACGTAAAACAATGGCAAAGAAAAATAAAGACGCAAGAGTCCAGGTAATCCTGGAATGCACCGAGCAGAAGAACAGCGGTGTTCCTGGTATGTCGCGTTATGTCACTACCAAGAACAAGAAGAACACCCCTGAACGTTTGGAACTGAAAAAATACAATCCGTTCCTCAAGAAAGTAACCGTTCACAAAGAAATTAAATAGTAATAGGAGGATTAGAAAATGGCAAAGAAAGTCGTCGCTACACTTAAAACTAGTACTGGCAAAAGCTTCGCTAAGGTTATCCGTATGGTTCGCTCTCCCAAGACCAATGCTTACGTCTTCCAGGAGGAAATCGTTCCCTCTGACAGCGTCCAGGAATACCTCAAGAAGAAATAACTTGTTGTTCTTCATCTTGTAAGATTTATCACCTCGTCGTTACCCGACGGGGTTTTTTAGTTTGAACATGTCTCTCTACTTGAGCATTAAACGGACTTAAGGCAACCTATTGTGATTAGGGAGTCTTATTGTTTGGTAATGAGAGAGAAACGGTCAATGGGCCATGATCCATCAACCTTAATTCCTAAACTTTTTTCTCCTAAAAGCTCGTAAGTCAAAAAAAATCACTATCTTTGCAAATTCTTTCTTGCATTCAAGTGTCTTCATGTGATAGTAGTTCATAACTAGCAGATTCCGATTCGTTACTTCATTCGACTCTCTGTAACTCATTTTAAAACAACAACATTAACATTATTATTCAATTATGGGCCTCTTTTCTTTCTTCAGTCGCGAGAAAAAGGAAACCTTGAACAAGGGTCTTGAGAAAACTAAGACAAATTTCTTTACAAGGCTTTCTAAATCAATACTTGGCAAGTCAACAGTGGATGACGAAGTGCTCGACAACCTTGAGGAGACTCTTATCTCTTCCGATGTTGGTGTCGACACTACTCTCAAGATTATTGGCAATATTCAGGAACGCGTGAAACGCGACAAATATCTAGGCATTTCCGAACTTAACGGTATCCTCAAGGCCGAGATTGCCCAGCTTTTGAACCAGCACCATGACGACGAGTTTGAGGATTTTTCCTCCCCTCTCACCAAGAAACCATACGTTATCCTTGTTGTTGGCGTGAATGGCGTGGGTAAGACTACCACTATCGGCAAGCTTGCCTACCAGTTCAAGCAAGCAGGCAAAAGCGTGATGCTGGGTGCCTCCGACACCTTTCGTGCTGCAGCTGTCGATCAGCTGACCATTTGGTCGGAGAGGGTGGGGGTGCCTATTGTCTCACAAGGCATGAATGCCGATCCTGCATCGGTTGCTTACGACACTCTGCAGTCGGCCCTCTCGAAGGACACCGACGTTGTCCTTATTGATACCGCTGGCCGTCTACACAATAAGGTGGGCCTGATGAACGAGCTCACTAAAATCAAGAAAGTGATGCAGAAACTCGTTCCCGACGCACCTCATGAGGTTTTGCTTGTACTCGATGCCTCAACAGGCCAAAACGCTATCGAGCAGGCTCGCCAGTTTACGGCGGCTACTGAGGTCAACGCATTGGCATTGACAAAGCTGGATGGCACAGCAAAAGGAGGCGTCATCATTGGCATCAGCGACCAATTCAAGGTGCCTGTCCGCTATATAGGACTCGGAGAAAAGATGACCGATTTACAGGTCTTCAATGCTGAAGAGTTTGTTGATTCTCTGTTTGAGAATAATTGAAAGTGTTGTTGTGTGATTGTCTGATTGTTTGATAGTTTGAAAAGTGAAGATAAATATCATCACACTGGGTTGCTCTAAGAATATTGTCGATTCCGAACATATTGCGGGTCATCTGCGCAAAGCTGGCTTCGAACTCTATTTCGACCGGACGCGCAACGATTGTGATGTCGTCATAGTAAACACCTGCGGCTTTATAGGCGATGCCAAAGAGGAATCGGTCAATGTCCTCCTCGAGCAGATTGCCGTCAAAAAACGTAGTCGCAAACAAAAGCAGTTGATAGCCGTAGGATGCCTTATCCAGCGCTATGAGAAGGAGCTGCGTGAAGAATTGCCCGAGATTGATGCCTTTTATGGTGTCCATCAGTGGGGTGAGTTGGTGCGCTCGCTCGAGGTCGAATATCACGATCGTCTCGAAGCTGAGCGTCTGCAGTCGACGCCCAGGCATTATGCCTATCTCAAGATAAGTGAGGGATGCAACCGCAGTTGCTCCTACTGTGCCATTCCCCTTATTCGTGGCAAGCATGTCTCACGTCCCATTGAAGATATCCTCGACGAGGCAAAACAAATGGTGGCGCAGGGTGTCAAAGAGTTGATAGTCATAGCCCAAGATACGACATATTATGGTCTTGACATTTATGGTGAGCGTCGTTTGGGCGAATTGCTCACCCGATTGGCCGAGGAGAGCGGTGCCGAATGGATTAGGCTTCACTACACCTACCCGACCTCCTTTCCCACGGATGCTATCCATGCAATCGCTACGCATCATAATATATGCAAATATATCGACATCCCACTGCAGCATATCAGCTCCCATCTCCTGGCATCCATGCAGAGAGGCATCGACCGCGAAGGGACCATCGCTCTTCTCGAGGAGTTCCGTCGCCAAATCCCCGATGTCGCTATACGCACCACCCTCATTGTTGGGTATCCTGGCGAAACGGAGAAGGACTTTGAGGAACTGAAAGAGTTTGTACGTCAGGCTCGTTTCAGCCGTATGGGGGTCTTCGCTTATTCGCCAGAAGAGGGTACTGCCGCCTATGCTCTTGGCGACCCCGTCGACGACGATACAAAGCAACGCCGCATAGATGAGTTGATGGAGATTCAGGAGTCCATATCGCTTGAAAACAACCAGCAGCGCGAAGGGAAGCAGTATCGCGTGCTCATTGACAGGCGTGAGGGCGATTACTGGATTGGCCGCACCGAATACGACTCCCCCGAGGTCGACGATGAGGTGCTGGTAAAAACCGACAGGCCGTTGAAAATAGGTGATTTCTATAATGTCATCATCGACGACGCCCTCGAACACGACATCCTTGGACACATCGTTTTTTGAAATTAAGAAAATGTGATAAAATGAGAAAAATATTATTCATTGCCTTATTGGTTTTCAGTTATACGCTGGGAGCAGTTCCGGTTCGCCAAAAACCTGTTGTCAGGATTCAACCTAATGGCGACACCCTTCACCTCTTTGTGACTGGCGACGAATACTATCATCGTCTGCACGATGCCGAAAACTATACTATCATTCAGCATCCGCAGACAGGCTATTGGGTATATGCCGATAAGGAATTCATTTCTTCTGACAGATGGAATGTTGTTGCCACCGACTATGTCGTGGGCAAAGTCAACCCTCGCAACACTGCGCTTGCCCCCAACATAAGTGTCGACCGCATTAGCTGGCAGAAGCTGCAGCACAAATACGATTTCCCTGGTCGCTATTCGGCACACGAAACAAAAACGTCTGGCCGCAATCACGGTACGTTGAACAACATTGTCATCTTTATACGCTTTGCCGACGACGACCCTATCTATACGCCATTTCCTACTATTGATTCGATGTTCAATGCATCGTCGGATAATGCAACTTCGATGTATAACTATTACAAGTCGGTGACATACAATAAGCTGAATATTGTTACACATTTCAATCCCGCTCCTGATGGCGACAACGTCATCTGCTATCAGGACTCGCTACCTCGTTGCCGTTTCATGCCATACAACTCGCGAAGAAACCCCGAAGGCTATCGTAGTTATGAGTATGCTGAAGTGGAGATGTCGCTCCTTGAGCGTGCCATCAACTATGTTAACGAATACTGCCCCATACCAGAATCTCTCAATATCGATATGGACAGTAACGGAAAAGTCGACAATGTCTGCTTTATTATCAAAGGCGAGGTAGGCGACTGGAACGATATGCTATGGCCACACATGTGGAATCTCTTGACAAGAAATGTCAGCATCAATGGCAAATTGGTTGACAACTACAACTTTCTACTTGAAGGCAGTGGACCCTCCTATTTCAATGTCTCTACCTTCTGTCACGAGATGTTCCATACGTTGGGTGCCCCCGACCTCTACCATTATGAAATCAATTATATCGTAAATCCTGTTGGAGAGTGGGATATAATGGCATCAAACGGAATGCCGCCACAAAACATGAGTGCATACATGAAATGGAAATATGGCAATTGGCTCGACTCAATACCCGAGATACGCCAATCGGGCACATATTCTCTACATTCTGTTGGTAGCAACAATCCTGACAACTGTTGTTACAAAGTCGCCACTCCTCATCCTAACCAGTGGTATCTCCTCGAATACCGCAATTACAATGACCAATTTGATCAGTCAATTCCAGGATGCGGATTGATTATCTATCGCGTCGACGACCGCTATAATGGCAATCAGTCATACGACGGACGGACATCTTTCGACGAGGTGTATGTCTTCCGTCCTGGCGGAATCAATGCCACTACCGAAGGTACTGTGGCGCAGGCATTCTTTAGTGGCGCAACCAATCGCACACGGTTTGACAGCACTACCGATCCGCATCCCTGGTTGACGGGCAATGTTCGGGACACCTCAATCTCTGTGTCAGAAGTGTCGGTTCCGGAAGAGACGATCACTTTTAGAGTCGATTTCGCGTCAAGTGGAGACGCTGCAATCAGCATCGTCGTCGACGAACCGCAAGTGATGGTAAGTCACCGCACGATAACCGTCAACGACGCTGCCTGCCGTCAGGTTTCGCTCTACGACATCACAGGTCGTCGCATCCTGACTTCGAAAGGCTCTGAACAAACCCTTCTTACTGCCCCCTCATCTGGTGTATACCTCCTCCAAATCGAAGGCCTTCCGGCTAAGAAAGTGGTGGTAATGTAACCCCACGATAGAGCCCCAAAGCAGATGATTGCTTTCATAGATACAGAGGTAGATGTTAATAGCAAGATAGTGCAAGATTACGGCGCTGTTCGTGAGGATGGCGCCGTGCTGCATACACAGTCGGCACGAGAGTTTGAAGCTTTTGTCTCATCATGCGATACCCTGTGTGGACACAACATCATAAACCACGACCTAAAATATCTTGAACAGTCACTTTCACAAACCTCCTTATCGGAGAAAACCATCATCGACACCCTTCAGCTCTCGCCGCTCTTGTTTCCTAAAAAGCCTTATCATCATTTGCTGAAAGACGACAAGTTGCGGATAGATGAGTTCAACAATCCTGTTAACGATGCAAAGAAGGCTCGGGAATTGTTTCATGACGAGGTTGAGGCATGGAAAAACTTGCCTGATGAGCTGAAGGCAATATACAGGATACTTTTATGTGATGAGCCTGATTTTGAGGGGTTCATCAAGAGTGTCGACGGTTACGGATTGGTCACTAACCAATCCGAAATTGGAGTTTTGGTCAAGAATTATTTCAAGGGCCTTATTTGTGAGAATTCCAATATCGAGGCAGTGACCAAACATTATCCCGTTGAACTTGCCTACTCACTGGCAATCATAGGGGTTGATGACCAGATATCGATGACTCCTGCCTGGGTAATGTACAATTATCCTAAGGTGAGCAACGTGATGAACTTCCTGCGTAATATTCCGTGCGATGGATGCGACTATTGTCGTAGGCGGCTCGATTCTCATAGTGGTTTGAAGGAAATCTTTGGTTTTGATGAGTTCCGCATGTTTGATGGGGAACCGATGCAGCAAAATGCTGTGGAGGCCGCTATCAGGGGTGAATCGCTGTTGACCATCTTTCCCACAGGTGGTGGCAAATCGTTGACCTTTCAGTTGCCGGCTCTGATGGCAGGCCGCAATACACATGGTTTGACGGTGGTCATCTCACCATTGCAGAGCCTTATGAAAGACCAGGTGGATAATCTCGCAGAAAGAGGCATCAGCAATGTGGTGACTATAAATGGGTTGCTTGACCCGATAGAACGTTCAGTAGCTATTGAACAAGTGGCAGATGGTTCTGCTGATATACTTTATATAGCCCCTGAGATGTTGAGGTCGAAAACCATTGAACAGCTTTTGCTTAGTCGCAACATTGTGCGTTTCGTCATCGATGAAGCCCACTGTTTCTCTGCTTGGGGCCAGGATTTCAGAACAGATTATCTCTTCATTGGTGACTTTATCCATGACTTGCAGGAAAAGAAGCGGCAGAAACAGCCCATTCCTGTCTCTTGCTTCACAGCCACCGCCAAGCAGAAGGTGGTGAGCGATATACGTGACTATTTCCAACGCAAATTAGGACTGTCTTTGAAACTCTTTGCCGCCAATGCCGAGAGAGAGAATCTTAAATACACAGTGTTGCATGCTGAGACTGAAGAAGAAAAATACACCCATCTGCGAAGCCTAATCATAGGACACAACTGTCCCACTATTGTCTATGTTAGTAGAACGGCAAGAACAAAGAGTCTTGCCGATCATCTGCAGTGTGACGGGATTACGGCTCTGCCTTTCAACGGCAAGATGGAGTCGGCAGAGAAGGTCTCCAATCAGAATGCCTTCATGAGTGGCGAGGTACAGGTCATCGTTGCAACCTCGGCTTTCGGGATGGGCGTAGACAAAAAGGATGTGGGGCTTGTGGTTCATTACGATATTAGTGACTCGTTGGAGAACTACATCCAGGAGGCAGGTCGAGCAGGACGCGACCCACAAATGCAGGCCGACTGCTATGTGCTTTATGGTGACAGCGATTTGGACAAGCATTTCCTTCTGCTCAACCAAACCAAGCTTTCGATAAGTGAGATACAACAAGTGTGGAAAGCCATCAAGGAGTTGACAGCCAAGCGTGACAGGGTCAGCTGCTCAGCCTTGGAGATAGCTCGCCAAGCAGGATGGAATGAAGATGATGCGACAATTGATATTGAAACACGAGTAAAGGGTGCAATAACAGCTTTGGAAGAAGCGGGCTTTGTCCACAGGGGCAACAATGCACCTCACATCTTTGCCACAGCCATAATGGTTAAATCGATGGAGGAAGCACGCAGTAGGCTGACAGCATCGCCGCTCTTCGACGAACCAACTCGCGAGTCGGCCATTCGCATCATCCATTCCCTAATAAGCAGCAAGGCAACAGCCAGTGGAAGAGGTGCAGAAGCTGAGAGTCGTGTGGACTACCTTGCCGATATCCTCGGAATGACGAAGGAAACTGTGGTGAGGAGTGTCAACCTGATGCGACAGGATGGCATCTTGGCAGATGCCCAAGATATGAAAGCTTTTCTTGACCGCGCAAATATTATCAGGGGTGTTGACGAGTCGCTGCTACTTGAACGTTTCCTGCTTGAAAACATTGGTGAAGAATCACGTACATTTAGTTACAAACAGCTTAATGCCGATGCCCAAGCGGCAGGCAACACAAGGTGCAATGTGAAGAAACTCCGCATGTTGCTACATTTCCTAAGTACGAAAAGGTATATCTATAAACGGGAACATTTTATGGCAGGCGAGAGTGTCAGTGTGAGGTTGCAGGTCGACAGAAATTCTACCATTGCCCGTTTCGAGCGTCGCATGAATTTGTGCCGCTATGTGGCAAAAGCCATGGAAAAAATGCCATCGTCGTCAGACAACAAGATGATTACCTTCTCGATGGTGGAGCTGTTGGGACAGTACAATAAGGAGATGCAGGGTACGATGTTTGGCTCAGGGGAGGAGGCCTCGCTTGGAGAGATGGAGGAGGCGTTGCTATATCTGTCGAGAATGGGACTGTTGAAGATTGAAGGTGGCTTCATGGTTATATACAACGCCATGCAACTGCATCGCCTAGTGGAGCGTCGCGCCCATTACGGCAAGGAACAATACCGTCTTCTCGACGAGTTTTATCGCCAGCGTATACAGCAAATCCATATCGTTGGCGAATATGCTAACATGATGTTGCAAGACTATGATGCGGCACTCAAGTTCGTCAGCGACTACTTCTTGATGGATTATCGTCTCTTCGTCGGCAAATATTTCAAAGGTGAACGTCGCAATCAGATAACAAAAAATATTACCCCTGCCAAATATGAACAGATTTTCGGTTCCCTCAGCGAGCGGCAACGACAAATTATCGATGACAAGCAAAGTCGTTGCATCGTGGTGGCTGCCGGTCCTGGGAGTGGGAAGACACGGGTGCTGGTCAACAAGTTGGCGTCGCTTTTGTTGATGGAAGATGTGAAACATGAGCAACTGCTGATGCTCACCTTCTCGAGGGCAGCGGCTACGGAGTTCAAGAAGAGGCTCATCGATTTGGTAGGCAATGCAGCACATTTCGTGGATATAAAGACATTCCATTCTTACAGCTTCGACCTTCTAGGGCGTCAAGGCTCGCTCGAGGAGGCGGAAAGTGTGGTGCGGCGTGCTGCAGAGATGATTGAGAACGGTGATGTGGAGGAGAGTAAGATTGCCAAAAGTGTACTGGTCATTGATGAGGCTCAGGACATGAGCAGTGATGATTTCAGACTTGTCAAGGCATTGATGCAGAGCAACGAAGAAATGCGTGTTATTGCCGTGGGTGATGACGACCAAAACATTTACGCATTTCGCGGCAGCGACTCTGCTTATCTGCGTTCGCTTATCAGCGAGCAGGGGGCAACACTATACGAACTGACAGATAACTATCGTTCTGACCGCTCGATAGTTGATTATGCCAATAGGTTTGCTTTGCAGATTCCAAACCGCATGAAGCAGACTCCTATAGTTTCCGTAAGCCAAGAGGATGGTATGGTGGAAACAGCGGCTAATTATCAATCGTTTATTGATGATTTCCAGCTAAAAGGCTCCACTGCAGTCCTTACTATAACCAACGAGCAAACGCTCCAGGTGGCTCATATCCTTCGTCGACAGGGGAAGCATGTGCGTCTGATTCAGTCTACCGATGGCTTCAGATTTATCAACCTTGCCGAAGTCCGCTATTTCTTCAAGCAGATAGGTGAGAGCGAGGACGGAAGCATAAGTGGTAGGCAATGGGCGAAAGCCAAACAGCGTACGGAAGAGGCCTACTCTTCGAGCAGCTGCCTTGACGCTGTGCGACAGTTCTTTGCCGACTTCGAGGCTACACATAAGAGCTACTATCGAAGTGATTTGCGCGAGTTTGCACTTGAGTCGAGTATTGATGATTTTGTGGCGACAGAGGACAACACCGTGTTTGTCAGTACTATCCATAAGGCCAAGGGTCGCGAGTTCGATACGGTGCATCTGTTGATGGGTGGCATACGTGAGATGGATGCCGACATGAGACGTGCCCTTTATGTCGGTATAACTCGTGCTAAGCATAATTTGTATATCTACAATGATACCTCGTTCCTTGCCAACCAGCCATCTATAGTGTTGTCTCTATCGATGCGTGATGTGTGGCTCGATTATTTCCGCGATAACAAAGAGCAGGTGTTGTCTTTGCGTAGTGGCGACAAGTTGAGATATAGCAACGGTTTCTTTATCACGGAGAATGGAGCTTACATCGGTAAATTATCCAAATCAATGGCAGAAAGGGTTGGTGATTACGAATCGAAGCGATATGCCATAACTGATGCAGAGGTGAGCTATATCCTTGCATGGCGACCTCGTGAAGAACCACAAGAACTGGCGGTTTGTCTTGCTAATCTGGTGCTAACAAAAGTGAATGGATAGATGGCAGGTGCTCGTAACATACAGGGTTTGTTGAAGGATGACAAACGGTTCATCCTCACTCTTATCGCTGAGGGTGAGCATCGTCAGCAGGACTTCAAGTATCGTGTTGATGATGCCCGTAAGCTTGCCAAGACGGTCTCGGCTTTTGCCAACACCGATGGTGGAAGACTGCTTATTGGCGTTCGCGATGATGGCGTGATTGTCGGGGTGCGTTCGGAGGAAGAGATATACGTTATGCACAAGGCTGCTGAAAGATATTGTCGGCCAGAAGTCAATATTCGTTTTGAGACTTACCGTGCTGATGGCCATACTGTAGTGGTTGCCAATGTGCCGAAGAGTGACAGAGGCCCTATTTGCGCTCAAGATGAGGATGACCGCATGCACGCCTATATCCGCATAAACGACGAGAATATTGTGGCATCACCTGTCTTGTTTGCACTCTGGAAGGAGTCGCAGAAACCTCAAGGGGCGATGATTCACCTCGATGATGATATCCGCAAGTTGATTGGTGTGATGGAAGGGAGGCAGACACTCAGACAGATTGTCGGTCGCTCGAAACTGCCAAGACATAAAGTGGTCACTCTGTTGGCACATCTTATCCGTTTCGGAACGGTAAAGTGGGAGTATAGCGAGCAGGAATTCTGGTTTGGGATGGATTAATGAAAATAAGCTTGCGATAAAAGTAGATGCTACTTTCCGACATTGGGAGACGTCTTGCAGCAATGTTCAAGCACTAAACCAGCGAGCATGAATCCAAATATGGCCGTGATGTGAGCCGTTGTGCCATTGATTTGGGCTTTTGATGAGCACCACTCGTGATTGAGCAGCGAGGGGTCGCCAGGTCCCATCTGGGATTTAGGGCACATGCAATGCTCGGTGCCGCAAGTGGCATTGTGACCGCGATTGGCGAGTAGTTCGTCGCTATAGATGCATTGGAATTTATGTTTGGGGTATTCTTTCAACGCTTTGAACTTCTTTCGTAAGGCGCGCGCCAACGGGTCACCCTGAACCTTCCAAAACTCGGTGACCTTGATGCGTGTGGGGTCCATCTTCAAGGCGGCTCCCATCGAAGAGAACAATGTCGCCTTTGTACGACAAGCCATCAGTATGAGAAGCGCTTTATCCTTTAGAGAATCGATAGCATCTATTATATAATCGTAGCTGTCGAGGTTGAACTCCTCGGCTGTATCTTGTGTGAAGATCTTTTGCAATGCTGTGATTTCGGCCGTTGGGTTTATTGTGAGCAGACGCTCCTTGAGGGCTTCTACTTTCACTTGACCAATGGTTTTGGTTGTCGCCATAAGCTGGCGGTTGATGTTGGTGATGCAGACGCGGTCGCTATCAACTATGGTAAGATGTCTGATGCCGCTGCGCACAAGGCTTTCGGCACACCATGACCCAACACCACCAACTCCGAATATAATCACGTGTTTGCTGCCGATGTGCTCCATCGTCTCCTCGCCCAGCAATAGCTCCGAGCGTCTGAATATGGCTTTGTCAATAGTCATTGTGTTTTGTCAACGGTTCAATGATTAACGAGAATGATTCGTATTTATTGTGGCATTTGTCAGTAAAAGATTTTCTGAACAGAGTGCAATAATGATAATGGTATTGCGTTTATTATTGCAAGTGTGCAGTTGTACACAATGAATGCCATGAATATTCAGGAAATATTGAATCGTAATGATAGGTTTGCGGCTGCGGTTGGATGCAGGATTACCGAAGTCGACGAACAGCATGCCGTCGCTGAGATGAGGGTGCGAAAAGAGCACCTTAATGCTGGCAACGTGTGTCAAGGTGGAGCCCTGTTCACACTTGCCGATTTGGCTATGGCTGCATTGATGAACAACAGTGGCCAACTTACGTTCGGCATCAGTAGCAACGTCATCTTTGTGTCGAGCGCAAAGGAGGGTGATGTGTTGAGGGCGGAGGCCGTAAGTGTTGCTGACCATTCGAAGATACCTTCCATAGAGGTAAAGGTGACCAACCAGGAGGGGCGACTTGTCTGTCATGTCACAGGAATTGGATATCGCAAAAGCGTTTCGCTGCCGACCGAGGACTTGAATTAACCTATGACCGACAGGATGACACCCGAACAGAGGCATCGCTGTATGTCTCATATTCGTAGCAGAGATACCAAACCCGAGCTGCGTGTGAGACGATGGCTGTGGTCGCATGGTTACAGATATCGGTTGAATGTTAAGTCTGTGCCAGGTAAACCCGATATTGTTATGCGTACTTATAGAACCGCGATATTTGTGAACGGGTGTTTCTGGCATGGGCATGATGTGGTAGTGCCACAATTGAGCGGCTGCAATTTGGTGGTTAATAGCGATTGCTGCAAGATACCAACGACCAACAGAGAATTTTGGTTGGCAAAGATTAGGCGCAACCAGGAGCGTGACCAAAGAAACTACGCTTTGTTGCGAGACAACGGATGGCAAGTGGTTGTGATTTGGGAGTGCCAGCTGAAGACTGCTGTCATTGAACATACTATGCGAGAAGTGGAGGTGAAGCTCAACGACAACTTGTTATCTCTATACAAAAGACGCACACCCAAGCCTTACAGAGAAGAGCAGGGGCAGATACAGACAGCAGCCGAGGATGATATTTGAAGCAAATCTGGCTGCTATGGCCGCAACCAATGTGGAATGAACCATTTTTTTGGGAATAGTGATACAAACAAAAAATAAGTGTAGTTCTTATGAAACATATACAATATCCAACTCAGGGCACTTGCTCGGTACTTATAGATGTTACCGCTGACGAGAATGATGTTATCCAACAGGTTTTCTTCCTAGGCGGATGTAATGGCAACCTGCAGGGAATCAGTCGGCTGGTTGAAGGACAGAAGATAGATGATGTTATCAGTCGCTTGGATGGAATACGTTGTGGAGGCAAGATGACATCCTGTCCCGATCAGCTTTGTCAGGCGTTGAAAAAACTGAAAAATGCACCATATTGTGAAGAATAAGATTGAAGTTGTTGCAGCTGTCATCCCAAAGGATGGTCGCCTTTTCGCTACGCAAAGGGGATATGGTGAAATGAAGCTAAATGCAATTTTTTTTCGTGATTCAAAGATTTGTTGTATTTTTGCAAAAAATAACGGAACGATATGAAACGAATAATAATGATGCTTATGTTTGCGGCTATGGCCGCTGGATGCGGGTTCGCACAAAACGAGAAGTCTGTAAAGGATGCTGGCAATGACTCTGTTGCTGGTAGTGTTGTGACTGTTGGCGTGGAGAAGTTTACCAATTTTATTAGGCAAAAGGACGTTCTGTTGATTGATGTGAGGACGCCAAAAGAGTATGCCGAAGGACATATCTACGGAGCACAAAATATCGACGTGAATGCCGAAGATTTTGCTGAACGAATAAAGAATATTGAGGGAAAAGTTGCCGTTTATTGCCGTGGTGGTAAGCGCAGCTTGAAGGCTGCCGAGATGCTTGCTGCACAAGGTTGTACGGTGTATAACCTAAGAGGCGGCATCCTCGCTTGGAGCAAGAACTGGTGGACTCCCGATAAGGATTAATCCTAGTTCGCTTTTTGCTCTACATGCTTGACTACGAGTCGGGAGAATTCGTATAGGAGGTAGAGAGGAAGAGCGACGAGGCACATGGTAAAGACGTCGGTAGAGGGGGTGATGAAAGCCGCTAAGGTAAGTGAGGCGACAATTACAATTTTACGGAAACGGACAAGAAGAGATGCTTTGAGTACTCCTATTCGTGCAAAGAAATAGGCTACTATGGGCATTTCGAAAACGAGTCCAAGACTGAGCATCAGGCCATTGAAGGTGCTGATGTAGGAATTGAGTGATATCTGGTTAGTGACTTCTGGACTTACCTGATAGTTGCCCAAGAAATTGAATGTGAGCGGAAATATAAGGAAATATGATAGTGCCAACCCGATGAAAAATTGTAGGAAGAAGGCAATAACAGCAACGACTGCAGGCTTGCGTTCGCTCGAATAAAGGGCTGGCGAGACAAAAAACCATATTTCTGTAAGCAGATAGGGAAGGGCTATGATTATTGCTAGATAGAAAGAGACGCTGAGGTGAGTCATCAGCTGTGAGGCGAGATTGATGTTGATGAGGTTGACTTGCGACACTTGAGGGCAGAGGGCAGCTATGCCGACGAGGTCGGAGAGGCGGCACATCGCACGGTAGGTGACGAAATCGGGTCGCGTGGGAGCAAATATTATGCTGCCAAATACGAAATCTTTGAAAGTGAAAATGATGACGGCAAGAATGACTACCACAGCAAGGCTGCGGATAATCATCCAGCGCATCACTTCAAGATGGCTCCAAAAACTTGTCTGATTGCTTGATTGTTCGATAGCGTGTGAGCTTGAATTAGGAATCGCTTGCGATAGGGCGGATTCCTGATTATTTCTGTTCGTTAGACTTGTCGGTATCGAGCTCTTTGGTGGTCTCTTTTATTTCGTTCTCGACTCCGTTGACGGCATTTTTGTATTCTTTGACGCCTTTGCCGAGACCTCGCATGAGTTCGGGGATTTTCTTGCCCCCAAAGAGGATGAGGACGATGACGAGGATGACGATGATTTCGGTTCCACCGATGATTCCAAGTAGGTGCATTATGATATGGTTTTGGGTTTTTAGGTAATTAGATTTCTTTGGGCTTGATGGCAGTTTGGGTTTGCATGATTTCCTGCATCATTTCGATGGAGCGTGGGTTGTTGGTATTGTCGCGTTCGAATCGCGGTATTGTGGATGCAACCATAAATATCGCGAATCCGATAAGTATGAGTCCCAGGCACTTGTTGAAGATGTTAAGAAACCGGAAAGTTATGATGCGTCGCAGGAGTGAGGCGAGCTTGCATTTAAGGATATCCATGCTGAGTGTGGTGCAGAGGACGCCACCGAAGAAGAGGTAGCGCTGGCCAAGTGATATTTCGCTATCGCCGCAGATGACGATGGTAATCATCGTTGCCCAATATATCCAGATGAGGGGGTTGAAGAAGTTGAGGGAGAGCCCACGGAAGTAGACGGTGAGGTGCGACGGGAGCATGAGGGGGCGGAGCGAAATCCTCTCGTTTTCACCAATTTCGGCTGCCCTTTTCGTCTTGATAAGCATGGTGTAGAGACCAAATCCGGCGACAACACAGGCGCCTACGTAGATGACCCATCGGTTGTTGAGGATGGATATCATATCTTCCATCGGTATGTTGTTGGAAATGAGTAGCAGTATGGCGACAACGAGTATGTCGCTTGTGCTCACACCATAGGCGAAGTAGACGGAATTGCGGAAGCCGTAGTGAATGCTCGCCTGTATCTGTGAGAAGAATGCAGGTCCGAAGCTGAAGAAGAGCGAGAGGGCAATGCCGCCCAATATGCCTAGTAAAAAGAATACCATCAATAGAGTAGTAAGATGTGTTTTATAAGAGTGAGTTATTGGTTCAACATGAAATCTTAAACTGATTTAACGCAAAAATAAATGTATTATTATATCGAATGCAAAAAAAAGTGTAAGTTTGCATCATGTTACATAATGAGAAAGATTTGGATAATGAGTTGGATAGTAGCGAGATTGTTGACGAATCGCTACTTGAGGAGATGGGCATTAGCCGTCAAGTTTATGAGGAGGTGATGTCCATTGTGGGACATTTGCCTACGGTCGACGAGCTTGGAACTCTTGTCGAGATGTGGAAGTCGCAACGCACAAGGCAGGGTTTGCTGGAGTGGCTGAAAGGGCAGTTCCATGCTGTGGAATGCCATGATTACCTCGAGAATGAGTTGGAGCCCGAGAGCCGCCAGTATCAGGAGCCAGAGGTTAGGGAGTGCATTGAGATTGCACGAAAGCTCTTCGAGGGTGATAAGGTATCGAGGAACGAGGAGGGTGAGAAGTCTGTTGTCGGTCGTGGTGATGCTTTATATATGGTGGGTGATGTGTCGGCATTCTTCACCAATTCGGAGTATGGACGGCGATACCTACACTTGGTCGACAATCCTATGGTTATGGATGGCGATGAGGAAACGGCCAATTATATTGAGTTGATTTTAGAAAGCCTGTGGGCGAACGATGCTCTTTTCGGATACCGCAGGATTGGCAGGGGAGGACTGTTCCGAACGCTGATGGGTGTCGTTGCACCTCAGAGGTTTGGATTCGACATATTGACTTGCCGCGAGGTGAGGCTTGATGCTTTCTTGTTTGGCGAGCAAGGCGTGAGGTTTTTGGCGATGATGGATGAACAGAGGGAGGATTTCTTTCTCCATAAGCTTGTAGAGGCAAGGGTGAACTGCTGCTTTCTGGGGAGGGTGACTAAGGACAGGATTGTTGTTGATGGTGTCGATTTCGGCCGTTCGGCAGCATACATTACAAAGTAAAAATCGATAATTGGAACAATAATTTGTCATAATTGTTCGTTAAGGGTACAGAAAAATAAAAATCCGATATAATGAAAATACAATTCCTAGGAGCTGCAAAGGAGGTGACGGGTAGCAAGCACCTAATCACCACTAAGAAGGGTCTGAAAATACTGCTCGACTGCGGTATGTATCAAGGCAAAGGCTTGGAGACAGATGCCATGAACCGTGACTTGGGATTCGACCCTAAAGAGATTGACTATCTGATTCTTTCGCACGCCCATATCGACCATTCGGGTCTTATACCCTATATCTATAAGCAAGGTTTCAACGGTGTGATTGTCTGCACTCCAGCCACTCGCGACCTCTGCTCTATTATGTTGGCAGATGCTGGCCGCATTCAGGAATCGGATACTGCCACCTTCAACAAGAAACGCCAGAAACAAGGACTCGAACCCGTCGAGCCTATCTATACCGAGGAAGATGCCCGTGCCTGCATGGGCTGTTTCATCAGCGTCCCCTATCACAAGAAGTTCAACATCGAGGGTGAAGTGACTGTGGAATTCTTCGATGCCGGCCATATCCTTGGCAGCGCTCTTGTATATCTTGAGATTCGTGAGGGAAGGCGCACCATCAGGGTGGGCTTCACTGGCGATGTGGGACGGTACGACAAGCATATCCTCAAGGATCCCGAACCATTCCCACAGGTCGACTATCTGCTTATGGAGTCGACCTACGGCGACCGTCTGCATACCACTCTCGACAACGCTGAGCAAGAGCTGCTTATGGCTGTGCTGGATACTTGCACCAAGAAGAAGGGCAAGCTTATCATCCCCTCGTTTGCAATAGGTCGCGCACAAGAGATTATCTATGCTCTCGACCGTCTGCGCAGCAAAGGGCTTCTGCCTGATATTGATGTCTTTGTGGATAGCCCTCTTAGCGTCAACGCCACCAATATCATGCGCTTGCATACTGAGTGCTTCAACGACGACATTGTCGCCTATATGAAGGACAACCCCGACCCGTTCGGATTCGATCGTCTGCAGTATGTGCAGTCGGTCGAGGCCTCTAAAGCCCTGAATGTACGCAACAAGACTTGCATCATCATATCGGCATCGGGCATGATGGAGGCTGGCCGTGTGAAGCATCATCTTGCCAACAATATCGACAATCCTAAAACCACGGTGCTTTGTGTTGGTTATTGCGAACCTTCTACGCTGGGTGCCAAGATTATGCGTGGCGACAAACAAGTCTCCATTTTTGGACAGATGCATGAAGTGAGAGCTGAGCTTCGCCGCATCGAGTCGTTGTCGGGACATGGCGACTACGAGGAGCTTATCAAATATATCTCCTGTCAATCGAAACGCAGCCTCAAGAAGATATTCCTTGTTCACGGCGAAGCCGAAACGCAGGAGCATTTCAAGGAGACCCTCAACAAGCGTGGCTTCAAACGAGTGGAGATAGCGGACTTTAGAGAAGAAGTGGAGATTTAAACTCTAAAAATTATCATTTCAGAAAAAAGTCGTAATTTTGCAGCGTTTTTAAAATAGTAGGAAAATGCTAACATTTATTCTTTCAATTGTTTTGTTGCTGCTTGGATATTTCCTTTACTCCAAGTTCATAGAAAAACTTATCGGTGTTGACCCCAACCGCAGGACTCCCGCGGTGGAGCATCCTGACGGAGTGGATTATGTGCCCATGAAACAGTGGCGCATCTTTTTGATTCAGTTCCTCAACATCGCGGGTGTTGGTCCTATCTGCGGAGCCATTATGGGTGCGCAGTTCGGTACGGCGTCGTTCCTGTGGATTGTTTTTGGATGTATCTTTGCCGGTGCTGTGCACGATTTCATTGCCGGCTTCGTGTCGATACGTATGGATGGCGCGTCGCTGCCCGAGATTCACGGCCACTTCTTTGGCAACGGTATGAAACAGTTTATGCGCGGCTTCACGGTGCTGTTGATGATTTTGGTCGGTGCCGTATTTGTAAACACGCCCGCCGTGCTGCTGAATCAGAACTTCACTCCCGATTGGAACATATTCATCTGGGTGGCTATCATCTTTGCTTACTATCTTATCGCCACGCTGCTGCCTATCGATAAGCTGATTGGCAAGATTTATCCCATCTTTGGCTTCCTGCTGCTGGCTATGGCTGTGGCTATCGTGGTCGCTTTCATCGTCTATAAGGTGCCCATCCCCGAGGTGTGGGAACGTCTTGACAACCAGCATCCCGCCGCCGCCACCAACCCCATATTCCCGATGATGTTTATCTCGATTGCATGTGGAGCTATCAGCGGTTTCCACGCCACGCAGTCTCCTCTGATGGCTCGCTGTATGGTCAACGAGAAACAGGCACGCCCCATCTTCTACGGCGCTATGATTACCGAAGGTGTTGTGGCTCTGATTTGGGCAGCTGCGGCTACCTATTTCTTCCACGACAAGGCCGACCTCTGTGTCGGCAAGAGCGGCAACGATATGGTGGGCGTGATAGCCAACGAGTGGTTCCCCAAGGCTATTGCCGTCATCTGCATACTGGGTGTCATAAGTGCTGCTGTTACTACTGGCGACACGGCTTTGCGGTCGGCTCGCCTCATTGTTGCTGACTTCACACATGTGGATCAGAAACCTGTCCGAAACCGTCTTTTTATCGCCTTGCCCGTATTCTTGGTCGCTGTCGGCTTGTTGGTATTTTCTCTGCTCGACAAAGAGGGCTTCCAGGTGATATGGCGCTATTTCTCGTGGGCTAACCAAGTGCTGGCAATGGTCACGCTGTGGTCTCTTACCATATTCTTGTCGCAGCTGAAGAAAGGGGCTTGGTATCTGATTACCCTCATTCCTGCCCTGCTGATGACTATGGTGACGGTCAGTTTTCTCTTCGTCGCTCAGAAAGAAGGTCTGGGTAGCATCATCCCTCGCACATGGGGTTACATTATCGCTGCAGGTATCACCGTCTTCCTACTCGGACTTTTTATCTCTTGGAAGAGCAAAAAAGCTGTCAAGTAGCTTTATACTATCTCGATATTTTTCCCAATAGGTTAATATCTACGAAATAAAAATTCTATCCGCTATACAATAATTATTAGCTTGTAGCGTTACCAAAACTAAACTGATAATAATAAACTGTTAACAATAATACGTATACCGTGAAAAAAATAGTCCTCATAATGATGGCTTTTGTGCTGGCAGCCAGCGCAATGGCGGGCAATAAGCCGCGTAAGAATTCACGCACCGAGATGGGCATCAACGGCAACGCCCTCTATGTTATCGAGTACACTTACAACCTCTATGGCGGTAAGGGTGGTGGAAGACAGCTCGTCTGCATCGATTCGATAACCTTTGACAAGCGTGGCAATTTTGCCGATAAGATTCGTCGCACTAATGGTGAATACACCTATTTCTCCTACTATTTCGACGTCAACGGCTATGCGTTGGGTTGGAATGAGTATAATCGCGCCAATCAGCTTACTGGCCGCACAGCATACCTTAATGACAAGAACGGCAACCGAATAGAGCGCACCGTATACATGAAGGAGCGTATGAGCAAGAAAGAGACGAGCAAATATGAAAACAACCGTCTTGTTGAGGAGCAGAGCTATGGTACCGATGGCCAAATGACCGAGCGTCGTGTATACAAGTACGACAACATGGGCAACAATACAGAGCTCGAATTCTATAACCCCGAGGGCGACCTTATGCAGCGCTATCTGTATAAATATGATAATCGCGGCAACCGCATTGAGTGGCGTTTCTATGATGCGGACGAGTTCCTTGTCGCTTTGACAACCTATTATTACGACGACCATGATAATGTGGTTGAGGTTTCTTCGTTCAACTACGACGAGCACATGAACTGGAAACACAGCTACGTCTACGAGTATGACGAGGACGACAACTGGGTACGCCAGACAATCTTCCGCAACAACTCCCCCTATCAAGTCATAGAGCGCGAGATAGCTTTCCCCGCTGACTGATATTGCGCATCCATATAGTTTTAAAAGAACCGATGACTTCAGATTGTCTCGGTTCTTTTTTTATTGTTGTTTGTTTATTCTGTTTTATTGTTTGTTTGTTTGTTTGTTTTGTTTCGTATTTTTTATTGTTTGTTTAGTAGGTTGATTATAAGAACGTAGAGTTTAATGTATGGATGGGTAATAGCTTATTCAAATAATTTTTTTTAAATTTTTTTTCATTTTTTCTTGTGGAATAAAATAATTGTTGTACTTTTGCAGTGTACTAAGATACTAATACACTAGGTAAGTATCTGTGCAAATTACTGGAATATAAACAAATAATAAAAATAACAATTATGATAGACCTGAAAAATTTTTCGTTCTCGTATGGTTTGGCACCAGTTTTTGAGAACATCAACCTCCAATTCAAGGAGGGAAGCATCTATGGTTTGCTGGGTGAAAACGGCGTGGGCAAAACCACGATGCTGAAATGCATCAGCGGCTTGCTGCGTCCACAGAATGGTTCCTGTACTGTCGATGACAACATCAGTTTTGACCGCAAACCGGAATTTCTTGAGAACATCTTCTTTCTCCCTGACGATGTGCCGCTGCCAGACAACAGCACCCCCGAGAGTTTCTTCCACGACTTGGCTGGATTCTATGCCACCAGCAACGCTGATGAGATGCACCGTCTGGCTGTCGAACTGAAGATTGACCCAAAGCACCGTTTCAAGGAGATGAGCTTCGGTCAGCAGAAGAAGTCGCTCATCGTTTGTGCACTTGCATTGAACACTCGTTATTTGCTGCTCGACGAACCTACTAACGGCTTGGATATCCCGTCTAAGGCTGATTTCCGTCGCATCCTCTCCGAGAGGGTAGGGGGTGGCCAAACCATCATTATCTCCACCCATCAGGTGAAGGATGTAGAAAACCTCATCGACCCGATTATCATCATTTCGAACAGCAGCGTGATGCTCAACGCCAGCGTGGAGCGCATCACAGAGAAGCTCTACTTCGAGTATGGCGGACAGCAACGCCCGGATGCTCTATACAGCGAGATGATGCCTGGTGGTTACCTCAATGTTATCCCCAACGAAGGCATGGGCGAGAGCCAGATAAATATTGAGGCACTTTTCAACGCAGTTCTCCGCAACCAGAATGCCATTGCAAGTATGGGAATATGATTCCATCTAATGCAAATAAAACAGATGCTTAGAATATAAAGGCAACTTCTAAAAATTCCTCGTATGAACAATAGTTGATGACAACAAGTACTTTTCCAATATTTCGGCCTCCTTTTGGCATCTTTCTGTCTTTCATTCAGTCATGATGCAAAGCATCACTCCTTCATTCAAAACAGAAATCTGCTCAAAAGTAGCCTCGAACTCTTTGGAAAGCAATTTTTAGACGTTGCCTAAAAGAACTAACAATCCAAAATCATTAAACCTTAAACTTAAAAAAACAAAATATCATGAACTTCGATCGTTTTAAAAAAGTTGTCGTTCGCGACTTCAATAGCACATACCAACTTTATGGTATGAGCATGCTTATCATGATGTGTGTGCCTGTGGCAGTTTGGCTTTTCGGTCTTGCATTCAAAATTCCCGAAATTGGGACTATTGGTAGACAAGGCATCCTGCAGTTTATTGTTGTTCTGGCTGCTGCTATTTCATCGATGAAGATATACAAGAGCTGCAATCTTCCGGGTAAGGGCAATTATTTCGCCATGCTGCCGGCCTCGTTGGGCGAGAAATTTTGCAGCATGATGATCTATTGCTTCATTGTCACGCCGTTGGCTGTTTTTGTCGGCTTGTTTGTCGTTGACACTCTGCTCACACTCCTCCCTTTCGGTCCTTTTAAAGACTACATTTGGCATACACCTGCGTGGCTCCAGGAGATTGGTGATGTGGCCCTATGGTATGATAATGGCAGATTCTCTTTTGATGCCAATATGTCCACCCTCTTGAAGGCAATCACAGCCTCATCTATCTTTATGTTTGCCAACACTATCTTCAAGAAAAACAAGTTCATTAAGACCGTCCTATGGATTATGCTCATCTCCTTTGTGCTTTCAATTGTTGTGGTACCGATTATCAGTCACATTCATTGGGATTTTGAATGGCTTGCCGACTTGTTTGGGAAATTTATTGATTCACCCGAAAAGCTGCACAGCTTCGTCTTCTGGGGCACAACATTGTTCAATCTCTTGGTGACGGCAATCTTCTCATGGCTCACCTATAGAAGGCTGAAAAAGATGCAGTATTAATGACTAGTGAATAGTGATTATTGAATCGACAAATGTCTTGAAACATCAACGCACAAAATCAGCTCTGCGCGGTCCACTGGACCTTGCACCCTGAAACTTGAAACCAGAAACTTGAAACCCTTAACCCCTAACCCCCTAAACATTACAATATCATGAAACTTTATTCAATTGAAAACCTTAATAATGTCAATTATGAGCCGCTCGGAATCGTTAGCGGCAGCACAATTCAGTCGAAAAATGTATTCAGCGACCTTGGCCAAAGCCTTAAGAACATCGTGGGCGGCGAGTTGAAAGCCTATACCCGTATGATGGAAAAGGCTCGTGAGAGCGCAACGGAGCGTATGATAGCTCAGGCACAGGCAATGGGTGCCGATGCCATCATAGGTGTACGTTACACCACCTCAGCAATCATGGCTCAGGCTGCTGAGGTCCTTGTTTACGGAACAGCCATAAAAACCAAAAACTAATTGTTATGGACTTTAAGAAACAAAAACCAATATATCAGCAAATTGCCGACACACTATGCGAGCGTATTGTCGGCAAGGAGTTGATTGCCGATGAGCGTATGCCCAGCGTGCGGGATGTTGCGGTGCAGCTGGGCGTAAACCCCAATACGGTTATGCGCACTTTCGATTTCCTTCAACAGACAGAAATCATCTACAATAAACGCGGTGTGGGCTATTTTGTCTCACCCGATGCTCCTGACAAAGTGCTAGAACTGCAACGCAAAGAATTTGTTGAGGAGGATCTGCCAATCCTCGTCCAAAAGATGAACATGCTTGGATTGAGCTTCGATGACCTCAAAAAAAACGTCGAAGAGAGAAAAAATTTATAGCGATTGTAAGATTTCGGGTGTCTCAAACGATTATTGTATAGTTGAATAGGAAATCATGAAAATCTGTCATAAGATATTGTCGTTGGCATTGCTCCTGTCGATGAGCCTCACGGCCCATTCGCAGTGGTATACAGGCATGAGCCAAAAGACAGGGTTGGCGCTCTGTATACACTTGGGCGACAGCTCTGTACTGCTCTATAGTCCTATGCAGACATCTGCTCCAATACCTGTCAGCAGTTGGAACCGCGAGGGTGACAATCTCAGCATTGAGTGTAAAAGTATTGGGTTGAAGATGAGTCTGACGCAGAGAGATAGCACATACAGCGGTTACTGGAAACAGGGTCTTATGAAGGAAAATATCACATTCTTTCCCGACGATACTATTTTCCAGCTGAGACGACCACAAACTCCGCAACAACCCTATCGTTTTGAAGAGGAAACAATCACAGTCGACTATACCGACTCGCAAGGCAATCTTGTCCATCTGGAGGGGACGCTGACATATCCTCGTTCTAGCGATGCTGGACGCCGCTATCCCTGCTTGGTTCTGGTCAGCGGTAGTGGGCAACAGAACCGCGACGAGGAACTGATGCAACATAAACCTTTCCTGGTCTTGGCCGACTATCTTGCCAGTAGAGGCATCGCCGTGTTGCGATATGATGATAGAGGAGTAGGCGCAAGCAAGGGCAATCTCGATAGTGCCGACACTCGGCTCTTTGCGGAAGATGCAGAAGCGATGTTCAATGCTGTGAAAGGCAACATTCATGTCAACCCCGCCCAACTAGGAATAGGTGGACACAGCGAGGGAGGAGCCATAGCCCCTATGGTGGCGACAAGGAATAAAGATGTAAAGTTCGTCGTCATGCTTGCCGGTCAAGGCTGTAAGGGTCAAGAGGTTATGCTTCAACAGAATGAGGCAATCTTTCGAGCCAATGGAGTGAGTGATAGTTTATTGGCTGTCCGTATGGCTTGTATGAGGGAACTGTTTGGTATGCCTTTGGGTAGCACACAGAAAGATTACAAGGCTGTTATCGACCGCCATACTGAAGGTCTTACGAAAGAGCAAAAGGAAATCATTGGCCTTGGACGTGGTACCGCTGCTGCCTTCAAACAGCAATTGGACAGTCGCTGGATGCAGACATTCCTTGCTCTAGATCCCGCAGAATACCTTACACAGGTTTCGTGCCCTATCCTGGCACTTCAGGGCGCAAAGGATTGTCAAGTCATCGCTGAACCAAACAAGAAAGCTATTGTCAAGCTTGCAAGCAAAAACGTTCATTATAAGGTGCTTGAAAACCTTAACCACCTCTTCCAACATTGCACCACTGGTTCGCCCGATGAGTATATGCTCATCGAGGAGACTTTTGCACCAGAAGCTATGAAGATTATTGCTGATTGGATATTAAACAAATAACTTATCTATTATATTGACCAAAACAAATCAAAAAATGCAAAGAATAAAACAAGTATTGCTTATTGCATTGACTCTGTGTGTTGCCTCTTTCGCCTCCGCTCAGAGTCAGATAAGTGGTTCTCTATCGGATTCGAAGGATGGCAAAGCCTTAATCTATGTGAACTGTGTTCTGCTCAAGGCACAGGACAGCTCGTTTGCCTATGGAACCACCAGCGACGACAAAGGCCATTTCGCATTCCGTAATGTGGCTAACGGCAGCTATCTGCTGAGAGTTAGCTATATCGGCTACGAGACCCATTGGCAGAAAGTAGATGTTAAAGGTAATGCCGATATGGGCAAACTGTCCTTGCAAAAGACATCGACAGCTCTTAATACCGTGACCGTAACAGCAAAGAAACCTCTTTATGCCGTTGACGGCGAAAAACAGATGTATAACGTTACCGAAGACCCAAGCGTGCAAACGGGTAACGCTAGCGACGTGCTGCAAAACGCTCCTGGTGTCGAGGTCGATGCCGACGGCAACATCACGCTGCGCGGTACATCGAGTGTAGAAATATGGATTAACGACCGTCCCTCGCACATGAACGAGGAGGCTCTGAAGCAGTATATCAAGCAGCTGCCTGCCAATGCCATAGACCGAGTAGAGGTCATCACCAATCCTTCGGCAAGATACAGCAGCAAAGGTGCTGTGGTCAATATCGTCACAGCCCAGAACGTTAAACGCAACGAACTGCTCTGCATCGGACTGAGGGCAACCACTACACCAAATATCTCTCCTTGGGTCAGTTATGTGTGGGCAAATGAGAAGGTTGACTTCAATATCTACCTCAACGGCACATACGGCAACCACGATATGGCATCTGACGGCACCAGCACCCTCTTCGACAATAATGGCGACACCAGCCGTTTTCAGAAATGGGACAACAAGAACAAGATGCCTTACGAGGGCGGCTACCTGGGCTTCAATACCAACTGGAAAATCGACAACAACCGCAACCTTTCAGCTTGGGCTGGCTTCTACCCTTACTGGGATCAGAACTCGTTCTACAACAACTATGAATACTATGAATATCAGCCATTGGGCCGCGTCGACCTCGGTTACCGCGACACGACACTAAACCATGGCTTCAGTCACGGTGCCTATGCCGGACTCTGGTACGAGCACCGCTACGACACCACAGGCCGCAAGTTGAGCGTAACCTTCAACGGCAACTATTGGGCCAATGGCGGCTACTCCGACCAGGTTCGCGACTTCAGCTCAGCGGCTATGACCGATTTCCAGCGCCACATGGAAGGCTCCATGTGGAACGGCAGTGGCCAGTTGGGTGTGAACTACACGCTGCCTCTCAAGCACGACATCACCATCGAGGCCGGTGGCGAGCTGGGATTTGGATACAGTTACAACAACGAACAGCGTGACAGCCTGAATGCAGCCGGCTCTTGGGACAATATGCTGTATCGCTCGTATGTGTCACACGGAACGAATCTGGAGACAGCACTTTATGTGACCGGCCAGAAACGTTGGGGCGGATTCACCACCAAACTGGGATTGCGCTTCGAGGATGACATCAACAATGGCATGATTGAACATAATGCCCTCAATGACCAGCAGCGTATCGACAAGACGTTCCCAGGCATAGTGCCCAGCATACATCTTAGTTACCAGACAGAGACATTTGAGAGCTACAGCCTCAGCTATACGCGCCGTTTCTCGCATGATGAAGATATGGCTAGTTACACTCCTTTCCGTGTCTACGATGATTACAGCTTCGTTACAGGCAATCCCAATCTGCTGTTGTGCTACACCCATAACCTTGAGGCTGGCTTCAATAAATATGTTATGGGTTTTGGTAATATCGGACTTAACGCCTATTGGCGTGCCAACACCAATGAGATAGGTACTATGAATGGTGCCACTCACGACCCCGTCATTGGACCCTTCATGGTCAACTACACCTATCCTGTCAACATTGGCTCATCGCATACCGAGGGTGTCGAAGCCAATATCACCTACCGTCCGTCGGCTTTCTTCAACATCCGTTTCAACGCTTCGCTCTTCAACTACGGCTACAACTACGACGATTTCAAGGACAACAAGTTGAGCTACAGTTTCCGCGTCAACCTGTGGACTAAGTTGTGGAAACGTCTGGAGGTCTTCGTCAACGGCAGATACAGCTCGCCGCGACTGGGTCTCTATAGTCTCAGCAACGCAAACAAAAGTTTCGACTTTGGTGTCAGCAGCGACTTCTTTGAGCGCAGGATGACCGTCAACCTCAGTGTCAACGATATCTTTGGCTGGAGCGAATGGGGTACCAACACCACTGCACCACAGTACAAGACAACAGGTAGCAACCGCTTCAACTCACGTTTCGTAAGTCTCGGTCTCACCTTCCGCTTCGGCAAGATGGAACTTGAGAGCAAGGCACGTCAGGGAGCCTCTGAAGCACCGATGGGTAAATGATAGACTTACTTTTTTGAATTGACTAATGCAATTTTGTTTTCGGTATAACGTTATTCCAAATGCGTTATACCGAAAACTATTTGTTTGACAATGCTGAAAGACGACAACGATATTGATTCTATAGAACTACAACAAACGGAACAGGATTTACCTAAACGTCGATCATTTATCAAAAGATTATGGCGTTTTGTGTGGAAAACCGCATTGTGTTTAATCCTTCTTCCGGTGTTTCTGTTGTTGGTATATAAGTGGGTGAATCCGCCTTTG
Source organism: uncultured Bacteroidota bacterium (assembly GCA_902796265.1). Taxonomy (GTDB): domain Bacteria; phylum Bacteroidota; class Bacteroidia; order Bacteroidales; family P3; genus Colimorpha. Next base: position 27,608 of record CADBOG010000021.1, read on the forward strand.
ACGCCACTTATGGTGCAGCGTTTCTTTCAGCAGGTGGGCGACAAAGAACGCGAAGTGACCTTTAAACGTGACTATGTGAGCATTGAGGATATCTCACCTAATATGGTGACGGCGGTCATCTCGTCGGAGGATGGCAGATTCATGAGGCACAAAGGTTTCGATATACCTATGTTGAAACAATCGTACCGTGAGAACAAGAGAGGAAGAAGGGTAAGAGGCGGCAGCACCATTTCGATGCAGACAGCAAAGAATGCATTTCTGCCTCACAAGCGTAGCTATTTGCGCAAAGGTCTTGAAGCAGGCTTTACTATCGGAATCGAGAAACTGTGGGGGAAAGAACGAATCATGGAGGTATATCTGAATATTATTGAGTTTGGTGATGGTATCTATGGATGTGAAGCAGCATCGCAGCACTATTTTGGTCATTCTGCTAAGACGCTTTCCCGTCACGAGGCTGCCCAATTAGCGGTAACGCTTCCTTCGCCATTGAAGAGAAATCCTGGAAATCAGACTCCGTATTTCAAGAAACAGACATCTGTTGTTGAAGGACGAATGTCGAAATATGGCAAGATAAATCTTAAATCCAAACCGAAAAAAGATAAGAAAGCAGGCAAGAATAGTAAGAAGAAGGAAGATGATGAGACATTGTGGGATTTCATCAGGTGGATGAGGAAACAAAAATGACTTTTATTAAGCGGAGACAACGACAAATATAATTAATGAAAAGAATCAGACAAATAGCACCTTGGGTTTTGATGGTGGCATACCTGCCGCTGCTTTTGTCGTTGTCATTCCATAAACATGAGGTTCACGAAGACCAGTTTGAAAAATGTCCAGAGTGTGCTCACCATTTGACGCATCGTTCTCATTTGGTCGAGTCTGGAATGTCGCCTCATGACTGTATCTATTGTCAGTTGACGGCATCTGTCTATCTCGGCAGTGCCTTTAATACGCTAAATTGCGAGTTGCCTATAACGGATCGTGTTATTATCACGAATCTGTCTCCAGTGACACGACTGCAATATGGCGTTGTAGGTACTAGAGCACCTCCGATACTATAATTATTGACAACATCTAATAATGGTTGCCCTCGATATTGAGGGTTTGCAGGATGTCCAAATCTATTAGGACATTTATGCTTCTGCTAATCCCATTTAATAGGGATTTGCTGACGTGGTTATTAATCAAAAATATTAGTATTAAGAAAATGAAAAAGTTATTTGTAATTATAGTATTGTCAATTATCCCCATTATGGCTTTGGCTCAGCGAAACACAGATGCAAGCCTTTTGGGCCATGTTATTAATGCCAAGAGTGGTGAACATCTGGCGTATGTGAATGTGTATCTGCATGGTACCGCGATAGGTGCTGTGACAGACGAGAGTGGACATTTCCATATATCTAATTGCCCTGAAGGCGAATTCACAGTACTAGTGAGAGGCATTGGTTTCAAGCAACAGGAAAAAACTGTTCGTTTTGAGCGGAACAAAACTGTGGAAATCGACTTCCGATTAGAACCGGATGTCGTAGCGTTAGGACGTGTTGTGGTAACAGCCAACCAGCATGCCACCTCCAGAATGGAGACTCCTTCGGTCGTGGGTGTCGTGGGAAGTGAACAAATGGAGGCTGCAAGTGCCCTGAACCTAGCAGACGGATTGCGAATGCAAACGGGTGTCTGTGTTGAGAATACATGCCAGAATTGTGGTGCATTTGATGTGCGTCTCAACGGATTGGATGGCTCTTATTCTCAGGTTCTAATCGATAGTCGTCCGGTAAACAGTGCATTGGCTAGCGTTTATCTCCTGGAGCAATTGCCAACAGCAATGATTGAGCAAGTGGAGATTATGCGTGGTGGTGGCTCTGCATTGTATGGCAGCAATGCCATTGCTGGTGTCATCAACGTGATAACTAAAGAACCTGTGAGGAACAGCGCTCAGATAAGCAATGTAACGTCGTTGCTGGATGGAAAGACAGTCGATTGGAGCAATTCGTTCAACGCTTCAGTTGTAAGTGACAGCCGTAAAGCAGGAATCTTCATTTTTGGCCACAACCGGAAGCGCAACCCCTATGATCGCAATGGTGACGGCTATTCTGAACTGGGATTGCTTGAGTCGCGCATGGTGGGATTCAGCGGTTATCTGCGCACAGGAACCTATTCGAAACTAAATGTTGAGTATCACAATATTAATGACTTCCGTCGTGGTGGAGACCTCTTTGATTTGCCTGAGAACCAAGCACATGTATCGGAGGGCGGCGAACACGATATCCATAGTGGCAGCATAAAGTGGAATTGGCTTCCTTCGGATGGAGGTAGACAACTCTCGCTTTTTGCTTCAGCTCAACATGTCGACCGCAAGAGTTATTACGGAGAACGTGAGGACGATGAGCCTTTCGGTAACTCGTATGGTTTTACCAAGGACTTGACCCTCAATGAGGGAGCACAATACTGCCGCCATTTCGAAAAACTGTTTTTCATGCCTTCTGAACTCACAATAGGACTTGAGCACACTTTCGACCGTCTCAACGACCGTAGTATGGCAGACAGTAGTAGTATGGAACAACAGGTTGGCGTCGCCAGCATCTATGCACAAAACGAATGGAAGAACACTTATTGGAGCATACTGGTGGGTGTGCGTGGTGATAAGCACAGTATGCTCGAACGTGCTGTATTTAGCCCTCGTTTCAATGTACGATATGCTCCTTCAGAACATATAGTGCTTCGCGCTGGCTATTCATCGGGATTCAGAGCCCCCCAGATTTATGATGAGGATCTGCATGTTGGGGCTGTGAATGGTGAACTTTATCGTATTACAAATGCAGAAGGATTGCGACATGAACGCTCTAATTCTTTTACGGCATCGGCCGACTTCTGTTTTCATCTTGGAGAGCGCGAGGGCGACTTGTTGATTGAAGGTTTCTATACCACTATTGCTGATGCTTTTGTCAATGAGCTGCTATTTGACGACACTACAAGTGGATATCGCCACTATGAACGCAGAAACGCTGAGGGTGCGAAAGTGGGAGGCGTGAATGTAGAACTGCATCTGTCATTGGCAGAAAATCTGCAGATGCAATCTGGAGGCACATGGCAACGGAGTCTTTATGACGGTCGCGGCAAGGAGTGGGACGAGGGTTCGTATGAACAGCGAATGGAGCGTGTACCTGCATTGTATGGATATTTCAATATTCTTTACAAGCCTTTGGAGAGGCTGCAACTGATTGCTAGCGGAACATATACGGGTTCGATGCTACTGTATCATTCGGAAGTAGAGGAGGAGGCTGGCAGTAAACACGCTGCTGGAGGACATATACACAAGGTTGAGACACCGTCTTTCTTTGATTTGACGTTGAAAGCGACATACACTATTCCTCTTTGTGGGCGTTCTTTGCTGGAGATTAGTGGTGGCGTACAGAACATCTTTGACAGTTTCCAGCGCGATTTTGATAGTGGTCCTGACCGTGATGCATCTTATATTTACGGTCCTACACGCCCCAGAACCTTGTTCGTTGGGATGAACTTGAAAATTTAAACCTTACAATCTAAAACTTTTTTGTATTTTTGTAGACTAATTGTATGCTTGAAAAAGTGTACAACTTCTTGATTATTATTGTGTAAATATGCGTTTTGAGGCGGTTTATGTCTGCCAATTCACCATTCAATAACAACTAATCACCAATGTATAACGAATATAAGCAGCTTAATTTGACCCAGATTGGCGAGGAGATTCGCCACTGGTGGGAAGAAAATGAGACTTTTGAGAAAGGCCAGAAGCTCAGTGAGGGTCATCCTTCATTCGTCTTCTACGATGGTCCTCCGTCGGCCAATGGAAAGCCTGGAATCCATCATGTTATGGCACGTACCATCAAAGATATATTCTGTCGCTACAAAGCACAGAAAGGATTTCACGTAGACCGCAAGGCTGGATGGGACACACATGGCCTGCCTGTAGAACTTGGTGTTGAGAAAACCCTTGGCATCACCAAGGAGGATATCGGCAAGAAAATAAGCGTAGACGACTACAATCACGCTTGCCGTACCGAAGTGATGAAATACAAGGAATTGTGGGACGAGTTGACTCGCCAAATGGGATATTGGGTTGACCTCAAGAATCCTTATATCACTTTTGATAATGACTATATCGAGACCCTTTGGTTTTTGCTCAAGAAGCTATACGACAAGGGTCTGCTTTACAAAGGATATACTATTCAGCCTTTCAGTCCCGCTGCTGGCACAGGTCTCTCCAGTCATGAACTCAACCTCCCAGGCTGCTATCGTGATGTGAAGGACACCACATGTGTTGCTATGTTCCGTTTGCGTCAGACGATGCCTAACGCAAATGGTTTGCCGACGTATGCCATAGCTTGGACTACAACACCTTGGACTCTGCCTTCGAATACAGCTCTCTGTGTCGGTCCAGCCATTGACTATGTATTGGTTGAAACCACTCACCCTATTACTGGAGATCCTTGCTGCGTGATTGTTGCCGAGCCTCGTATGGGCGACTTCTTCACCGAAGGGGAACCTGTTGAGAAGAGCAAACTATTACACTGCAAGGTGTTGTTGCGCTGCAAAGGTAAAGATCTTGAAGGCCTTTATTATGAACAGCTTATTCCGTGGGTGAAGCCTACTGTTACTGACCTCTCGGCTCAGACTCATCGTCAAGCTACTGACACTGAAGCTTTCCGTATCATTCTTGGCGACTATGTGACAACAGAGGATGGTACAGGTATTGTCCATATCGCCCCGACATTCGGTGCTGACGATGCCCGCGTAGCAAAGAAGGCAGGTATCGCTGATTTGCTACTTTACGATGCCGACGGCAAACAGATGCCTATGGTCGACCGTCAGGGCCGTTTTGCACGCATAGAAGATCTTGACCCTGCTTGGGTTAAGGAAAATGTTAACATCGAACTCTATAGTCAATATGCTGGTAAGTTCGTAAAGAATGCTTACGACCCCACCAAGACCGAGAAGGACATGACTCTCGATGTCGAGCTGGTTATTATGCTCAAGGGTGAGGGTAAACTCTTTAAGAGCGAGAAGCATACCCATAGCTATCCTCATTGCTGGCGAACCGACAAGCCGGTGCTCTACTACCCACTTGACAGCTGGTTTATACGCACTACAGCCCTCAAGGAACGTATGATAGAACTCAACAAGACCATCAATTGGAAGCCGGAGTCGACAGGTTCGGGACGCTTTGCAGGATGGCTTGAAAACATCGTTGACTGGAACCTTAGCCGTAGCCGTTACTGGGGTACGCCACTTCCTATATGGCGTACAGAAGATGGTCGCGAAGAGATATGCATTGGTAGTGTCAAAGAACTACGCGAGGAGATAAATAAGTCTGTCGCTGCTGGTTTCATGAAAGATAATCCTTATGCAAATGAGGACTACAAAAAGTTTGATTTGCATAGGCCTTATATTGATGATGTCGTTTTGGTATCGCCCAGTGGCAAACCTATGCGTCGTGAACCCGACCTCATTGATGTGTGGTTTGACAGTGGCGCAATGCCATACGCACAAATTCATTACATGGGTGAAGAGCTGCGCAAAGACCAGTTCCCGGCTGACTTCATTGCGGAGGGTGTGGATCAGACACGTGGTTGGTTCTATACACTACATGCAATTGCAACCATGTGTTTCGATAGCGTCGCTTTCAAGAATGTTATCTCGAATGGTCTTGTGCTCGACAAAAATGGCAACAAGATGTCCAAACGTTTGGGCAATGGTGTGGATCCTTTCGAGACTCTCAAGAAATATGGTCCCGACGCTACCCGCTGGTACATGATTACCAACAGCCAACCGTGGGACAATCTAAAATTCGACATTGAAGGTGTTGACGAGGTGCGCCGCAAACTATTTGGCACACTCTTCAATACTTATAGTTTCTTTGCTCTTTACGCTAATCTCGACCACTTCGAATATAAGGAGGCCGACTTGCCTGCTGAGCGTCGTCCCGAAATTGACCGTTGGATTCTAAGTGAACTTAATACACTTGTCCGCACTGTTGACGAGGCATACGCTGACTATGAACCCACACGTGCTGGTCGTGCTATCAGCCAGTTTGTCGATGCTTACCTCAGCAACTGGTATGTACGCCTTAGCCGTCGTCGCTTCTGGAAGGGTGACTACAGTGACGATAAGATTTCCGCTTACCAGACTCTCTACACATGTCTAGAGACTTTGGCACGTTTGATGTCTCCTATCGCTCCTTTCTTCAGCGAACGCCTCTATCAGGACCTCAATGCTGTCACCCATCGCCTTGATGCTGAGTCTGTACATCATGCGGCGTTCCCCGAAGTGCATGAGGAATTGATTGTTAAGTCTCTTGAGGAGCGTACTCAGCCGGCACAGAAGATTTGCTCCATGGGCCTCTCGCTCCGCAAGAAGAGCAACCTCCGTGTGCGTCAACCGCTTCAGAAGATTGTTATTCCAGCCAGCAGCGACCAATTCCGTATGCAGGTGGAACAAGTGAAATCCCTCATCTGTAGCGAGCTGAATGTTAAGGATGTTGAATTTATTGCTGCTGACAACAATCTGCTGGTGCGTAGCATTAAACCCAACTTCAAGACTCTCGGTCCCCGGTACGGAAAGATTATGAAGTCTATAGCTGCCACAGTTACAGCCTTTAGCCAACAGCAAATTGCACAGCTTGAAGCTGATGGAAAGATGCAGATAACTGTTGACGGACAATCTGTAGAACTAGGTATAGCTGATGTAGAAATCACCACTCAGGATATTCCTGGTTGGGTTGTTGCCAATGAGGGTAATCTCACCGTTGCACTCGACATTACTCTTACCCCCGAACTGGTTGACGAAGGTATTGCCCGTGAGATTGTAAACCGTATTCAGAATATCCGCAAGGAGGCTTTCGATGTAACCGACCGCATCGCAGTTACTTTGGAAAGTGGCGAGTGGGATAACGCCGTCAATGCATATCGTCAGTATATTTGTAGCGAAACCCTCGCTGAGCAATTCGATTTGATGCCATCAATTACCGATGCAACATCACAAACCATCGAAATCATTGAAGGCAAGCCGGCAAAGATTCTTATCCGTAAGGTTTGATCGCTTAACGATTACAATAGACCCTTCGTTTTTATTGTGAACAATGATAATTCGAAGGTATAATGAAAGCCCCAATGTCTCATTGGGGCTTTGTTATTATGGTTTTTGTATTATTGTTGTTTTGTTTTTTTTCTGTTGTTTGGTCTATTTATGCACATCGTGTAGTTCCACTTCATATATGACAGTAGCGTATGGAGGGATATCAACCGTGCCTTGTGCACCGAATGCCATTTCGTTGGGAATGTAGAATCTGTAAGTGCTTCCAGATGGCATCATTAGGAAACCTTCCAGTAGACCGGGCATCATCTCGTTTCCGATAACATGGGTTATTGGTTCGCGGTTGCCGTAAGTCTGGTCGAAGATGTGGCCGTTGGTCAAGCTTCCCTTGTAGTCAAATACCACTATGCTTCCCATCTCAGCCACAGGACCGTTGCCCTGCTTGATGACCTCGTAGTAGAAACCTTTGTCGCTCTTTTTGACATTGGGGTTTTCTTGTTGCAATTTGGCAAAATAGACAGCTTCGCGTTGGCGTGTCTCCTCCATTTGATTGTTCTGATTTGACATGCGTTTAATTGATGCTCGTTGCTCAAGGTCCATTAACATGGCCGTGGTTGTTTCCTGCGTGAATGGTTGTTGTTTTTGGTCGAGTGTGGCAAATATGGCTTGCATGAATATTTCTCGGTTAATGTCGACATCTGTTGCCGCAACGTTTTGAGCAACAGAGAATCCAAGTGCCCAACTGAGACTGTCGTTAATGTTTTCGAAAGAAGGGGTCTTCTCGGTATTGACCACAATTCTGTTTCCTTTATTGCAAGAGGCAAGAAGGGTGATGCATATTGCTGCAAAAATGATTCTTTTCACTGGATAAAATTGTTTAGAATGTTAAAAGGTTTCTGTTTTTTATAGTATATCCTATAGTTTTTATGGAATATAGATATGTTTTCTGTTTGTTAGTATCCCAGAATCTTCAGCATCGACTTGTGGCTCTGTTCCTTGGCGAAGAGTTTGGTAGTGTAGTCGCCATTCTCATCCTTGTCGATGATGATGTGTTTGGGTGCAGGAATGAGGCAGTGCTGGATGCCGCCATATCCGCCTAGGCTTTCCTGATAAGCTCCCGTATGGAAGAACCCTATATAGAGAGGATCGTCTTTCTGTAGTTTGGGGAGGAAGATAGCGTTTGCGTGTGAGTCGGCATTGTAGTAATCCTCACTGTCGCAGGTCAATCCTCCAAGGAATACACGCTGGTATTCGCAATCCCAATGGTTGATGGGCAGCATGATGAAGCGTTGGTTGATACCCCAAGTGTCGGGTAGAGTGGTAATGAATGAAGAGTCAATCATATACCATGACTCTCGGTCGTTTTGTTGCTTCTGGTCTAGGATGCTGTAGAGTGTTGCTCCGCTCTCTCCTACGGTGAATGAACCAAATTCGGTGAAGATGTTTGGCTCCTCAACACCTCTGTTGCTGCAAATATTTTTGATTTGTGCTAGTATTTCTTCAGCCATATATTCGTAATCATAGGTGGCTGCCAGCGAACTTTTGATTGGGAATCCACCACCGATGTTGAGTGAGTCGAGTTCAGGACAGACCTGTTTGAGGTCGCAATAGACGTTCACGCACTTAGACAACTCATTCCAGTAGTACGCTGTGTCGCGGATACCAGTATTTATGAAGAAGTGGAGCATCCGGAACTTGTATCTTGCGTTGTTCTTGATTACTTCTTCGTAGAAAGAGACAATGTCGTGGTAGCGGATACCAAGTCGAGAAGTGTAGAAATCGAACTTTGGCTCTTCCTCTGATGCAATGCGGATACCTAGTTGCAGTTGCGAACTGTTCGACTCGCTTTTGCTTTTAAGGCATTGGTCGAGCATCTTAAACTCGTTCTTGTTGTCCAATATAGGTATGACATTGCAGAACCCATCGTTGAAAATATCAACGATGTTCTCTATATACTGCTCCTTCTTGAAACCGTTGCAGACGATGACTTTATCTTTGTCAATCAATCCTTGTGAGTGTAACTCTTGGATGAGGTTGATGTCGAATGCACTTGATGTCTCGAGGTTGATGTCATTCTTCAGTGCCTCTTCCATTACGAAGCTGAAATGGCTACTCTTGGTACAGTAGCAATAGTTGTACGAACCTTTATAGTCGGTCTTCGCAATTGCGACGTTGAACATCCTCTTGGCACGTTGAATTTGTGAGCTTATCTTGGGCAGATAGGTGATTTTGAGCGGTGTACCATACTGCTTAATGATTTCCATCAACGGGATGTCGTGGAAATAGAGCTCACCATCCTCAGTCCTGAATTCGTCCTGTGGGAATTCGAAGGTCTGGTCAATCAGGTCGTAGTACTTGTTTCTCATCGGCTTTGAAAGTGTGGTTTAAGATGTTTAATAAAGCAATGAATATCGTCTGCAAAAGTACACACTTTTTTGGTTACAATACTTAAAAATGATTATTATTTTATAAATAATGTATAACTAATTAATAATCACTTGTTGAATTTGTTGTTTTAGGATGTTGCTTCTGTATTGTGTCCGATTAAAACTATTTTGTTTTACTTGGATTGTTGGTTTTTGATATAAAATAACTCTGTCGGATTGTGAGATTTTTTGCAATCCGACAGAGTTGCTTTTGTGTCTCGCTGTTTATTGTTTCTTGATAAATTTCTTTATTGCTCTTCTGCCATCGCTTGTCGTAACTTGGATAAGGTAGATTCCATTAGCAAGATTGCTTATGTCAATAGTTGCAGTATCGCTGCTATTCCCAATAAGCTTGTCACCATCAACAAAGACTTGCACACCCATAATATCGGTAACGATGATATCTTTAATGTCAGTACCTTTGACGGTCAGTCTTTCTTTCGCGGGGTTAGGATAGATGGAAACATTATATATCGATTCGGAAATATCAGCTTCTTTTATGTCTAATGTTCCTTCTATTGTGATTGTTGTAGACGCTTCAGAACTGCAGCGACCATTAAAGGCTGTGACGGTGTAGCTCGTTGTTTCGTTGGGGTAAACATTGATGATGGAGTGAGTCTCACCATTGCTCCACACGTAATTATATCCTCCATTGGCAATGAGACGAGCAGTTTCACCAGCACGGATTGTAATGTCACCGCCCTCAATTGTGGCTTGAGGTTGCGGTAAAACAGTAAGTGTGAGAACCTTAATGCTGTTGTCGGTATTGCGTATACAGTGGTGGTTGCCTTCTCCCATATCGTCAGCCAGCAGAGTGGTGTCTATAAAGTAGTATTCGGTTCCAGCGCAGATGGTGTCGTTGTAGAATTGGTATTTGACAACATTTTTTGGAAGAGTCAAAAGGTCTATAAATGCAGCGTCATCACCACTGCTGCCAGAATAATCCTTGGTGTATGCAAAACGGAATGTATGTGTGCCGGCAGGTATGAAGTATGATGCGCGTGTCCAATCAACCTCACCAGAAGCTTCTAACTGATTGTTATTGTCGATATAGAATTTGAATTTATCATAGTAATCCTCAGATGACACGCGGTAGTAGAACGATAAGCTGTCGTCGAGAGTGGTGGTTAACGTAAAGCTCATCTCCGAACTCTTTCCATTTCCACCGTAGCCACTCCATCTCTTTGATCTTGCAGAGGCAACACCCTCGTATGCTCTCGTACTGGTTATTTCCCATGGATAGGTACCCTGTGTCCATGTGATGTTGCCCCAAGAGTCGTTCTCGAAATCAATCATCTCGTATGGGCTGCCGAAGGTTACCAACAAGCTGTCTTTGTAACGCATATCGTCATTGGCGATTGTGTAAAGCATTGGAACAACACGTTCGGGCAGAATGCTGTCATTTAAGGTGATTGTAAAAACCCTCCTCAGAGTGTCGCCCTCTTGTAAGTTGAAATGTTCATCACTAGGATTCATAGAACCAGTAGAAGTTGGAACTGTGATGCTCATCGTTGGGTCGAGCGAGAGTATGCTGGTTGTTGCATTAGCGAGGGTTGCATGTCCTTCGTTCACGCTGGTAATTGTAAGTTCAGCTGTGAATGAGCTGTCCATAGCCCTTGTCAATTCGCACGACAATGTTTTGATTACAGGGGCATTGATAGTGAACTGTTTCTTGTTCAAGGTGCGGGTGTCTGATTGGAAAGCCCAACGTACAATGACTTGAATTGTGGCTTGTTTCTGGTCCTGTATGTCATTCCAAACCGTTGCTGTACAAACATTGTGGAGTGTTATTTCTTCGTTGACAGCTAGTCCTCTACCAAGATTGAAAATGTCAGTAGTGTCGATTACCATGTTGCCGTCAGCGCTGCGGAATTCAATCCAGAGATTTTCTGCAGGCAACACACCCACATTCTTAAGAGTAACATCGAAAGAAATCCTTTGTCCTGCCTCAATAACGCTGACGGGTGTCATCTCGGTCAACTTCACAAATATGCCAGTGGGTTGGAATTTGATGGTGTGGAATTTGTGTTTGTAACCTTGAGCCGAAGCGGCAATCTCGTATGTGCCGACATCAAGGTCATCTATGTCTTCAAGGTTAAGAATGGCATCTCCGTTGGCATCGGCATAGGTGGCTTTCAAAAGGTTGTGTTCTTCATCGGTCAGTGCAACGTATGCGTATGGAGCGCAAGTGACCTCAATCGTTGTAGTGCCATTGGGTACGCTCTCGGGGGCAGTTAGTGTCATTTCCTGTGCGGGACCGTGGATGTAAGGCATCAACGAGGGGTCTCCCATCAGGTGGTACACTTCCCAATAGTACTTTTTCATAGTATTATCCGAAGAACTGCTCTGTACAGCCATGTTGCCAGCAAACAACATTGCACCCATAGTAGTGTGCCACACGCTGTAGTCCTCGCCATGTGTGTGGAACAATTGGTCATACATACCCATGTGAGTCGCGTCATAGTTGGTACTCATCGTTGCCGAGATGTTGGTGCGGGGGCCCATTGCCCAGTAGACATCTTCGTACCAGTATGTCACCTCGCTGGCTCCGATATAAGCCACACCACCTGCATTTTCACCCCTTCTAAGGAAAGCTTCTCCTAAACAGGTGCTTACCTGGAAACTGTTTGTCAAGCAGCAGTTGCCAATAGCAACCATTGGTTTATTTTTGTTGTTCATTTGGGCAACTTGATTCGTTGTCAGCTGAGGAGTATGCCACAAGGTTTGGTCTCCGTGAGCCGAATAGTTCACCCATCCGCATCCACCGTTATAGAGAGTTCTTAGTGCTGAAGCTGTACCGCTAGCTTGAGAGCTTCCCGTCACAGTCACTCCTTCAGGATGAATGTTGACGTTGTTCTTGTAGTATGTTACGCTAGTGAAACCGTTTTCACTATTGATGTAATTCTTTGCGATATAGTCCATTGTCGGGTCGGCATGTGTGTAACCGAAGTCGTTCTGACTACCGCCATCGACACCAGCAATGAGAACACCCTTGCTAAGGTAAGAGTCGTCGGGGAACGTGTATTGTTCATACATCAGCGTCTTGCTGATTTGAGGAGTAAGTTGGGATAGGTTTTGAGCCGAAAAACGGCCAATGTAGCAGTCTGGTATGTTGTCTCCGCTTGTCCAGCAGGCATATCTCAAGTCGGAATAGTGAGCGTTTTGTGTGGTTAGCTGAAATGCAGGCAGCTGTGCCACATCGCCTACCAGCAGCACGTAGGTTGGAGCAGGTGCTTCTTCGGTGGCGTTGAGATAAAGATTTTTGAGATAGTTGGATATACTTGTAGTAGTGCTGCCAACAGCATTGTCGTCGGTGTATACGAGGTCCACTAAGAAACCTTTTCTCCTTTTCCAGTCGGCAAATTCGTCTAAAGCTCCTTGGAACATACTGTTGGCCACGATGGTGTAACGTACAGGTGCGCTTGTTCTTGCCTCTTTGGTGCTGCCCAATTCGTTGATTGCATTAATACCATATCCGAACTCAGGGCTTGCATAGAGTTTCTTCATTCTCATAGTGCGCTCTCTGTCGGCATTCTTCTGACGGATGGCAACAGTCACGTCGCGAACAACAATAATCTGATTGGTCACAGGATTCCAGCTGACAGGATTGAAAACCACAGTTGCAAGGTTTCGGTCGCGTGCAATACCAATCTCTTCGACAACAATGATAGGCTCTCCGCAGAACGCGTTATTCGTATATGTGGCATTATCCATCACTAGTGTAGCGGGAGTCACGTCGCTTTTGCTTCTTGAGGGTTGTGCAGGTACAATAGGCATACTGATACCCAGCGCACTGCCATCAAGAGTGTCGCTGCTGATGGCAAGGATGTCGTATTTAAGTCCATCTCCAAGAGGCACCTCGATGGTTTTTACCAAAGATGGTAACGCAGGCTTACCAGCCACACGTTGTTTGCTGAAACCATTCATGTCTATGGAAATGAACTGGTTGCCCAAAAGTTGAGCTTCCTGCACCGAAATATCAGATGAGGAGAAAGAGATTTTGATTTGGCTGAAGTCGCTCTGCTTGACGCTGTAGTTCTGTGCGAGCGTTGTCCCCGCCAAAATAAGCATAAATGCTAAAGTGAAAAAGTATTTCATGTATTGGTAAATTTGTTGTTTTCGGTTTTTTGAATTATTGTATTAGTTATTACCGGTTTTTTTGAATTATTGTGTTTATATATTTATGTATAACAAGGCAATCAAATAATCAAACATTTGTCTGTGGGTTCTGCCACTATCGTCACATCTTCCTTTCTCACAGGATGCACAAACGTTATGCTCCTCGCATGCAGCGATATGCCGCCATCGGGATTCGACCTTTGTGCCCCATATTTCAGGTCACCTTTGATGGGGCAGCCGATGTTTGCCAGCTGTGCCCGAATTTGATGATGACGTCCTGTATGCAGCTCCACCTCGACGATATAATAACCGCCATCACTCCTTCCAATCACTTTGTAATCCAGCACAGCCAACTTGCATGTGGCATCTTTGCGTCCCACAAGAGGATTCACAACAAATGCTTTGTTGCTTTTCTCATCTCTCGTCAACCAGTTTTCCAATCTTCCTTCGGGAGGAATAGGGGCTTCCTTGCAAGCTGCCCAGTAGATTTTTTTCATTTCTCTCTGTTTCACCGCATCATTCATTCTGCTGAGAGCTTTTGATGTCTTTGCGAACAGCACCACACCACTCACGGGTCTGTCTAATCGGTGAATCACACCGCAGAAGACATTACCAGGTTTGCCGTCGCGCTCCTTCATATAAGCTTTTATCATATCAGGAAGCGTCACGTCGCCTGTCTTGTCACCCTGCACAATCTGTCCACAACGTTTATTGATGGCAATCAGGTGGTTGTCTTCGTATATTATCTGTTCGGCAATAGTCATATATAATGTAAATACCTATTATATATTTACACAATCTTTGCTATGGGAGTGATGCCGTTGCGAACGACATCTTCGAGTGCCACATCTATCTCTGTGTCGAGAGGAAGGAAAAGGTCGACACGCGAGCCGAATTTAATGAAGCCCATTTCCTGGTTCTGTTTCACTTGCTCACCCTCGTGGGCATAGCAGACAATGCGGCGAGCCATAACGCCCGCCACCTGGCGCATTAGTATCCTATTTCCGTTATTGAGTTTCATGCCGATGCTTGCACGCTCGTTCATCAGCGATGATTTTGGATAGGAGGCAATAAAGTAGTTGCCTTTATGGTATTTCACATACTCAATGGTGCCGTCAGCGGGATAACGGTTGACATGAACGTCGGTACCGTTCATGAAGACGCTGACCATCAGGCATTCGCAGTTAAGATATTCCTTCTCGTAAGTCTGTTCGATAGTGCATATTACACCATCGGCAGGAGCTATAAGGCGGGATTTGTCTTCTGTGAAGATGCGTCTCGGAATTCTGAAGAACGATGCCAATGCTATCCAGAAGCCGAACATCAGGAAAATCATCAGATAGTTGAAGAAATTCAGAGGACGGCTGAAGATAAACATCGCAGCAGTTATAAGTGCAAATATTGCAAATGTGCTAACTAATAGACGGTATCCTTCTTTGTGAATGTACATGAGGTGTAATATTGCTGATTGGGTTTATTGATTGTATTGCTATTGGATATTAGAAATCAATAAGATGGCGAGCAGAAAAGGCGCAGAGGCGAGCAAGCTGTCAAAGCGGTCGAGGATTCCTCCGTGACCAGGCATGATGTTGCCGCTGTCTTTTATGCCGCAACTGCGTTTGAACATCGATTCCACAAGGTCGCCCAAGGTGCCGAAGACGCTGCTGACCAAACCGATGATGGCGAGGAGAATCCTTGAATGCTCATCAGTAAGCACAGGTCCTATGAATATGGCGGCTAACAAACAGAAAAACAAACCACCAAAGGTTCCCTCCCAAGTCTTGTTTGGTGAGTGGCGTTCCCACATTTTGTGTTTACCGAACTTCATGCCTGTAAGGTAGGCAAAAGTGTCGTTCACCCAGATGAGGATGAATAGCAGCATAAGCATCTTATAATCCATTGTATGGATGTAGATGAGAGATATCATGGGGATTACTACCCAAATCACAGACAACAAGGTGTGTCCTACCGATGCGAAAGGCTCTTTTCCGTTGCGGAAGAGCTCAATGATGAGTGTCACAGTAGGCATAAGCAACAACAATCCAATGGAAAGCATTAGGGATGTCTTTGCGGCACTTTCCTGAACAGCCCATTTCTCAGCTGAAGTAAAGATGTAGCAACCAATGAATGTAAGGAATACCATAGCGGCTAGAAAGTAGCAAAGCACTCTGTTCACTTGTCGTCCGCTTTTGTGCAGGTTGCTCACGGCTTCATGAACGCCAATCATTCCTATTACGGTGATGAGAAATATGAACACAAGGTCACCAAGATTAAAGTTTCCTATCCATTGTCCTAAATAGATGGAAACTACGATGATGGCTACATAAATTGCTCCGCTGATAGAGCGTGTGAGGATTTTTTTCATTGTTCGTCTTCGATAAGGATGAGATATAGTTTTTGTTGTCCTTTGCGGTAAGCATAGCTGGCAGGATGGGTCACCATGATTTGGTCGGGGTAGTTGGGATAGAGTTGTTTGATGCGCTCATTAGCCTCTTCCCAGTCGGCAACCACCTGTGAGGTGAATGCAATCACTATCGTCGTCTCGGGTAGAGAGGGTATCGTTGTTCCCAAACCTAGGTTTGAGGATATGACGATGCTTCCCTGCCAAGCTATCAGCGCCTCGCACAAAGTGGCACCTAGCTGATGTGTGTGCCCCAAATCGCAGGTTTCGCAATTCTCCACATTCAGGTGCTTAAGGAATCCTGTGAGGTTCTCCGAGGCGCATCCTATAGTTACCCCGTTGTGAAGTTGTTGAATCTCCAGGACTTTGTTTCGCAGGTCGTCTTCCGAATAGCAGTAGAATAAACCGCCATAGTTCTTCGGAAAACTCTTAGCGAAAACAACACTTAAATCTTTTTCGTCACCGTTGATGAAAGGACTTTCGACATGAGAGTTGTTGTCGCCATCCTGACGGGAATGCATGTAGAAAGCGCTTGCCCTGTCTTGGGTATCGTTGCGCTCAATAAGAGCTTCTCGTATGGTGCGGAACACCTGTTCTTTCAGTCGGTTGTCTTTCACGTGGTTTGTGGGGTTTATACGGTTTGAGTGGTTTCTGTGGTTTGGGTGGTTTGGGTGGTTTGGGTGGTTTGGGTGTCGTTGTTGTCAGGATTGGAGGGCTTTTCCTCTTTCTTGTCCCAAGGACGAGGGCCGTAGATGCTTTCGACATCTTCACGGAAAATGACTTCGCGGTCGTATAGCACTTTGGCAAGAGCGTCGAGTTTCTCGCGGTTGTCGATAATGATCTGTTTTGCACGAGCGTAGGCGTCTTCCACCATCCGTTTCACTTCGGCATCAATCAACTCGTTGGTCTTCTCGCTGAAAGGCTTGGTGAAATTGAATTCACCCTGACTCTGAGTGTCGTAGTAGCTGACATTGCCAATCATCGGACTCATTCCATAGTAGGTAACCAGCGAGAAAGCAATCTTTGTGGCACGCTCAAGGTCGTTGAGAGCTCCTGTAGAAATCATGCCGAACACAACCTCTTCGGCTGCACGTCCGGCAACTAGAGATGTGAGTTCGTCAAACATCTGATCATAAGTGGTTATCTGGCGTTCTTCAGGCAGATACCATGCGGCACCCAAGGCTTTGCCGCGAGGCACGATGGTGACTTTCACCAGAGGGTCGCCCCAACGCAGAAGCCAGCTGACAGATGCATGCCCCGATTCGTGGTAAGCTATGGTTTTCTTCTCTTCGGGGGTTATCACTTTCGAACGTTTTTCAAGACCACCGATGATACGGTCGATGGCATCGAGGAAATCCTGTTTCTCGATGACAGTCTTGTTTTTGCGTGCAGCACAAAGAGCAGCTTCGTTGCAGACATTGGCGATGTCGGCACCAGAGAATCCAGGTGTCTGTTTGGAGAGGAAATCGCGGTCGATGTCATTGCCGAGCTTAAGGTTCTTCATGTGTACCTCGAAGATGGCTTTACGCTCCTCGATATCTGGCAGTTCGACGTAAATCTGACGGTCGAAACGGCCAGCACGCAGCAGGGCGCGGTCGAGGACATCGGCTCTGTTGGTGGCAGCCATCACTATGACACCATTGTTGGTTCCGAAACCGTCCATTTCGGTAAGCAGCTGGTTAAGCGTGTTTTCACGTTCATCGTTGGCGTTGCTCAATCCGCTATGACCGCGAGCGCGACCAACGGCGTCAATCTCATCGATGAAGATAATGCAGGGTGATTTCTTCTTTGCCTCCTCGAAGAGGTCACGCACACGCGATGCACCAACTCCTACAAACATCTCCACGAAGTCGCTACCCGACATCGAGAAGAATGGCACATTGGCTTCGCCAGCTACGGCCTTTGCCAACAGGGTCTTACCGGTACCTGGAGGACCAACGAGCAGCACGCCCTTTGGTATTTTTCCGCCCAATGCGGTATATTTCTTAGGGTTCTTAAGGAAGTCAACGACCTCCATCACCTCCTCTTTGGCTCCGGCCAAACCGGCAACGTCCTTGAAACTCACATTCGTAGAGGTCTTTCCGTCATATATTTTGGCTTTTGACTTGCCGACGCTGAATATTCCGCCGCCACCGCCCATCTGGCGATTAGCCACACGGCTCATGATGAAGAAGAAAAGCAGAATCATCAATAGCGGCCCGAACCAATACGCAATCTTCTCCCATGTCTTGTCGCTCTCGCGAGCCGTGAGGTCGATGTGGTTCTCGCGGCGCAACTGGTCAATCATCTGAGCACGACTTGCGGCATTGGTGTCGGCCAACGCAGCGGTGTCGCGCTCGAAGTTTTGTTGAGCCACCATATCGATGTCGCTCTTGAAACTCTCTACGCTGACAAACTTATGTGTGTAATAGCCAGCGTTTTTGGCATCTTTGTTGGGGCCAAGCAGCTCTTTATAGGTTGTGTCGATGTTGATTGCATCCTCCTTGATGAAGATTTCGGCATATTTACCATCAACGATGACAATCTTCTCCTGGTCGCCGCGACGCAGTATTTCGTCGAGCTTGCTCCAAGTGATTTCCTTGCTGCTGCCTTTGCTGCCACCGCCACCGAGCCATACGCCACCGAGCGAGAGGATAATCACAGCATACAAGATGTACATAACCCATTCGTTGCCTTTCTTTTTCCCGTTGCCATTCTTGTTTTTGTTGCCTTGTTGGCCGGGATTGTTCTTTGGCTTTTGTGGGTTAGTGTTCTGATTGTTATTTTGTTCCCAATTTTGGTTATTGTTCTCTTCCATCAGTATTTCACATTATCAATTATGCTCACAGTATTTATTCCTTTGAGTTGGATTTTGCACTATTTGTTTCAATCTTTATTTCCTTGCCATCAGCCCAAAGTTCTTCGAGACGATAGTGTTGACGTTTGTCTTTCAAGAAAATATGAACCACAATGTCGAAATAATCCATCAAAATCCATTCGGCATTCTCGTAGCCCTCGATGCGGTTGGGATTGAGGCCGGTAGCTTTCTTGATGGTTTCGAAGACACCATCGCAGATAGCACTAACATGCGACGGCACATTGCCGCTGCATATGACGAAGAAGTTGGTCGGGGCCGATTCTATTTCGCGAAGGTCGAGCATCACGATATCCAACCCTTTTTTGTTGTCCATGCCTAATGCCGCAAGCTTTGCAAGCGCTTCACTTTCAGATATTTTAGCTTTAATTTTTGCCATTAATTGTTCAGTATTAAGAATGCAAAAGTACGTTTTTTTTTAGAATAACTATAATAAAAAGGACATGCAAAATGCAAGTCCTTAGATTTCAGAAGCTTCGAAAGAGCGTTTGCCGTCATGCTCGGAGATGTCAATCCGCAGGTAATGGTCGGGTAGGAGGGACTCTATTTTTTCCGTCCACTCGGTAAAGCACCAATTGCCTGAGTAGAAGTACTCTTCGTAACCTATGTCATAGGCTTCGGCAAGATTCTTCAACCTGTAGAAGTCGAAGTGGTATACGGGTTCGCCTTCTCCGTCGCAGTATTCGTTCACTATTGCGAAAGTGGGGCTACATACATTCTGCATGACGCCTATCTGTCTGCAAATCTCCTTGATGAGGGTCGTTTTTCCGACACCCATCGAGCCGAAGAAGGCATAGAATCTTTCTTCGGGGAAGGTTTCCAGCAATTTGCGAGCAACTTCCGGCAGCTCCTCTATTGAATTAATCTCGATTTTCAATTTTCAACAAGCATCTTTCATGGTTGCCAAACATAATCATGATTGGCTAATTATCAACTATCTAAGTCTGTCGGCTGCGCGAACTTTCATCTCATCTTTCTTGATAGCTCTTTGAGCCAGGAAGAAGAGGATGACTGAAATGATGGGTGCTATCGTTCCTGGAGTCAACATATTGGTTGTGATTTCGTTGCCCATCAAACCTGTGGCACGCAGAGCGTTGAGGTATCCTCCGTTGCCACCCGTACCGTTGATTGCCCAGAAGAAGATGAGGAAAATCATCACAACGTTGAACAGGAAAGCAAAAGCGACTACACGCATCTGCAACACTCTATTCTTGAATAGGAAAAGGCTTACAAGAGCGATGACACCTGTGAGTATGGCCAAAACGGTCAATACCCATTTGCCACCAAATTTCACCATGTCGTCGCCTACAAAATGATAATCTATTGCGTTTTCGGCCACGACTGATTTAGTGCTGGTTAGCTGAAGGGCGGCGCTAATGTCGCCGTTTACGGTCGAAGTGGTGTAGGTGGCTATCGGGAATTTGAACATAAGTATCATGCACACCACAGCAAGTACCAGGTAGAAAGATTGGATTCTCTGAATCATTATTAATAGGTTAAAAAGGTTACGTGATTAAAGGTTGAAAAGTTTGCTATTTTGTTGCTACTCATTGATTTCGAATGGGAACTCTTTGGCTTTGTCGACATTCTTGTAGTGCCATTTTCCCTTGACGGTGGCGTTTTGCATGAGGACAAATCCCGGGTTGCTGCGAATCATTGCCTCAAGTGCCTTTTCGTCGCCAAAATAGTATTCAACATCCATAAGCGTGTTGCCATAGAGGAACTGCAGCAACTCGCTTTTCTCGGCATTAGAGATGACCGCAAAGCGGATATCGCGGTCCATAGCCAACTGTTTCATTTCGGCTATAGCCTTGATTCCTCGCTCGTTGACATCACCGATGTGGTGTATCGTGCAAATCAATACGGGACCGTCGACGGCACCAATCAGGTCGAAGGTGTAATCCTCGCCATCGGCATCCATAACGGGGAACGATACGACGCTGTCGTTCTTGGGGTCACGAATCTCGTAAGGGCTCACGGTGCTGGTTCCAACCCATTCCCATTTCTCGCCCCATTGCGGGTCGGCAGCATAGCATTCCATAAGGGCTTTGGAATCCATCGTCTTGAATTCGCCAGTCTCTTTGTTCTTGTAAGTCACCTCGTTGGTGGTCTCCAAACCCATCTCGAGGTTGTCCATCATCACGTTGCCCACCTTCCAGGGACGGAAGTCAAGGACGGGTTCGTTGTTGATGTTGTAGATGCCAAAGATAATCATGGCGGCAATGGCTACGAGGCTGATAATAAGGTCGCTCTCGAACTTCTTCTTCCTTGGCCAACGACGAGTGAGGAAGATGAAGGCTGTTGGCACATCGAGCACAACGTTCTTCCAGAATGTCTGCCAGTTGGTAAGTTTCAGGAAATCACCGAAGCAGCCGCAGTCGCTAACCTTGTTGGTGATGGCGTCATAGAGTGTTGTGAAGGTGAAGAACACCATCATCAACGTAAGCAACCATGCACTCAATTTGCGGAATGAGCCGGTGATAAGCAACACGCCCACAAGGAATTCCATAGTGATGAGGGTCATGGAGAGGAAGGGTGCCAACGGGAGAGCCCAGTCGAAACTGATGCTTCCAAAACTCCATGCGGTCATATACTCTTCTACCTTGAAGGCTGTTCCCAGTGGGTCGACACCTTTGGTGAAGCTGGAGAAGATAAACACCAAGCCCACAAACCAGCGGGCTATAATTCTGATTGTCTTATTTGTAGTGGTTTCTTTTATCATGATATGTGTTGGGGTGTTGGATGTTGATGAGATTTTTGTTTTGGGACTGACAAAATGTCATGTTATTGGGGTAGGAGTTAGGTTAGACTTAAGTTAGAGTTAAGTTAGACTTAAGTTAGAGTTGGAAAATATTTTTGGACATGACAAAATGTCCGTTTTTTTTTTATCTTTTGTCGATTCGTTCTCGATTATCAGTTGCTCAGTTATTATTCTTTATTTTCTTCGCTCAATCGTATGAGGCAGAAGAGAGAATAGTTGATGATGTCCATATATCCGCCTTCGACGCCTTCAGAGATTTCGGTCTTGCCGTTGTTGTCTTCTATCTGTTTTATTCGTCTCAGTTTCATGAGTATAAGGTCGGTCATCGAGCTTACGCGCATCTGTCTCCAAGCTTCGCCATAGTCGTGGTTTTTGTCGAGCATCAGCTTCACGGTTCTACCCAGATGTTTGTCGTAGAGTTCGAGGGCTTTCGCCAGCGGCAATTCCATCTGCGAGTTGCCCTCCAACTCTTGCTGAATCAATGCCATAACGGCATAGTTCACCATTGCTACATACTCGCCTCTCACATCGTCGCCAATCTTGTTCTCGCCCGTTTCCTCAATGCTGCGGATGCGGTTGGCTTTGATGAATATTTGGTCAGTAAGCGACGGCAGCCTCAATATTCGCCACGAGGTGCCGTAATCGCGAGTTTTTTTCTCAAATATGTCGCGGCAGATTTTGATTTCCTGCTCGAATTCTTTTTCTGTTTTGGTCACTATCGGTGGATTAAAAGATTGAAAGGTAAAAGATTAAAAGATAAGGGCTTAGTTCGTCAAAATGTTCTTCAAAAGTATCTCGATGATTATATGAAAAAATCGCACACAATAAAGGAACGCGAAGTTCGTTCTTTTATTGTTATGTCTGCAAATATTTCTTTTTCTCCATTCTCAATATGCTGTGGCGGAAGGGTCATCCGATACGAACGTCCGGCCGTGATGGGCATCCTCAACGCGACTCCCGATTCTTTCTATGATGGTGGGCGCTATAAGGATGAGCATCAATGGGTTGAGCGTGCCGTTTTGATGACCAACGAAGGTGCCGATATTATAGATATAGGTGTCGTCTCCACTCGTCCTGGGGCAACACTTCTCGCTCCCGACGAAGAGGCAAAACGCCTTGCTGCAGTCGTTTCTGCTGTACGCCGCGAGTTGAGTGATGCGGTAATATCGGTCGACACTTGCTATTCGCTTCCCGCCCGAGCAGCATACGAAGCTGGTGCTGACATTATTAATGATATTAGCGGAGGAGCTTTCGATACAGAAATGTTCACGACGGTTGCTGATTTGGGTATGCCATATATCTTGATGCACAATCCGTTAGGTGGCACCAATGACCCCGCAGGCGTTGAAGGACGGAAAAACCATGAGGGCAAATATGACGTTATGGGCGATATGGTTTTGCGTTTTTCTGAGCTTAATGCCAAGCTTCGCGAGATGGGTGTTCGCGATGTTATTATCGACCCGGGTTTTGGATTCTCGAAGAATCTTGACGAAAACTACCAAATCATGTCGCATCTCTCCGAGTTTCGCCAACTCTTCCCCGACAATCCTCTTCTTGTGGCACTTTCGCGCAAGTCGATGATTTACAAACTCCTCGGCACGACTCCCGATGATGCACTTACAGGCACCATAGTACTTCATTCGGCAGCACTTCTTGCTGGTGCCCAGCTGCTTCGTTTGCACGATGTCGCAGCCGCCCGCCAAACGATAGATGTAATAGGTAAAATAAGCGAGCAGAAATAGAAAACGAATAAGCCTAAGAATTATGAGCAGAAGAATATTGAAATGAACAAGAATTGATACAAGCATTTTTATAACATAAAACTCTAACCTTTAACCATCATGCTACCAGGTTTACCTTCAATCAATTTTGTCGACATCATCGACATAACACTCGTCGCTTTCCTCGCCTATCAGGTTTATAAGGCTGTTCGCGGCACCAACGTTTTGCGTATCTTCTGGGCGCTAATCATTATTTACATTTTGTGGCAACTCTCCACGCTCTTCGGTATGCGTCTGACCTCCACTATTTTGGGTCAATTTATATCGATAGGTCTTATACTCCTAATCATAGTCTTCCAACCCGAAATTCGTCGTTTCCTCCTGCTTGTCGGCACAAAGACAAGCATCGAGGGCGATAGCCTCCTTAAGCGATTCAAATTCTGGAAGAAACATGTCAGCGACCAGAAGTCGTCACTCGACCTCGAGCCTTATATCCAAGCTTGCATGCACATGTCGCAAAGCAAAACGGGAGCTCTGATTGTCTTTATTCGCCAAAATGAAGTAAACGAGATAATTAACACGGGCGAGCGCATCGATGCAATTGTCTCTTCGGCTCTCCTTGAGACGCTCTTTTTCAAAAATTCGCCACTCCATGATGGTGCAGTCCTCGTCAAAGGTAATCAAGTAGTTGCCGCCCGTTGCATACTTCCTGTATCGTCAAATCTTAGCATCGATCCCAACCTCGGGCTTCGTCACCGTTCGGCAATCGGTGTTACCGAACAACTTGATGTTATCTCGGTGATAGTCAGCGAGGAGACGGGTGCTATCTCTTATGCTGTTGGCGGCGAGATACATCATGATGTTACTCCCGTACAGCTACGTCACTATCTCGAACAGTCATTGTGAACAAGAGGCCTCACGGTCGTTTCAAGTTTCAAGTTTCAGGTTTCAAGTTTCAGGTTTCAGGTTTCAAGTTTCAGGTTTCAAGTTTAGCTTCGCTGACTTTTGTCACGACTCGGCATAGCTCAAACAAGTTTGGCTCTGCGCTCGCTGCTCCAAAAGTTCAAGTTTCAGGCTTTAAGTGCCGTAAGGCTATGAAACCCTTCGGGTTTGTCCGAAATATTTTTATACGTTTGTAAGATTTTGCATCTTTCAAACGTATATTGTTGTGAAGTCAAAAAAAAATGCTATCTTTGCATTTGCGAAAAAACACAAATTCTAATATAATAAATTAAATTCCAATTAAAAATGAAGAAACAACTTTTAGTAATGTTGCTCTTTTTGTTTGCCGCAGCAGGTGTGAGCTATGCTCAGCTTGGTGTCGGTGGCAGCAAGAAAGAGAAAAAAAGCGACCTCACCGCTAAGGTGCCTATCGACAAGAAAGTCCGTATGGGCAAGCTTGCTAACGGCATCACCTACTACATTCGCTCCAACAAGAAACCCGAGGGCCGCGTACAGTTCCGCCTCGCCGTCAACGCGGGTTCAGTCATGGAAGACGAGGATCAGCGTGGTCTTGCTCACTTCACAGAGCACATGGCATTCAATGGTACTGAGTACTATCCTCACAACGAACTGATTAGCAAGCTCCAGGCAAAAGGTGTACAGTTTGGTGGCCATGTCAACGCATGGACCTCTTTCGACGAGACTGTTTACTATGTCAACATGCCTAACGACGATGAGATGCTCGAGATGGGTATGAAAATTCTTGACGGTTGGGCTTCCAAGCTCCTCATGGATCCTAAGGAAATCGACGCTGAGCGTGGTGTCATCATCGAAGAGTGGCGTGGTCGTCTCGGTGCTCAGGACCGTCTCCAGAAGCAGTACTGGCCCATCATGCTCAAGGGTTCCCGCTATGCTGACCGTATCCCCATCGGAACCGAAGAGGTTCTCCTGAACTTCAAGCGCCCCACCATCGTCCGCTTCTACGAGGACTGGTATCGTCCTGACCTGCAGGCCGTCATCATCGTTGGCGACTTCGATGTCGACAAGATGGAAGCCAAAGTGAAAGAGTATTTCAATGACAATAAGATGCCCGCTAACCCCAAACCGCGTCCCGACTATGAGGTGCCCGGCAACAAGGAACCCCTCGTGGCAATCGCTACCGACAAAGAGGCCTCCTCAGCTGGCATCCAGATGATTTGGAAACACAAAAAAGCTCCTACCGGCACCATTGGCGACTATCGTCAGATGCTCGTTCGCGAACTTGCTACTTCTATCATCAACGCTCGTTTTGCTGATATGGCCGAGAAAGCCAGCGCTCCCTTCCTCTATGCTGGTGGCGGCTACGGCGGATTCATTGGCAAGCACACCGATGGCTTCTTCCTGTCAGCTTATCCGAAGGATAACCGCATCGACGAGGCTACCGCTAAGCTCCTTATGGAGATGAAGCGCGTCGACGAGCACGGTTTCCTCCAGCCCGAACTTGACCGCGCCAAAGAGAGCATGCTCGAGCACTATCGCAAACAGGCCAAAGAGCTCAACAAGACCCAGAGCAACAACTTCGCTCAGGAGTATACCAACCACTTCCTCGAGGGTGAGGTTATCCCCGGCATCCGCCAGGAGGACGCTTACGCTCGCGAGTTCATGCCCGATATTACCCTTGCAGAGGTTAATGCCGTCGTAAAAGACTGGATTACCGATGAGAACTTCATCTATATCCTCACCGCTCCCGAAAAAGAGGGCTACAAAATCCCCACCAAAGCCGAAATCCTCAAGGTCGTCACCGA
The DNA here is from genome assembly GCA_902796265.1 of uncultured Bacteroidota bacterium. Lineage (GTDB taxonomy): Bacteria > Bacteroidota > Bacteroidia > Bacteroidales > P3 > Colimorpha. The sequence continues at coordinate 53,684 of CADBOG010000021.1, forward strand.
CAACAAGACTGTAAAGACCGAACCCTGGATTGACACCTATAAGGATGAGCCTCTCTTCAGCAAAGAGGTTAAGGACTGCATCCCCGTAGAACTCACTTCCAACAAGGTTTTGGGCTTCACCCAGTATATGCTCCCCAACGGTGTCTCCTTCGTAATCAAGAAGACCAACTACAAAGAGGACGAAATCCAGATGTCCAGCTTCTCCTATGGCGGTTCCTGCCGTTACAGCGATGCTGAGGCCTACATGGTAGGTCAGGTTGATGGCCTTGTTGATGATGCCGGTATTGCAAACTTCAGCAGCACCCAGCTCAGCAAGAAGCTCCAGGGCAAGACCGTGAGCTGCAGCCCCTACATCAGCAACGTCACTCAGGGCTTCCGTGGCAGCTGCGTGCCTAAGGATCTCGAAACCATGCTCCAGCTTGTCGACCTCTACTATGAGGCACCTCGCAAGGATCGCGAGTCGTTCGACCGCAACATCGAGACTCTCCGCACTCAGGTCCGCATGGCTGCTGCCAATCCTCAGGCCAAATTCATGAAAGACTTCTACGAGATGGCTTACAACCACAATCCTCGTCTCGTGGTTATGCCTACCGAGAAAGATATCGATGGCATCGATTTCGACCGCGTCTATCAGATCTATTCCGAGCGTTTTGCTGATGCCAGCACCCAGACCTTCATCTTCGTTGGTAACATTAGCGATGACGACGTCAAGCTTATCGCCAAATATCTCAACATCCTGCCCTCCAACGGCAAGCAGAAAAACGAGAAACCCATCGACAAGAGCCCCAAACTGGCTCCTGGTGTTAACCACAGCTTGACCCTTGCCGGTACAGACAAGCAAGGTATGGTCCTCGTTATGGGCGAAACCGAAGGCTTTGAGAACAAGAACGACCTTCGCGAGCGTGTCGCTGTCTCTGCTCTTGCCGAGGCTCTTCAGATTCGTACTACCGAGGTCATCCGCGAGAAGATGGGCGAGACCTACAGCCCCTATTCAACCGCTAGTTACGACATCGATTTCAACGGTAGTGTCAGCTGGATGTTCTATCTCCAGTGCGCTCCCGAGAATTGCGCCAGCGTTGAGAAGGCCGCTATCGACCTTATCAAGGAGTGCCGCAAGAAAGGTTGCGACAACGAGACTCTCGAGAAAGTCAAGAAACAGATGATTAAGGAGCGTGAGACTCGCGTCCAGGAGAATGGTTTCTGGATGGGACAGATCATGGGCTCTCTGCTTTACAATGAGAACCGTGATGCCAACATCACCAACTACGAAGCTATGGTCAACAGCATCACCACCAAGGACCTCAAGCGCCTTGCCAAACGCTACTTTGACCTCGGCCACTACGCTGTTGGAACACTCAAACCCGAAAACTAATCCAACTAATAATGAAAAATGGCAACACGTATCTTGCGTGTTGCCATTTTTTTCATATTAATATCTGAAACCTCTTATAAATGTTCCCTTTCCTCTATTCCCGCAATCCTGATAGCCATAAAGGCCACTATGGCCATGCACTCCTTGTCGCTGGTTCGCTTGGCAGAATGGGTGCCGCTGTGCTTGCTGCGCGCGCCTGTCTACGCTCGGGTGTCGGCCTCCTCACCGTCCATGTTCCTCGCTGCGGCGTCAACATCATACAGACAGCCGTGCCAGAGGCAATGCTCTCTATCGATAATGACGATGATCTCTTCACCTCGCTTCCGGCCGACCTTTCGCGATACGATGCAGTAGCCGTGGGACCTGGTTTGGGTACCGACCCTCGCACTCGTTTGGCACTCACCAATCTCCTTACTGCTTTTCAGGAACTCAAGAAAAAAGACATCTCGCAAAGGGGACTCGTCATCGATGCCGATGGCCTTAACAATCTTGCCCTCATGCCTGAGAATATGCATCTTGCCCATGATGCAGTCATCACACCTCATGCAATGGAGTTCCAGCGTCTTTTCGGTGATGCCGACACGCAGCAGATGTGCAATCTTCACGAACTATTCATTGTCCGCAAGGGGCACCGTTCTACAATCTATGCACCCGATTTAGAACCCATACAAAACAATACCGGCAATCCGGGAATGGCAACTGCCGGAAGCGGCGATGTGCTTACTGGCGTCATTCTTTCGCTTTTGGCACAAAGCCGAGCTTATTCTTTACATGACCCATCTAATTCACATAAGTCTTTGGATGGACATGACTCTTCAGATAGGCATGATTCTTCGGATGGATATAAATCGAGCGAAGCTGTCTGCTATTCAGGACAGGAAAGAGTTTATATCCAAAAGCTTGTGGCATGGGCAGTATATCTTCATGGCCGTGCAGGCGACATAGCAGCCTCTCATCGTCCTCAAGCCTCAATAATTGCTTCCGATATCATCGACGCCCTACTGAGATAATCTATTTCTTCCCCATCTCCTTGAGCAACTCTTGATTAACCTCCAGAGGCTGATAAGGATGCTTCTTCCTAATGTCGCATAAAGCACGCTTAGCGCACTCGCATCCGCCTCCCTTTCCGGTATAAGGGTCAATGCTGCTGCAATGGCGCTTGAATTCGCCATTCCGCTTCAGCACCATTTTGATGCCCAATCCTGCAAAGCAGAGAGCAACAACGCCCAGCGTGAATAAGAAGACTATAAGGATGGTTTTCATGGCACTCAATCTTTAGGGGTTTCGACCCAATAAAAAAAGCGCTGTTTGATTTCAGCGCCTTTTGCTCCCCAAGCAGGACTTGAACCTGCGACCCCCTGATTAACAGTCAGGTGCTCTAACCAACTGAGCTATTGAGGAATATTATCTGTTTTTTTGCTCCCCAAGCAGGACTTGAACCTGCGACCCCCTGATTAACAGTCAGGTGCTCTAACCAACTGAGCTATTGAGGAATGCGTGCTTTGTTTGAGTTGAAGAAAACTGTCTTTTTTCTCCGAAAGCGAGTGCAAAATTACTCCAATTTTATGATATGACAAAATTTTTTTTCAAAATATTTGAATTATTTATCTCAATCCTCTGATACCGTGCATTATATATATGAATTAAATATTTGTCATCAATCATTACTCAGCATCATTTTTCATCATTTTTAAGGTCAATTTCTCAAAAAATCGACCTTTTTTTCTCAACCTGTCCGCAAAATACCTCCTTTTTTAAATATTTTTTCGCTTATAAAACACTGATTCTTAGTTGTAAATATCTTTTTTGTGTAGAAAAATTTTGGTAGTTTGAAAAATCTGTGTACTTTTGCAATCTCTTTTGGAAAGATGGCAGAGCGGTCGAATGCGGCGGTCTTGAAAACCGTTGACCTTCACGGGTCCGGGGGTTCGAATCCCTCTCTTTCCGC